>JAFTEM010000011.1 GCA_017453665.1 bacterium | reverse complement strand
GAAAACAAAGAAAAAAGAAAAAAACAAAAAAAGCTCTGCAAAGTAAGTAGAGCTTAGATATTTAATTAGTTTTCTGACATAATCTTATCATTAGCTTTATATTCTCAAAGAACATCGAGTTCTTTAGCTAGTGGTCTAACAGCAGCCAACATTCCTTCATACGATTGTTTATAAGTAAATCCAATATCAATATAGAAACTATAATGAAATGGTTCTCAATGAATCGGAACAGACTCAATCTTTGTTAAATTAATATCATATGCTGTAATAACTCAAAGTATCTTCATAAGACTTCAAATCTGATTAGGAATAACAATATGTAATGTAGCCTTATTGAAATCTTTATTTTCGCTAACTTCTGCTTTTCTTTTAACAATAACAAATCTTGTATAATTCTTAATTTCTGATTCTATTTTATCAATCAAAATATTAAATCAATACATCTTAGCTGCTAATCTTCCTCCAATCAATCAAGCATCCATTAAATTCTTTTCTTTAATATTACGTCAAGCGATTGATAAATTTCCACATTCAATAATCGTAATATTAGGATATTTTTCAAAGAAACTACGAGTTTGTTCTATTGCTGTATGTTCTCAACATACATATTTAATATCATTAAAGGATACGCCTGGTAATGCTGAAAGATTTTTATCAACATTAAGATAAGTCTCTCAAATGATTGATACATTCGCATTCCTCAAATAATGAAGATGATTATAAATTGTTCAAGTAATCGTATTTTCAATTTCAATCACTCAATAATCTGCCGTTCAATCTTCGACATCCTTTAAAAGTGATTGAATATCTGTCTTTTCAAGAATATCAATAACTTGCTGATTAGGAAAATATTGCCTTGCAGCTATCTCATGAAAAGTTCATTTAACACTTTTAATTGCTATTTTCATGTTAAACTCTAATTAAAAAAGCTAAAATCTTCAAAATTACTACATATAAACTCTATAATCAAATTATATACAAAAAAATTTAAATAGTCAAAAAATAAGAGAATTATGCATCACTTGATAATTTTAGGTATTGTAAAACCAGAATAAATACGTAATGATACAATATACTTTATATCTAAAAAACTACAATGTACGAAATATTAAAGACCATCAACGGACCTAAAGATGTTAAAAAACTAAACAACGAAGAGCTCAAAACACTAGCACAAGATATAAGAGATGCACTAATGAATAGACTAACAAAATGTTGATGACATTTCTGACCAAATTTCTGAATGGTTGAAGCAGAAATAGCAATGCATTATGTATTTAATTCACCTATCGATAAATTTGTATTTGATGTCTCTCATCAATCCTATCCCCATAAAATGTTAACAGGAAGAAAAGATGCCTACATTGATGAATCTCATTTTCATGAGGTTTCTTGATATACCAATCCAGAAGAAAGTGAACATGACTTTTTTAATGTAGGACATACTTCAACCTCAATTTCTCTAGCAACTTGATTAGCTAAGGGAAGAGATCTAAAAGGTGATAAAGAAAACATTATAGCAGTAATCTGAGATGGTTCACTTTCATGATGAGAAGCACTTGAAGGACTAGATTTTGCATGATCTGAGCTTAATTCAAATCTCATAATTCTTGTAAACGATAACCAACAAGCGATTGCAGAAATCCATGGCGGACTTTATAAGAATCTAGAAGAGCTACGTAATACAAACTGAGAAGCTAAAAATAATCTCTTTAAAGCCATGGGATTAGATTATATCTACGAAAACGAAGGAAATAATATCGAAAAACTAATTTCATTATTCCAGAAAGTAAAAGATATTGATCATCCTATCGTTGTACACATAAACACAAAAAAAGGAAAAGGATACAAAATAGCAGAAGAAAACAAAGAAGGATGGCATTGGTGTATGCCTTTTGACGAAAAAACATGAAAACCAACAATTGATTTTTGAAGCTGAGAAAATTATCTAAGCATCACCTCAGATTATCTTCTAGAAAAGATTAAGAAAGATAATAGAGTAGTGGTGGTAACTCCGGCGATGCCAATGGCTATTGGATTCTCTGAAGATAAGAGAAAACAGGCTGGAAAACAATTTGTAGATGTAGGAATTGCAGAAGAACAAGCAGTTGCATTAATTTCATGAGTTTCAAAAAACTGATGAAAACCTATTCTTTGAACTAATTCAACATTTATCCAGAGAACCTACGACCAAATTTCACAAGATCTTTGTATTAACAACAATCCTGCAACAATACTTCTTAACTATTCATCTGTTTGGTGACTCAATGATGTTACCCACCTAGGAATCTTTAATTACTCAATCTTCTCTAATATTCCAAATCTTATCCTCTTAGCCCCAAGTTCTAAACAAGAATACCTTAATATGTTAGAATGGTCTATTGAACAAAGAGAACATCCAGTAATGATTCTTATTCCTTGAAACGAAGTTATTAATGATTGACGTAATGCCGACATTTCATTTGATGCTATTAATACCTTTAAGGTTGAACAAGAATGAGAAAAAGTTGCAATTATAGCACTTTGAGATTTCTATCAAATAGGGGAGAAGCTAGCAAAAGAAATAGAAAACAGCCTCTGATTTACACCGACACTCATTAATCCAAGATTCGCTTCCTGAATTGATGAAAAATTATTAGAAGAACTAAAGAAAAACCACGAACTAGTGATAACACTAGAAGATGGTATCCTTGAAGGAGGTTTCGGATATAAAATAGCAAGTTACTATGCACCAACGTCTATGAAAGTAAAAAACTATGGTTTAAAGAAAGAATTCTATGACAGATATAATGCGGACGAGTTCCTTGAAGCATTAGGAATTACTCCACAAAAAATAACCAATGATATAAAATGACTATTATAAAAGATTGGCTCCTTTTTCAAAGGAGTCGTTTTTTTATTTCATAAAAAAAACTCAAAATAGGAATATTTTTTGTGTTTTCTAGAAAAAAAGAATAAGTTTTCTCCAATTCTAAAGCTATAAAAACAATTTACTAAAAAAAAGTGTAAAAAAATTTGCAAAATAATTTTTTTTGGAGTATAATAATAACGTCATCAAGAAACATAAGAATTTCTTGCTGGAACTAGAGAGATCTTTAATATATGTTTATGTAAGAGAATTGTACTTTATTTGCTTTAATTATCTTTGCAGAATGTGCAAATCATTCTATACGTTATAGATTGAATCCAACAATCTATAATAATATCTCTATTCTATCTTGATAGTGTAGGGGAGCGGTAATTAAGGTTGAAATTATCCTTGAGTGGCTTTCCTAAGATTTAAGCTCTCTTATCTTTAGTTTAAATGACTATTGGTACAACGGATAATCGATTCTAGTTATCTTTTAAAAGATTCTTTTATTCTCTATCTCGCTTTAAAATAGTAGTAAGCATGATATAACCTATATTGTTACCTTATTTATCTATTATGTGATAGTGAATACTTTTAAAGGCAATGTCTAGAAAATAGTAGATGAGGCAATTCGATCTTGGTATTGTTGGATATAGCTCAACATTCATATCGGAGAGGTTCCTATAGTGATAATATATCCCACTCTTAAATCTCTATTTAAGATAAAAAATAATAAGATTTGCTATCTCATGGTAATCTTTCTCTTTAGGTTTGCCTAAAGCATGAGATACTATACTTGTTAATAGCTTGTATAGCTTTCATATGGCATCTACATAAACATCTTCTCTTCGGGAATTTGAAGTAGATTAATCATCTGCTTCTTTTTTTTAATCAAAAAAAGCGCATCGATTATTAACCAACGCGCAAGTTCTCAGATTAATGAGCCATGAGCTCATTGTAAACCTTCTTCATTACCTCAACATTGATCATTCCTGTATCCTCGCGACCAACCTCCTCAGAGCTGTAAGGCTCTACAAGCTTAATCAAGCGAATACAAGCTTCTCTCCCACATTGCTTAACATAGCCATTCTCATCAAAAACAGCCAAATAAGCTTCCTTCAATTCATTTTGTACTTGTTTATCCATATACACTTTTTATTAAGACAATATTAATATAGTTATATCAACCGACAAATGCAACGAAAATTTAAATATTAATATGTAATATATAAAGCTTGGTTTTTTGACTGTTGATTTCATTTTGATTATAATAGAATTGATAGTTATTTTATTCTATTCATTGTTTATAATGTGAAAAGCAAAAAATATTATTTTATGATGAGCAATTGCCTCAATGGCATTACTTCCTACACAAGAGGCTAATGCTGCATTTTGAGCAAGACACCATTATAATAAAAAAAAGCATGCTGTTCGTGAAAATACTAAATTCAATATAATTATATCATTGAATAATGATACAACTCCTTTTCAAAAAGAACATTTAAGACAGCAGCTCGATAAGCATTTAGAGTGATACTTTAGACAAGAATGAATAAAAAACTTAATTAGTTTCTATTGAGAAGATGTATATAAGGAACAACTTACCCAAATAATAGATAAAATTTCAAATGATTCATTTGAATATTGTGAATTTGGTCAAGAAATAAAACTTAAATTAGATAAGGTTAACACTCTAATAAAAGAGGTATATTCATAGTATTTTTCTGAAATGAATAAAAAATTAGATCAACAGCTAAATATTTTTATGGAAAGTAGAGATATGGAAAACCTAGAAGCTTACTACTGAAAAAAAGATATAGAATGGAGATTGAAAGAAATCATAAATGAAATTATGAAAGATACACAAAAGTATTGAAAACTAGAAAACTGATCTTATTCATTGGTTGATGGAGAATGAAAGTTAATAAAAGAAAAAGAAGTTATGGAATTATGGAAAAAATATTTTGACGAAAATGTTGCTAAAAATTTTGATATTTTTTATAAAGGATTACTAACAGTTCTAATCTGAAGCTTTATCTGAGGTATGATTATTATTAAAAAGATGTAATAACACCAATTATTCTTTTAAAAACATAGTACATATTACCGAATATATCTCATTTTCCCACTGAAAAAATCGCATAAAAAACATCTTGTTTTTAAAAAGTAAATGATTATCAATTAATTCCCAAAACAAAATACAAAAAATAGTATATGGAAAGAAATTTACAAGAAGGTTCTTTGTTTCTACCCAGGACTGCCGAAAGGCGCCCTAGTAAAATTAAAATGCAGGCAAAACAGCTTTGTACAAAATTTGCCACGATGCACGAGGGGATTTCTATTATCAAAGACTATAATAGTAGAGAAACCCTTAAGTACTTCTCAAACGTCTTTCTGGAATCAAAACCTATCATAACACTAATTACTTGTTATGTTGTGGAGAATGGTTACAGTGGATTGAATAAAAAAGTCGACGAATACATTTTTACTTCAGAAAAAATTTTTGGTCTACTAAAAATATTACACGAACGGTTTATCAACAATACACCAGTTCCTGAGCATGTAATTGAACCAGAAATTCTCGATCCTAAAAAGTACCATCCAACGTATGTGGATTGGGTAAAATATAACCAGATGGCCAACAAAGAGATCATCAATACCATTGGTATGCTGATTGAGAAAGTGTATTAAAAAACTTTATTAATTTTAAAAGCCTCTTTTTTTAAGAGGCTTTTCACAAAAAAGAATTTTTTATTTTATGCTGCTTTTTTCTCTTCATTCTCATCCATTTGAAGAACTTCAGCTAATTCACTACTTGTTTTTTCTGTAATCGCTGACTTTTTTTCTTCATTTAATTTATCAATCATAACCTCAGTTCCATGTTTTTCATACCATTTAGTATAATGTCTTAACATTTGAATAAAAGGAACTGCTGCTTGAGCATCAGGGATTACAACACATGCTGTTTCTGCTGCTCAAAGATAAAGATTCATATTCTTAGCATCTTTTTTAACATCTTTAATTAATTGTTCATCTGTTAAGTCTTCTGGCTTTTTTAGAATTCCTAACTCAACTAAGAATCTACAAGGTAAGGTTTCTAAAAGAGCATACTTAGCAGCGTTTTTTCATCAATTATTCTTATAATTCACAACTCAATGATAAGTATAATCAATCACTGTAAAAGCAGGAGTACCACGTCTAATAAAACTTCAAAGCGTCATAGCATCTCTCTTATAAAGTTTATGCTTTTGTTTCTCTGTCATTGAATCCCAAGTATCTTTTAATTTCTTAATCTGATCATTTTGTTCAATATCATCAATCAAACTTCTAAATCCTTCCTTTTTTTCTTTATCATCAATCTTATCAAATACATTTTGTGTTGTCTCTCAAACAGAGCGAGCGGTTTCTAGATTAGACATAATAAAGATTATTAAAATCTAAAAATATTTATACAATAATTATATATCGTTTTTCAAAAAAGTCAATTTTGAAATCAAAAAGATGATACCACATCTTAATCATAAAATTTTTTTTAAGTCAATTGAGGTTGAATTGCTCTTCTAAAACATTACATTGGAAATGAATACATTTTATATTCATTAATGTTTTTTGTAATGAAAATCAGTTTAGAGTTAAAAAATGTAATTGGAATGCTTGATATTGCATCAAGATTTGTTTCAAAAAATTCAACACTTCCAATTTTACAAAACATTTACTTAAAAGCTTCTATTGATACCTTAACAATTAGAGCAAGTGACATGGAAAAATACATCGAAATCGAACAACCATGTACTGTTCAAATGGAAGGAGCTATTACAGTTAACGCAAAAACATTTATGGATATCCTTAAATCAATCGATAATGATACTGTAGAATTTTCAGTAGATCAAAAAACAAATATAATGAAGATAAAAACAGCAAAAGATGTCTTCACAATCAACGGAATCCCAGCATCAGAATATGTGGCTCTACCAGAAGTTCCTCAAACAAATGCTATCACTATCGATACATCTATTTTTGTTAAAGGATTAGAAAAAGTTGAATATGCTATCACAGAAAAAAGTTTCTCTCCTGCACTAACAGGTTTAGTAATCAAATCAAAACAAGAAGACTGACAACATAAAATCATCTTTGTTTGAACAGATAGTTTCAGACTTTCAGAATTTAAAACAATAAATACAAACTCACAAGATTTTTCATTAATTATCCCTAAAGTAGCTATTGCTGATATTGGACAAATTATCAAATACGCTGCAGAAAAAGAGATACCAGATATAAGTCTAAAATATTCAGATAATTTAGTTGCTTTTGAATTCGAAATTGAAGGAATAAAAGTAATTGCAACATCACTTCTTATTCAATGAACATTCCCTGATTATGAAAAAGAAGAAGTGCTTCCAACACAATTTACATGAACAATCATGTTAGATAAAAAAGATTGTGAAAATGCTATTAAAAAGATCGCTATTCTTACAAGAGATATTAATAACTATGTTGCAATCCAAACACAAGAATCAAAAGTTATTATTACATCATGAGATACTGATAAAGGAGCTGGTACAACAGAAATCCCTGCAATAATCGATTGCGAACCAATCTCATTTGCAATTAATGGTAGATATGTAACAGATTTTATTAGAACAATGTCTTCAGATACATTAGTATTTAATATCGTTAATGCTCAAAAACCATTAGTATTAATGGATAAAGATGATACAACAAACAGATACGTAATCAGAACACTTAACAATATATAGAATTTAAAATACAAAATATCATGCAAAAACATAAAGGGTTTACACTTATAGAAATGCTATTAGTGCTCCTCATCATTGTTATTTTGATGTGGATGTGAATGAGATATATGTCCACACTAGAAGCCGATAGAGCATATTCAGAGAGCTGTATCAACTCTTTTTATAGTGATTTGTCTGATTGGGTATACTATGCATCGACCTCAAGAGTACTTTCAGGTGATATTATTCCAGATGGTTACTCTATTAAAATGATAAACTCATGATTTGAACTAAAATACACTTCATGAACTGTCACAACAACATATCTAAAAAAGACGCTCAATGATTATACCTATTGTATGCAAAAAACAAGATTCTCTACAGAAGTTGTTCCAAGTTTTTCTGAAATAAATATGCTTCCATCTCTAATTTCAAAAGGAAACCAAAACTGATTCGAAATAAAATCATGATCAACACTTCTAGCAACATGAGTTATAAACATGTATCTTAATTGAAGAGATAAAGCCTGAAATCCAACTTCAAGACAAGAGTTCTGACAAGTATTCTTCGATGCAAGAACATGAATGATAAAGAAAAAACTTTGTAGAAAATATAATGATGATAACACAACCTGTAAAGAACGAAACACATGAAAATAATCCACTTCATTTTTATGAGGTAATGAATTATCCAATACCTCTTAATAAAGAATATTTTTTCTACAACAAAAAATCTCTAAAAAAAGAAAAATTAAGCAATATTTTTTCACGAACCAATAAATCACCTTATCATGATGAATACCTCAGATTTATAAATAAACGAAGTTTTTTGTATAGAAATCTTCCATTCATTAAAGAAATATATCTCGCAAATAGTATCACCTTCAACGCATTAAAAGAGGATTCAGATATTGATCTTTTTGTGATTTGTGAAAACTGAAGAGTTCGAACAGCAAGATTTTTCATGAGCATACTATTTTTTATGTACTGATTAAAAAGAAGCAAAAACAACGAAAGAAAAAAGTTCTGCCTCAGTTTCTTTGTTGATGAAGATCATAGCAATCTAGAAAAACTTCTTCAATCAAAAAAAGATATCTATCTCCCATATCGGATAACTCATCTTGTTCCTCTCTATTATGAAAAAATTATCACAATCTATAAAAACAACAAACGAGTAAAGAACTTTCTTCCTCAATATCCAGAGAATCAAACAATTTTTCTATGAAACAAATACACAATGTGAAATTGAAAAATAAAAGAATATTTTGAGAGATCTTTTTCATGATCATTTTGAGATAATTTTGAAAATTTTCTACAAAAACGATGGGGTAAACGTATTGCAAAAATCAAAGAAAAAAATCCTGTAACTCATGAATGAATTATTACTGAAAAATGAATCCTAAAATTCTATTATGACAAGAGAAAATGGTATTCAGACCTATTCTTTAAAGCCGATAACTAAAAGATAGATACCGTAAAAATTAATGATAACTTAAAGCTATCATAATAGCAAAAAAAGCTATTGTCTTTTTTTTTAATATTTCTAAAAGTGTGATTGTTAAAGATTAACTTTTATTTTATATAGCCGAATATCTATGAGAGACATTAAAGCGGTATTTGATATCGGGAATGATACAATCAAGGCTGTTGTTTTTTGAAAAGACAATGAAAAAGATATCATCCTTGCAAAGCAAATGGAACCTGCCCTCTGATTGAAAAAATGAAAAATTCTTGATGCCGAAGCATTTACGACAACAATCAACAAAATTATAGAGAACTTTATTAAAAAATTATGAGGTGACTTCATTGAAGAAGTTGTCGTTTGAGTCTCTCATCCAGAAATGCTTGTTCATAGAATCATAGAATGAAAAAGAATAATGCAAGAGGAGGTTTGAGGAGATGATATAGATCATTTATCAAGAATTGTTGCTGAGATATCAAGCAAGAATAACTACGAAACAATTAAGATTGTTCCTGTATGCTGGATTATTGATGAAGAAAAAAGAGAAAAAGATCCAATAGGACTTAAATGTAAGAAACTAGAACTTATGGCTGATGTATTCTTACTTCCTAAAAATTTCTATACAGGATTAGTTGATGCTTTCGATAAAGTATGATTAACAATATCAGACGTAATCCCTAACATCATAGCTGCAACAGAAATTACTATAGATTATGATCATAAAGATCTTTGAACAGTACTTGTTGATATCGGTAAAAACCAAACAAGTTACGTAATTTATGAAGACTGATATCCATTAGGATACGGAACAATTCCTATGGGATGAGAAAACGTAACAAAGGATATTTCTATAGGAATGCAAATCGATATCAAAGAAGCTGAAGAGATAAAGAGAACCCATGGTTTAGCAATGATAACTGATGGTATAACAAAAGATACGGAAATGGATATCGCGTTCTTAACTGAGATTATTAATGCAAGATATGAAGAAATTTTCTTAAAGATAAATCAACATCTTGAAAGAATCGAAAAAGATTGAAGACTTCCATGATGAATCTTATTAATAGGAGGTGGAAGTAAAATGCAAAATCTCGATTACTTAGCTAAAAATGTATTTAAACTAGCAACCTTCTATGGAAAAGATTTATTAGTTGATGTATGAGATCTCTCTTTAAATATTCAATTTATCAACCTCTTATGAATTTATTACTGGTCTAATAAATACATGGATGTATCTTCTAGAAAGATGTCATTCAGACCAGGAAAAGTATTAAATAAATTCGGAGGATGGATAAAAGATCTCTTCTAATAAATAAAAAATAAATTCGAAAAATAAATCTTCTTTATATTCTTATGAATTATTAAACATGGTTATTAATGAAATTATGCCCGAATTTGTTCCAGGAGCTAAAATTAAAGTATTTTGAGTTTGAGGATGTGGAAATAAAGCTTTAAATAGAATGATCCAAGAAGGACTAGATGGTGTAGAATTCGTTGCTGTAAATACAGACGCACAAGACTTAGCTACAAACCTAGCACAAAAGAAAGTTAATATTTGACTTAACATCACAAAAGGTCTTGGTGCTTGAGCTAATCCAGATATCTGAAGAAAATCAGCTGAAGAAGATGAAATGAATATTAAATCAGTGCTTCAAGATACTGATATGGTATTCATCACTGCTGGTATGGGAGGAGGAACTGGAACATGAGCAGCTCCTGTTGTTGCAAATATTGCAAAAGAATTAGGAATCTTAACTGTTGGTATCGTTACTAAACCTTTCTCATTCGAAGGAAAAAAGAGAGCAGCTAATGCTGAAGAAGGACTTAAAAGAATGAAAGAAGTTGTAGATACCCTAATCGTTATTCCTAACGATAAAATCTATAACTTAGTTGACAAAAAAACGACCTTCAAACAAGCATTCACTATGATTGATAAGGTATTATATCTTGGAGTTCAAGGTATTTCAGATCTTATTACAAAACCAGGTGATATCAACATCGACTTTGCTGATATTAAAAATGTAATGGTTGGTTCATGAAATGCATTACTTTGAATCGGTTACGGTGCTGGAGAAAAGAGAGCAGTGGATGCTGCAAGAGAAGCTATCGAGAATCCACTTCTTGAAACAAATCTTGATGGAGCAAAGAAAGTTATCTTTGCTGTATCTGGAGGTAATGATTTGACTCCAATTGAAGTTCAAGAAGCTGCATCTATCGTTGAAGAGATTCTTGATCCTGAAGCAGAAATGATTTGGGGAATGAGTTTCGATGAATCATTCGAAGATGAAGTAAAAGTAACAATCATCGCAACAGGATTTGAAGAACAAGAAACTGGTTCTGTAATCAAAAAGCCTAGCGTAAATATCTGGGGAAATCCTATTACTGGAAGACAACAACCAAGAGAAGAGGTCAAAAAACAAGCAGATAACTATATTACAAGATCATTAAGAAGCACTGAAGATATCGAAGCTCCTATCGAAAAATCAAATCCAGTAGAAGATGATTCAGAGACTCCATCATTCATTAAAAGACAAATGAAACAAAACGGAGAAGTATAATTCAATCATCAAATACGAAAATTGTCAAGCATTTTATCTAAGCACAAGGTCATAAGTTTGCTTGAATTCTAGAAAATTGTTATACTTAAAGGGAAGTTTTACTTCTGTACGTGATAAAAATGCAATTAAAAATCGCAACAACTGGAAATGCAACAATATATGATTGAGAAATAGAGCAAATTACGCTTCCTTGAGAATCTTGAACGATTAGTTTATATTGAAAATCAATTCCAGCTATTATAAAACTTACCCCTTGAATTATTCAAGTAAAAAGTGCATCTTGAGAACAAAAATATAGTATTTCAAAAGGTATTGCATTAGTTGATACCTCAACTGTTAGAATTACAGTATCAATGCTTACCGAGAAGCCTTTAGCCAAACTTGTTGAACTAAAAGGAACATTACACCTTTTAGAACTAAAGTTACAAAAAGTAAGAAGTTTCTGAAGCATTGAAGAAATCTCACGCCTAATAGGGGAGGTAGAAAAAGTAAAAGCTGATATTCAACTAGCACAAGGATAATATATTAATAACCAAAAAAGAAAGTCCGGACTAAAAATTCGGACCTTTTTTTAAAAAAGAAAAGGAAGCTTCACAAATAAGCTCCCTAAAAAAATCATTTCTTGAAGGTTACCGTATATCCGGAAATAACAGTAGGATTGCCTGCAACTTCTCTACGTACATTGATGAGCTCGGCTCCAGGATTACACTCCTGAAAGTACTCTAAGAAATGTAAGAATTCCTTACCTGTGGCTCTGAAAGTTACTTCATGTAATGAGGAAGACTCGACTAACAATATGCTCTCAATTTCAAGTGAATCAGAGATAATCAAATTAGAAGAAGCCCCGACACTACCAAATCCTTTAAAAGCAAGACAACCCAAGAGGATAGCCAAACCAATGACATACGGGAAAACCTTGTCCCAAATTTTCTGTTTCTCTTTTCTCATTTTTGTTTTTTCTTTTTATTCAGCGGGGATTGTTATACTCATAACACACCGTATTTCAAGCTTTATTTCACTAATTTTTAATTATAACCTTTCACTTGTTTTATACTCTAATTTTTTTATACTCATTTCTGCTTTAGTTTATAAATAAATATTAACATATGTGGTGAATTATTCTTTGAATCCTAACTTTTATAATTTTAGTCGTTCTACACGAGCTTTGACACTTCACAGCAGCAAAAAAATCTTGAGTACATGTTAAAGAATTCTGACTTTGAATTCCTCCAAGAATCAAATCACTTCGAAAAGATAAATCATGAACAGAATATACTTTAAACCGAATCCCATTATGAGGATTTGTTGTCCTTAAATGAGAAGATTGAACTAATGAATCAGAGAATAATGATCCTGATAGTTTTATAAACGCTAAACTTCGAAAAAAACTTATTATTATTATTGCTGGAGTAGCAATGAATTTTTTAACTGCACGAGTATTATTCACTATCGCATTTTCAGTAGGAATGCAACCTATGACAGTTCTCCCAGATAACTATATGTGAATTTATTCTGAAAGTTATGTAACTCCAACGGTTTCTTTTCTAGAAAAACAATGACTCCTTAATAAAGAATATTCAGAAGATAATGTTATTGTCAATCAAGTAATAGAGGAGAGTATTGCAGAAGAAATTTGACTTCAACCATGATCAACAATACTTTCAATCAACGGTGAAAAAACAACACCAAAAAATCTTTCAACACAATTGGCCTCAATAATTAGTTGAGAAGTTAACAATCTTGCTTATCACCTCTCTGGAGCAGATGAAATGGGAATAGATACAACATTTATTTGTTCTGAAAATTGTGTACTAGGAGTAGTATATGATAGCTATGAAATGCCTACAATAAAATTTTCTCTACCAAAAGCCATGCGAGAAGCATTAAAAGAAATTAAAGCTGAATGGAATCTAACAATGAGTTCTTTAGCTAGAGTAGGTTGATTGATCTGAAATGGGGAAACAAAACAAGCAATCAATTCTCTTTCATGACCTGTAGCTATAGTAAAAGTAGGACAACTATTATTTGATAATCTATGATTCTTAAGTTTTATTTGATTCGCTGGTATGATATCAGTTGCTTTAGCAATCATGAATATTCTTCCTATTCCAGCATTAGATGGTTGAAAATTCTGGGCCTTAATTATCCAAAAAGTTTTCCGTTTTAAAGAAGAAAAATTCTTTAATATTACTGCATGGATTGATACTATCTTCTTCCGATTCCTTATGATTATAGGAGTTATAATAATCCTAAAAGACCTTTCATTTTGGTGAATAAACATTCCGTTTTTAACATAATTTTATTTCCAAAATAACCATGAAAAAACACAACATAATCTTTTCTTTATTAATGTGAGTACTTCTTTTATCCAACATTTCATTTGCTTATTCATCTCAAACTCAAAAGTTTGTAACCCTATTTGAGGACCACATGAAATCAATGGATACTGATAAAAAGCTTCAGTATTTTGATCTTCTCGCCTCAATATTAGACACACCAAAAGTAAAGAACAATACAAAATCAGAAGTAAAAACATTAGTTTCTGAGATGAAAGACCGAATCACTACTTCAAAATCTAAATTAACAAATACTACAACAAACCAAACAACAAATATCACTACCGAACAAGAAAAACTCTCAGATTGAACTTCATATCAAACACTTCAAAACGTAGATTTTGATAAAATTAGAGAAGCTCGACTTTCACGGCATAACAATCTCAGAGCAGAGAAATGAGTTTCAAATCTATCATATCACAGTGATCTAGAAAAATCTGCTAATACACGAGCATCTTATCTTGCTAGCAATTCAATCACCAATTGAACTCATACAAGGACCTCAAGTGACTGATACTATAATTATAATAGTATAAAGGAACGATTCTGAAATCTATGAATTTCCTTTGCTAAAGAAACTGGAGGGAAAACAGCCTTTTCAGAAAGCGTAGGATATAGAGGATACAAATGTTCATGATGAGATTGTACTCAAACACTCATCGATGTAACAAAAAAAATCTTTGATTGATATCTTAAAGAATGAGAAAATGGAGCGCATTATAAAGCAATCATAATGCCTCATTTTAATTATATCTGAATTGGATTTCAAGTAGATCCATCTACAAATTACGTTTATGTAGTTATTCACTACGCAGAAAAACTTATAAACTCATAAAGTCCCTAACTTTTATTTCTAATAAATAACCTCATGAAAAAAGAAAATCTTATTATGGTAGGTATTATATGCTGCACGATCTTGCTTTCCGCAATAATTATTTCAAAAGCAAATTTTTCTTGAAGCGCAGATAAACTTCATACAATTTCAGTATCATGAAATGGTGAAGTAAGAGCAACTCCAGATACCCTAATTCTTTCATTAAGGATTGAAGATACTGCTAAAACTACAGCTGAAGCACAAAAAAATGTAGATGAAAAAGTAAAAGAAATTAAAGAACTTATTCAATCATATAATATTGCTAATTCTAATATCAAAACAACAAATATGAATGTGTACGAAGCTTACGATTGGACAGATATCTGAAGGAAATCTCTCTGATTTACAGCAAATCATACTCTTGAAATTAAAATCAAAAGTGCTAATCTAGAAAACGAAGGTGTTTGATGAAAAATCGTATCACAAGTTTCTGAGATTCCATGAGTATTTCTAAACAGTATCAATTATGATATCGATGATAAGACAGATCTTTATTCTCAAGCAAGAGAATTAGCTATCAAAAAAGCGTATCAAAAAGCCTCTGATTTAGCTAAATATGCTGGAGTTAAACTTTGAAAACCTATTTCTATCTCAGAAGAAAGAAACTATGATTATGCCTTCACAACATCAATGGCTAAAAATTCTTTCGCAGAAGAAGCATTAGATACTGTTGAATGAGAATCAGATATCTCATTAGGAGAAATGAATGTAAGTCTTGATGTTAATATTGTATATAAATTAAAATAATACCTTTATCCTTTAATAGCAAATTCCAATGTCGATACTCTAACATGCCGTTAAAAACATTCTTATAACTTTTAAATTCTTATATAATTACAAATGATTGATATTAAAAAAGTTCGTGATGATATCACAGCATATAAACAAATTTGCGAAAAAAGACATATGGATATCGATGTTGATTCTGTATTAGCATTAGATGACCAAAGAAAAGCTCTTCAATTAGAAGTTGACCAAACTAAAGCACAACAAAAACAACTTGCTGCTCAAAAAGATTATGAAGGAGCTAAAGCACTTAAAGTTAAAATCCAAGAACTAGAAAACAAACACTGAGAAATAACAAAAAAACTAGAATCAAAGCTCTTAAAAATGCCTAATACTTCACTACACCCAGATGTACCAGAAGGAAAAGATGATAGTGAAAATGTTGTTGTTCAAACCTATTGAGAGATTCCTCAATTTGATTTTGAACCATTAGATCATGTAACACTCATGAAAAAACATGATATGGTTGATATCGAAAGGGGAGTAAAACTCTGATGAGCAAGAAGCTATTTTCTTAAATGAGATGGAATGCTTCTAGAACAAGCAGTTCTTCAATACACACTCAAAAAACTTGTTGAAAGAGGATTCATCCCTATGCAAGTTCCTAATATTGTTAATCCTGAATGCCTAATTGGTACAGGATACTTCCCATGAGGAGAAGAAGATGCCTACTGGATGGAAAGAGACGATCAATGGCTCATTGGTACTTCTGAAATTCCAGTAACTGCATATCACATGAATGAAATCCTTTCTGAAGAAGAATTACCTAAAAAATATTGTTGATATTCAACATGTTTCCGCCGTGAAGCAGGAACATATTGAAAAGATACTGCTGGACTTTATAGAGTACATCAATTCCAAAAGGTTGAACAAGTTATCATCCTTCCAGAAGATGAGAAAATGTCAGACCAATATTATCATCAAATCTTACAAAATTCAATGGATGTCTTATCTGATTTTGAACTCCCATACCGCGTATTACAACTCTGTAGCTGAGATTTAGCTATAGGAAAATATAATTCAAACGACCTTGAATGTTGGATGCCATCAAGAAATTCATATTGAGAGACCCATTCTGTAACAGCATTCTTAGATTTTCAAGCAAGAAGACTTAATCTTAAATATCGTGATAAAGAAGGTAAAATTCATTTCTGTTATACAATGAATAACACTGCAATCGCAACACCTAGAGTACTTATAGCTCTTATAGAAAACAACCAAACAAGCGATTGAAAAATCAGAATTCCAAAGGTTTTACAACCATATATGTGAAAAGAAATTATTGGATAATAAATACCTTTTATAAGAAAAAAGAAACTCCACAATGGAAAAGACCCATGAATATTTTATGCAAAAGGCCGTAGAGCTCTCATTAGAAAATATGAGAGCTTGAAAAGGAGGTCCCTTTTGAGCTGTTATCGTAAAAAACGGTGAAATTATAGGACAATGAGCAAATCATGTAACAAGTGAAAACGATCCAACTGCTCACGCTGAAATCGTAGCAATCAGAGATGCTTGTAAAAATTTAGGAACTTTTCAATTAGATGATTGCATCATCTACACTTCATGTGAACCTTGTCCAATGTGTTTATGAGCAATTTACCGAGCAAGACCAAAAGCTATCTATTTTGCTAATACAAGAAAAGATGCTGCAGAAATTGGATTTGATGATGATTTCATCTACCAAGAATTAAAAAAAGAATTAGAAGAAAGATCACTTCCAATTCACACTCTCAGTAAAGAAGAAGCTATGAAAGTTTTCAAAGAACGGAAAGAAAAAACTGATAAAATTGAATACTAAATATTTTAATTTATAAAATACCCAAAATGTTTTTTGAAATTGTTTGAGTTATTGCCGGCTTAACAGCAGCAATACCTTCAATTCCTCAAATTATCGATACTATTAAAACAAAAAACGTTGAAGGATTATCTTCTCGAATGTTCTGGATCTGGGCATTTTGAGGAATTTGTTGGGTAACATATTGATGGTATCTTAATTCCTGGCAAATGATGTTCTTCAATACTATTTCTATCATATGCTCAGTAACAATGCTTCTCCTTATTAAAAAATATTCTAAAAAACAAAAAAAAATCGGAAAAATAATGCATTAGAAAACCTTAAATTTACTCAAGAAAGAAACATGCTTTTAATCTGAGATATTCATCTTTCAGCAAAAGTAAAATCAAAAGTTCTTGAACAATTAAGAGCCTTTATTTCTTCAAAACCAGAAGAAAGTACAATTATTTTTCTTTGAGATTATGTGTATCATTTTAGTTATGATAGGACAGCACTCCTAGAACTCTTCCAATATTTTCTAGAACTATACGAACAATGAAAAAAAGTCTATATTTTAGCATGAAACCACGATTGGCTATCAGAAAATTTCGTATTTGAAGAATGAAAAAAAGTCTTTGATTTACTCAAAAAAGATTGAACATTAAAATTTATAACCCGTCCATATCTAACTGAGATCGAAGGAGAAAAAACACTTTTTTTACCATTCACACTTAATCTTCACGAAGAAGAATATGAATGCTATGAAAAATGAAAAACTCCATTAACTGAAGGCCTTCTAGAGTCAAAAGAAAAGAACGAAATTTTCTCTTGAAAGCTTAACCAACTCGTAAACGGATTTATAAAAGAGGAGTGAAAATTAACAATCATTCACCACTACTACATCAATAAAGAGTCATTCCCATGATACCGTTCATCGTTCTCTTATAAAGATATTGCATTTTCAGAACAACTCTTAGACAATCCGGATATCACTCTTATTTCATGACATCTGCATGCACCATTTATCTATAAGAACTATCTCTGTACCTGAAGTATCTGGCCTACAAGTTCCCTTGAATCAAACCATCTTAAAGGAATGTTCCAATACTCTAAAAGAGAATTCTCATTTTATGCTTCTCAACCGCTCTATTATCTAGAATCAAACACTCCTTGATTAACAACCGCTAAAAATCTTAAAAGCCTTTATACTCAAAATACCCAGCTCCTAAAACAAGTTTTTGAATCTTCAAAACTATTTTCGCTTCAAAATTTTGAAGTTCCAGAACTCGATATAACAAAAGTCATTCTTACCCTTAAAGTAAAAGATTTAGACTATGATAGAATTGATGAAGCTTTAGATCCAAAACTAAGAGAAAAACTTTCAGATTTCAGGCTAAAAAAAGATTCCAAATATATGAATGATCTCCTAGAAAAGCTCGTAAGACCAGATGAAGAAAAACTACAAAGTTTTTGATGACGACAAGATTTATTAAAACAGTTCCTTAAAATCCACTATCCAAACGAATACACAAAATACGAACAAACACTTAGAGAACTAAAAATAATTTAATTTTTCTTATTGAACAGATGGCAAAACTCCTATTTATTGTTGCTAATAATGGGTTTCAAGATAAAGAATTCTGAATCCCTTACAAAATTCTTTCAGCACAAGGCCATGAATGCACAATTGCTTCTTGAAAAGGATGAACAGCAATTGGTGTTTTCTGAGAACAAATAGAGAATACTGAAAAGCTAGAAAATATTAATGCTCTTGGATATGATCTTCTCATCTTCGTTGGTGGTTGATGAGCATTTGATCAATACTACAAAAATGAAACATACCTAAACTTAGCAAAGACAGCTAAAGCAGTCGCAGCCATTTGTATTGCCCCAGCTATTCTTTCTGATTCCTGAATTTATAACGGGAAAGAAGTAACAGGGCGAGATGATTGAGAGAAAACACAAATCAACTATATAGAAAAATCCTGAGCAATCTTCAAAGACGAAGAAGTTGTTCAGGATTGAAAATTTATCACAGCAAATTGACCAGAAGCAGCTACAAAATTTGCACGAAAACTCGTTGATTTCTTAAAGTAATTATCTATTCCACCAAGGTTCATCTCTATCTCTTGCATAGATATCATCTTGGTTATCATCAAAGCTACTTGAAGTTCATTCCACCTCATAGCTTGTATTGGTTTCCTCTTTTTCTTCTTTAGCATGTTCTTTAATATCTTCCTTTACCTGAAATCCTTCAGTATTTTGTGGTGACACTTGAACATTCTCTACAGATGAAACAACCAGATTCTCGCTGCTATTATCTTCAGTCTTTTTCTCAGACTCATCAAAATTAATAGTAAGCTGAACAGCTTCTCATCGATTTTTTCATTCAACAATTGATTCTCTAGTCTCTTTTACATCCTCTGGATGAGAAAATACTTCCTTCTTACTTAACGCCTCTTCACAATATTTCATCCAATCAAGCAATTCCTTAATCTTATCAGCAGTTGAATTGGTCACATGACGAATCTTTTTTAATTGAGGAATTTTTTCTCTTAAAAGATAATGCATTTTAGTGCTAACATAATGCCTTCTAATCCATGGTTTCTTTTTACCATCTGGGGCTTCATAATCCCGATGTTCTAGAACGTAATCAAATGGACATTTTTTATGCTCATTCAAAAGAGTAAATAAAGATTCCTGAATCTCTTTATTCTTTCAAACAACTAAATCCCGAAGTTGTTTTACTTTATTCTTTTTTGCTTCATCATCAGTATCAACAAAATCTATCCACTGATTATAGTCTAATGTTCTCATGTTACTTAATAAGAGTAATAAAAGAAGATTTAGATAAAAATAGCATTATAGTTATATAACACTATATTATGGATTTTTTTAATTTTGTCAATACCTTTAAATTTCTTCCAAAAACCTTAACTCAATTTTCCTTAAACCAAATTTTGGATTATCAAATCTGACAATTCACATATCATTCATTATTTCAAGAACATATCCTGTTCAAAAGAACTTATGTGAAACATGATCTCATTCTGAAATATTAGATTTTCTACTAGGACCGATTGCGTTTGTTAAATCATAATGTTTTAATAATTCTTCTGGAATTTCTTCTAGGAAACGACTTGGCATATTAATAGTAACTTGCCCCCACTTCATTCTAGAATTAGCATGCGAAATAAACAAAGCATCTCTTGCTCTTGTTATAGCTACATACATTAATCTCCTTTCTTCCTCTAATTCCTTTGGATCAAGAGAAGACCTAGAGAGCGGAAAAATATTCTCCTCGACTCAAACAATAAAAACAGCTGGGAACTCAAGCCCTTTTGAAGAATGGATTGTCATTAATTTAATAGCATCCGAATTATCATCAGCATTTTCAATAGTATCTACCATAAGTGTTACTTCTTCCAAAAACCATCTTAATAAATCCTCTCAAGAATTCACAACCTCTTCATTTTGATTACTCATTCAAAATTCATACTTACTCGCCATATTTACTAATTGACCAACATTTTGATACCTTTCTTCTGCTGCTTGTTCTGATCAACCTTCTTCTTTTAAAAGATATTCTTTATAATTAATTTTACTTAATAAAAGATTAATTAAATCAGCAGGATTAAGCTCTTTTACAGAAATGGTTAATACTCTATAAAGCTGCATAAAATCAGTAATTCAAGTAAGTGCAGCAGGAGTTACTTTTAAATTATTTTCTTGTTCCAATACTTTCACATTTCATACCTCAGCAATCACGCTCAAAATCTCATACAAGCTAACCCCCATTTGGTCAGCATAAGCCTCCAAACGTTCCATCGAAGTCGCTCAAATTTTTCTATTTGGAATATTTAGCACTCTTTTTATTGAAACACTATCAAAAGGATTATTTATAATCCTAAGATAAGCCAAAATATCTTTTATCTCTTTTCTCTCAAAAAACTTAAATGCTCAATAAATTTTATAAGGGATTCCTTCCTGAATAAAAAGTGATTCAAAGGTCTGAGATTGAGAGTTTGTTCTATATAAAATAGCAACCTGTCACCAAGACTTTAACCTCTCTTTATCTTTCATCTGCTTAATAAACTCAATAATATTTGCTGCCTCATCGACATCACTATTATGGGTAAAAACAGCAATCTTATCATTTCATTCTCTATTAGCGATAATCGTTTTCTCATATTGATTTTTATTATTCTTAATAACATGATTTCAAGCAGCAACAATATGTGGTTTTGAACGATAATTAGTCTGAAGTTTAAACATTTTAATATCACTCCAATAACGTTTCACATTTAAAAAATTCTCCATTAATGCTCATCTCCGTCCATAAATACTCTGAAAATCATCACCAATCAAAGTTATATTAGATCAAGCTCAACTAAGCATTTTCATAAGCTCAAACTGAATCCGGTTGGTATCCTGTGCCTCATCAACCAAAATATAATCAAAACAATTTTGCCATCTTGATAGAATTGTAGCATCTTTTTTAAAAAGCAAGTAGGGGAGGAGTAAGAGATCATCAAAATCTAATGAATTTGATTTCTCTAATTCTTTTTCGTATTCTTGATAAATTTGTCACATCAAAGCATCCTGAGTATTTCCTGCTGATAGTAAAAAATTAGCCGCAGTTCTTCAATTATTTTTTTGTGTAGAAATAAAAGCTTTTACTTCTTGAGGCTTAAAAAGCTTCTCTGCTCATTTTTTCTTAAGGATATCTTTAATAATTTTTGAGCTATCATCTGCATCTAAAATTCAAAAGCTCTTAGTAAATTTCTTTCAAAGTCCTTCAATATCTTCTTTTAAAATCTTAAGAAAAATAGAATGAAAAGTTCCTATCCATTTTAACTTTCTCAAATCTAAAGCAAATGGAGAAGTTTTCGTAGCTTGCATTGATTTCAAAAAAGCTTGCATATCATAATCCTGATCTTCTTTAATAGTTTCCTCATTTTCTTCTTTCCATTCATCGAAATTCTGAGCAGAAATATCCTCTCATAACTTTACAAGCCTTTCTTTCATCTCGTTCGCAGCCTTATTCGTAAACGTAACTCAAAGAATTCTTTCTACAGGGACATGTTTTCATCGGATAAGATAAGCAATTTTGTAGGTCAATACTCTTGTTTTTCAACTTCATGCTCAAGCGATAATCAAAGAAGAGCTGTCTGTATATAAAGCAGCAGCTGTCTGTTCGTCATTTAAATTAGAAGCGATATAATCTTTTAATTGCATAGAGAAAGCGAAAGGAAAAAATAAACACGTCTGAGACTTTTTTTATAAAAATAAGATTCATTTTCCACACATTTTTTAACATTTTTTTTGACAAGAAAACATAGAATAATTATAATTTATAAGACACATTTTATTCCTTTATTTTTCAAACAATGAAAGCAACTATAAACAACTCTTCAGAGAAAAAAGAAACTAACTGAAAGAAAAGAAATATCTTTGCAAATATACTAGCAACAACAGCTCTAGCAGCTACACTAGCTTCTTGTTGAGGAGAATTAAATGAAATTAAATTCAATAGTGAAGATCAAGCAGTGAATTTTGAATTAGCATTCTCTTGAGGAGAATATATTCATTATGATGTTACTATCAAAAAAGAAAACGATTCTACGTATTATTGATTAATTGATTGAGGATTTTTAGGGAAGAAAAAAGAATATCACTGAGATAATCCAAAAAAAGTATTTGAAGAAATCACTGACGAAGTATGTGAAAGTGTTTCAGAAGCCCAACTCAGTTCACAAGAAAAAATACATGAACTAGAAGTAAACGCTCAAAACAAAATTAGATTCATCGAAAAAGAATATGAAAAAATGCTCGATCAAAATGAATGAGCTATAAAAGATTCTACTATCGTCTATAAGCCTTAAAAGACTTTATTTTATATAACTTTATTTAAGTTTCTTAAATTATTATACTCACAACGTAAACAAAAAAACAAATATATGCATAAAGTAAACAACATGACGGAATTTAGCATCAGGGAAGATGTTAGCTTCCGGTGGGAAGAATTTAAAGTTGTGGTCGAATACTGCGATGTAAATGTGCAAAAAGTCGCACTCTATGCAGTAGACGGTATTGTAAAAAACAGTATTGGTAACCAGTATTCTGTAAGCGAATCAAATGAATATCCTGTTAAAATTGAATATGACAGGATAGGCGACCTCATTCATTCACTGCAGAGAGAAACAAATCTGATCGTAAGGAATATCAGCTATGGACAACTAAATTACCTCTACATTTTTACTGACCAAAATCACGGTAGTAATCAAAACCCCTCACGCTAGCAATAAGGAATTCTTATTGCTAGTTTTTTAATTATAGTTTAAGACTAAATAACAATACAAATTGTTTTATTTTTAATTGATTTTGAGGAATTGTTTATGTAAAATATTGCTACAAAACAAAAAAATTAAATATATGAAAAAAATTGTATTTTTTTTAATCGCGTTCATTAGTAGTTCTTTCAACGTCAATGCCCAAAAGGGGATAACCAAAGATTTCACAATACAAGGAGATCTCAGACTTGGTGCTAACTATCTTCCCTTGCCTGGTGTCTATGCGTCAAAAAATATGATGCTCTACACAGAAATAATGGCAATACACAAGACTGGACTAGGAATTGGGTATTATGCTTTCGATGACTTCACCAAAGAAGCCACCGGTCGAATCCGCTATGTTGATGCAGTATATGATAAGAAATGGAAAAACTATTCCCTCTATTCGGCTGCAAGATACCTCTGGTACGACAATTACAGTGAAGGTAATTGTTGGAAAGCGTATGTAATTGGAACCTACAAATACAATACCTGGTCCTTCCAATTCACTCCGATGTTCACCTACCTTCCCCATAAAGACACAGATAAATATGGATTTATGGCCTATGGTAAAGTTATGAAAGATATCTTTAAAGACGTTAATGTCTATGCCACCATTTGGTATGATAATCTTTACAACGCGAACACTCACTTTTATGGAGTAATTGGATCGACAATAGCCTTTCCCAAAAGCTTCTACCTTACAGGTAACCTACTCATAAAAGATAAAAAAGCAGTGTTCTTACTGAACGTAGGTTGGAAATTTAAAACTACAAATTAGAAGTAGAGGAGTAAAACCTCACCAGAAAATGTCTTAGGCTGGAAGTAATTCTGAGACAACGTGCCACTTTATTAGTGGCACCTTTTTATTAACTTTTTTTTACTAGAATTTCATAGTTATCACTCACTAAAAATAAAAAAGCAATAGATTCTAAGCTATTGCTTTCAAAAATAAATCATATATCCTATAAAGTCTCAATCCATTCTTGAACTTCCTCAATTGTAGCATCCTGTGCAAATCTCTTACTTCCAAGAATATTAAGTCCATAAGGTTGTAAATATTCAACACTTTTCTCAATTCCTACATGCTCTGAAGTACAGAAAAGAATAATATTTTTAGCTGAAAAATCATAACGTTCTAACAATGTTAAGATAATATTTGGAGTAATTCAAAACCAAATAGGATATCAAAGATAAATAGTATTATAACTATCAATATCAATTTCTGTTTGGATTTCTGGTCTTATATCAGGATTCTTGTATTCTTGAAAAGTTCTAGAATCCTCATTTCTCCAATTAAGATCTTCTTCTGTATAAAGTTCTTCTGGAAGAATTTCTAAATAATCATTATCAGTCAATTCTGAAATATAAGAAGCAATTCTTTTTGTATTTCCAGTAGGGGAAAAGACAAGAATGAGAGAATGAGAATCCTCTTCATCTAGAGCAACAGGTTCCTCACTACATTCTCATGGAAGAATACAATCATCAATAACCTGCGGTTCCTCATGTGTAGTGGTACAACCTGCAAGTAAAATTCCTCAAAAGAGTAGAGTAGTTAAAAATCAAAAATTTTTCATTTTCAAACTAAAATAAAATATCTTTATATTTTTCTTAAAAAAATCCAATAGAAAAATAAAAAACAGCTAGAAGATAAACCTCTAGCTATTAATTCCTAGTTAAAGAACGACTTAATTGGCTCTTTAAAAAAGCAAATAAGAAACGAAATAAGTAAGGCAATAAAAAGCTGAAAGAGATATATTCTAGTCTGCTTTATCTGCATACTAAGTAAATCTGTCTTCCTACAAAGACGCTTATACGCCCTCTTTTCTCTCGTAATTCTCTTCTGACGTTTTACATTTTTAGATCTTGATTTTGCCATAATTGTATCTGTTTTTTTCAATGCCATTATAACTAAGGCCAAGCTCAAATACAAGAAGAAATTAATAAAAAACCTCCGTGTTATCACAACAAAGAGGTTACAATGCAAAAATTAATTAGAAAGGAAAAACCTTTCTCAAAACTTACTATAGTAATTCAGTAAAATAATTTCAAGAGATAGTAAAATTCCAGCTACTACCAATTAAAAATATTCTCCATCTTCATCCATTCTAACACGTATCTTATCTAAATATCTTCACATCCCCTTTAATACAATATTTTCTTTCCCTATACTTTCATAAACTTCTTCATCATAAAACGGCTTACTCTTAACTAATTTCAGAATATCATTTTCTGTTAAATCTAAATCTCAAACACTATCTCTAACCTCTACTAATTTCTCAAAAAGTTCTTTATCCTTTCAAGAAAGTTTCCCTAATTCAACAGCTAAATGAACTTTTCCAGCAAGTTCTTCATCTTCTTTATTTACTCCAAATTCTTCTTGTTCTCAGACATATTGCTGAACAATTCCCAAAATTTCTTCTCCATATTTTTCATATTTTGCTTCTCAAATTCATTCTAATAATAACAACGACTCTTTATCCAAAGGCTTCTCTCTTGCAATAAGCTGCAACGTTCTATCATGAAAAACAACAAAAGCTGAAATACCTTCTTTTTTAGCATGATTACTTCTAAAAGCTCTAAGTTTTTCAAACAAAATATTATCATAATCAATACTACCTTCAGCTCTCACTTTCTTTTTATCAACTTTTATTTCTTCTACTGGTCAACAAAAATCTTCCACAGAATATCACGCATTTTTAACTGTCTGTATAAAATATTCTCAATATTTTTCTACCTTAGCTTCTCAAAATCCTTTAATACATTTTAATTGTTCTTCATTACAAGGTTTATATTTTGCAATTAATTCTAGACTTTCATTAGAAGTAATTAAATAAATTTTAAATCAAAATCACTCAATTTTAGCTAATTTCTTTCTTAAACTTCTTAAATTATTCAGTAGAGTAGTGTCATCTAACTTCTCTCACTCATTAACCGCTTTTCAAACTAACTTATCCACATTTCAAAGCTCTTTTATTCCTCAAACCATCAACAACGGTAATTCCTCGTATGTTCATTCTGTTATAACAAAATCTATACTATCAACTCACAACAAACTCCTATATTTCTTACAAATAGCATCATGATACTTCTCAATGTCTTGTTTCAAAATATCAAAATATCCAAAGCAATAGCACTGAAGAATCCTATCTTCCTCAAAATATTCAACTTTAGTATAAGTAACACCCAAATCAGGATGTGGAATACAGGCAATAATTCTATCCCATAATTTATTAATAGCACAAACCTTCTTAAAATCCTCAACCCTAGGATCAAAATATAATTTATTTTTATCAACACTTCCTAAAATTTTTAACCCTTTTAAAGATTTAACTCTACTTAATGCTGTATATCATTGTCATCAAACAAAAACTTTCTCTATATTCATAATACATTCCTCAAATGTTAATCCTTGTGATTTATGAATAGTAATGGCATAAGCTAATTGTAATGGAAATTGTAAAAAAGTTCACAAAGTTTTTTCCTCATATTTTCCTTTATCATTAATTCTCATTGGAGCATACCTCCGCAAATGTTTTTCTACTTCATATGGTACTCCATCAATCTCTACAGTAATACAAGGTTTAGGATCTTCTAAGGAAAAAGCCTTAACAACTCAAATACTTCAATTTACCCAACGACCTTTTTGATCATTAATAACCATCATAACCTTAGCTCAAACTTTTAATTGAATCAATTCATTATTAGGCTTCATGTTTTCAGGAAACTCTTTCCAAATTTCAGCCTGAAGTTCGTACATTTTTCAAGGAAGATTTTCTAACATCTGACGATTATGAAAAGCAACATCTCTTTTATGGGTATAAAGAACTGTGGCATCTTCATCAACATCATGAAAACGGCACTGATTCAAACAATCAATATCTTCATCAGATATTTTAGAATCTCTAATATCATCTAAAACATTAGAAAGCTGCTTATCATCGCCTTGCCTATAATTAATTTCCAATTGAATAACATCATATGCTAAACATTTAAAGACATCCGAATGAAAGAACCATTCTGATTTATAAAGCTTTCAAAATTCACCAACCCATTCATCAGTACAAACAGGAGGAAGCTGATAAATATCTCAAACAAAAACCATCTGTTTCCCTCCAAAAGGCCTATTCTCCTTCAAATAATTTCTCATCACCCTATCAATTACATCAAGCGTATTTGAATGCACCATAGAAACCTCATCAATAATAACAAACGGTGCTTGTTTAAGAAGCTCAACTTTATCCTTACTTAATTTTACTTTTCTTAATTTAACATCATCTTTGTAATATAAACTATCTTTCCCCATTGCATAAAAAGAATGAATCGTCTGTCCTCAAATATTTAACGCCGAAATTCCTGTAGAACCAAGAATTATTGGATGCAAATCTCTCTTTTCACACGATAAAATAATTCATTTCATTAACGTAGATTTTCCCGTTCAAGCTTTTCAAGTTAAAAATACAGACCTTCTTCCTTTTTCTAATATATTCAAAAGCTTTAATGCTTCTGGATTCTCTTTCCATTTTTCTCTAGCAACCTCACCATATACTGAAGAAACGGATAATTGAGATAATAATTCATTACAAGTTCTTTTTCTTTCTAAAGATTTATCCACTTTTCAAAGTTTTATCATCTCCTTAAACTCTCCATTTTCATAGAAAGAATAATTTCTACAAAGCTCTAAAAAACAATCTCTTGTCGCTTGAATATCTGCCATAGCATTATGAGCTCAATCAAAACCTTCTCAGAAAAGGAATTCATGAAGAGCAATAAGTTTAGGCCATTTTCATCAAACTCCATTTACTAACTCACTACAAGGTTTCATTGTACAAACTCGCTTAATCTTTGTTTCATCAAAAGGAATTCAGAGTCTTCTTACCTCTCATAATAACATTCACTTATCAAAATCAATATTATGTCCAACAACATAATCAGCTTCTAAACAAAGCGCAAGAAACTTATAAATATAATGATCAATATAATCATACATTTCTAAATCTTCATTTCTTATTCCATGAATTGCAGTAGCCTGTTCAGGGATAGGGACATCTACTTTTATTAATTGATTAACAGTATAAAGCTCCTTAAAGCTAAAATCTTCTTCATTCAATTCTCAAAAAATACCTCAAAACTGAATAATATAATCCACTCAAGGCCTTGTTCATGTCGTTTCTGTATCAAAAAAGAAGAGCTTCATAAAGCACTATTAAAAAATATTAAAAAAGTCTAAGCATCTGCTTGAATAAAAACATGAATAAATTTAGTTTAGTAAAATCAAAGAACTTTTCAAAAGAAAATTCGCCCAATTTTTCATAAGTATCTTCCTTAAAATATAAACATCAGAATTTTTGAAATATATAAAATTATAACTATAATAAGAGTGTTTTATCTACAAAAGAAGATGGAAAACCAAATACTATCTCAAAAAATAATCATTCCACATAAGATCATTCAATCATCAAAAGCGAAAGAAATATTAGAAAATCTAAGATGAGTTTCTGACGATGAAATTGATAGAGTTTGTGAAACTGAAAAAACCGCAATAGAAAATATCGAAAAACAATTAATAGTTAAAAGAGTTTTAAAAGGTTTAAGTAACAACATAAAAGTAGAAGAGAATACTACAGAATTCGGATTAAAATGAACTAAGGTTTCTGCCCTCATTTGGTGACATCGCTATAATTATTTCATCCCTAATGATAATCTTAATTTAGAAAATGATACTAAAAATCTCATTGAAAATAATGCTTATTATGCTTCTGAAATAACAACCATGATGGTTAATATAGTAAAATTTTTATTATCGTTTTCTTGAATTGAAAGAGAAGACCTTTTCCCTTGATCTATTTATGTAGAATCTGTTAAAAAAGCACTTAAATTAGACAAACGGTTCCGAATCGCTAATAAAGATAAAGAAAATGACAGATTCTACTGAGTAAATCTAGAAAGCTGATGATATGCTCTTAGTGAATATAATGACAAATACCTCCCTAAGTTACTTTTAAAAATTAAAGACTCTAAAACCTCCTCCTAAGTTTTGCCTTTAATGCAGAAATTTAAATAAAATTACCTTTGATTTAACTTTATATTCATCATCTTCCTTATCATGCCAGAAAACACATTAAGATATAGAAACAAATAATTAGTGGTTTATTTAAAACTATAATTGATTCTTTGTTTGTAATAATTTCATAAAAAGCTATTATAATAAAACAATCATCTATTTTATTAAACAAAAAGTATGAACAAAGCTCTTGTAATCTATAACAATCCTTGGATATTTGCTCAGTCAATAAGCGTGCTTGAGGAATATAAGATCTCAGATTATGATGTTTTAATTAATGAAAAATACCATAATACAAAAAAACAAGTAGAACATTCTAAATGATGGTTGCTTGAATATGTGGATAAACAGATAACAGATATTAATAATTTAAAATATGAATATAATATCATTATTCGTCCAACACCAATAAAAGATGATTGATTGTGATTTATTTATAAAAAATATCCAAAAGCTCATTATATTTATATTGAAGAATGAATGTGATTTTATATTTCAGAATTAAAGGATTGAAAGTTATCACAATATGACAAATATTTTAATCAATGAGAAGTCTATCTTACTTATCCAAATAAACTAAAAAGATCAAAATCACTTAACAATAAAAGAGTTTTTGAAATAGTAAAAGAACGATATAAAAAAGATTTAGAACATTTGCCTAAAGATATTAAAACAATAATTTTTACAGAACCAATTGTTTTTGATGAAAACGATAAAACTTATAAGGATAAAGTCACAAAACTAACTAATAAATATCCAAAACCAATTCTAATAAAAAGACACTTCCGCGATGATACCAAATATCAGTATTGAGAAGGCGTATATGAGTGTTTTAATAAAATTCCATGACAATTATTTTTTAATCTCTATCCTCAATCAAAATTAATATTCACAGGAAATACCACTTTAGAATTATATATTCATGATAAAACAAGAATAATAAAAATCTAAAATTATCATTCAAATATATAGGATACTGATACAAAATTTATACTTAAAAAGTGGTTTTGAATTTAAATTGAATTCGAAAAGGAAATCTTATCAAAATCAAATAAGTAAAAGTTTTGTACTAATTTTCTGAAAAATAATTTTTTATAAATTCAGCAATATCTTCTCATTTTTTCGTTTTTACCCATCATATAACATCTCATTTTATATTTGCTTTTTCCCGATTATTAAACATCTCTGTTAATTTTTCTCAAAAATCAGATATAGCAATAATTTGACAATTCATTCATGTATTAAGGTATTCTTTTAGAAATTTATCTCATATTGGACCATTCCATCAATCGAAATAATTATCTAAAAGAATTAAGTCTCAGTCATTTATTTTCTTTAGATATGGTAAAGGATTCTTGACATCTTTTTTAATTGGGTATGTATACGATGGTAACATTACTTTTAAAACTTTATAAATTTCTTTTCAATGAAGATCATCTAATATCCAAATGTTCATAATTATTGAGTAATATAAATTATACTATCATTTAGGAAAAATTGTAACAAATGTCTGCTTATATTTTCACTCAGTAAACGATGCTTCTTCCCACATATAAAAGAAACGAGCAAAAGGAACTATAAAATATCCATCTTGATGATGATCAGTTTCATCCAAAGAATCAGCCATAATTAATACATCATCATAAACATCCTCTGTTCCCATTGTATCTAATCAAATTATTGCTTGTCGATGTCATCAATAATCCAGCCAATTAACTAATGTAACATATCATGAATCAAGCTTTACTAACAGATACTCTTCAAAATGTTCAGGAGAGAAGAAAAAAAGATCTTTTGCACCATGATAAAAATGATTTAATCATATTGAATCAAGAAAAGAATTAATTCATTCAATAGAAGTTCAAGTCAACTCGCTAGCTCAAATCAAATCACAAAGACCCATTTCATCATAGCCTTCAATTCAATAATAGTTTAATGCTCACAAAAGAGAAGCACATCAACAAGAATAATCCTCTGTTTGTTGAATCACATGATAATTACTTAAAATACGCAAACTTCAAGTACTTTTCATATTATAAAAATCATTCATCGTATAATAAGGAGAGTTTATATGATTCAAATTTTCACTCGACATAACTTCAGATTCCAACTCTAAAGCATTATTATCTTTAACTGAACATCCCAAAAACAGAAATCAAGACAAAAATAATATTAAAAACAGAAGAAAACCTCTCATATGATTTGACAAATCTAAATAGCGCTACAATATATAAAAAAATAATAATAAAAATCAAACAGTTTTACCACCTCAACAAAAAACATGCGAGATTTTTTTCTTGTCCGAATATAAAGAAAACAACAAAAAAGAGGATTGAAAACATATTAAAACACAGTTGTTAATTAATATTTACACCTCTGATTGTGCAAATTAGAGAAAATAATACTGCATGAGAACAGAGGTGAAAAAATCATGAAGTTTATATTAAAATTATTATGTTATTTTTTATACTATTTTTGTTCATCTAGGTTAATTAATTGGTAATTAGAGAAATTTTATTCTCTATCAAAAAAGTACCCATACCTTGCACAAGGTACAGAATCGCAAAGTAAAGAAAGAAAAGAATTAAGAACTAAAGACTAAAGAAAGGAAGAGACAAAATTCGTTATTTATTCCCACTTGCAAGATAAAAATTCTTTTCGTAAAATCAAGATAAATTTTATACATAATACTTGCATTTTTTATTTTTCATGATATAATATTTTTTTTCGTATCAGAGCCTAAAGGTTTAGGCACTAACCAATGGAAAACGCTTTACGTTTTACCTCGCAATGATGAAGCCCCGCCTAGTGAGACAAGGGGGAGCAACATTTCTTGGAAAGCATACGGAACGCTACAAATCGCAATTAAAGAACGACTGCCTCTTGTCTCACCGAATTGACTCGCTAACGAGGTAAGTATTTTTAATTGTTTAAGTGGTAAATCTAACAATTAGATAGCGGTTTTTTGCGGTTTTTTGTTGATTTCTACACATCGCACCTATATAATCTCAATACTTTATTCTTAACCAACTAAAAAATGCAAGTACGAAAAGAAAGAAAATTTAGTAAAAAACTTCTTTACAAATTAAACAATCAAGAAAACAAAAGTATTGAAAACTTATCAATTCAAATTATGAGAGCTAGAGGAATGGAATGAAGTTTAATCGACCAAACTCAAGCAATCATATTAGCAAAAAAATATATTGAAAAATATATTTAATATTTTATAAATTTCTTGTAAAAGTATTTTATTCATTCAAAGTTTAAAAAAAAACAGAACATAATGTTCTGTTTTTTGCAAATTTTAAAATTTTTTTTATAATATTATAAATTATTCAACTTTATATTTTTATTTTAAAAATATGAATTTTATACAACGAATAGAACTACATTTTCTATCAATTATTTTATCAACTCCATTTTTAATATTTCTATATTTTCTACCAATTTTAATAAGATGAAGATATTTAGACACTAAACAAGGAGATTTTTTTTTCTTAAACCTAATTTTAGGTCGGAATATTCCAATAATCCGACTTATAGTCATATTAGATATATATACAGAAACTAGGAACTAAATAATATTTTATATAATTTCAACAACAAACCAGCAAGCAAAAATGATACAAATAATCAAGATATAACAGCAACAGATGATGATGAAGCACCTAAATAACAAAATACAGAAAATATACTAGCTAAAAATCAAGATAGCAATCAAAATAAATAAGCTAAATCAGATAATTCAACAGCAAATAAAGTAAATACCGCTAGAAAGATAAATATCTTAACAATGCTTGCTACATCAAAAGTCATACTAGAAGAATATAGGAATTAAAAAAAGTAAAATTACAGCTGAACCAAAATAAAGAATAGTATCTCAAAAAGTAAAAGTTGTACTAGTAGAACAAGAAGTTGAAGGAGAAACGGCATTATATCATAAATCATACTGTTCTTTTAATGGATTATAGAACCTTTCTCTAATAGGTTCTCCAACATATCAACCAATTTTATTTCATATAATAGATATATAAGAACGATCATCTCCAAGAACAATATCACAATCAATCGTTCAAGAACCAACAACCCAATTAACAGCATTTCACAATTCGAATTGACAAACTAGATTATTCCAAAAAGATTTAGCTTTATCTCAAACTGTTGTTGTTGTCTCAATAGCAGAAGTAGAAGGACAAACTCAAGCAGATGTAGGAAGTCAAACCATATTATTAGAACTATCATAAGAAACCGAATAAATATCTCGAGAATATGCAAGATTGATAAACGGAGCATTAGAATCATATAAATTATCTAATTGATAAGCCCCACAATCAGAACAATAATCACTTTGAGACCAATTAGAAGAATATATATTATAAAATGAATTATGTTTATTTACAAAATTTTGACAAGATGTATTAGAACCCGTATAAGAAACCATTCAAGTCAATCATCATCAAAAGAATAATAACTCAAAAGCAGTATTATCTGATGAAGAAATATTACAATATTCATAAGATTGAATGTAAGAACGAACCATTTCAATCTTATTTCAACAATCAGATAAATAATCAATAACATAAGTATTAGCAGAACCTCAAGTTATAGTAACAGCATTATCAGTACTTGCAGAACCTCATCAAAAATCAGGATCAATATAATCAGTATCTAAAGAATAAGTAAATCAGCTTCATCATTGAACCCCTCAAAGATTATTTCATCTATATACAGCATATTGATTATTCATAAAAGTATTTGGAAAAACCTTAGAACCTCAATTAACAATGGTATAAGATTTAGACCATTCAAGAGAATTAAGCCAATTTACAGTTGGTTTCATCAATCATAAAGCTATTTGATAAGCTGTAGGATTTTGCAAAGTTAAAGACCAGGCCTTTCAAGCTTGAAAATTTATAGCATAAAAATTGTCATGAAGTTGTCTATCAGTAAAATCAATATAAAGAACATAATTTTCAAGAACCCATCACCCTCAAAAATACTGTAAAGTAGCTCCATTTTGAGCCATAAAAATTACAGAATTAGGAAGAAAATACATATACTTCATTAATTCTGTATTTCAATCATTGAAAGTATGAAGAAATCAAGCTATAGAAGGAACATTATAAGTGTAAAAATCATAATCGATAAAAGAATACAAATCAAAATTAAGTCATCAATTTCAATCTTGACTAAAATTTACAAATGAAGTAGCAAAAAACTTCGTAGAATCATTATCTCACCAAGTAGGCCTTAAAAATTTTCAATAAACCCTATAATACGTATTTTGATTAATACAAGCATTAGTAGAAGAATCTCAAACATATCAAGAACCAACCCAAGAGCCAGCAGGTAAAACATTTTCACCATAAAAAAAACAAAGAGGAATAGCAATTGAAGACGCAGAATTTAAATCAATAGAATCAACAACAGCCACTTCATCAATAGTAAAAGCCTTTGTTTCCGTTGTTGTTGCTACGCAACCAACAACTAAAAAGAAAGCTATAATATATTTAATAATATTTGACTTCATCTTGCTAACATTTTCTTAAGAGATAAATTTTCTTGCCTTGCGTGTAAATAGATTGCACCCGTTAAAACACACATCATATAATATGTAGGATATTCATAAGCAGTTTTTTCACAATCATTCTGAACTAGTTCCAGCAAATCTCAAAGTATATATTTATAATCCAAGTTATCATATACGAAAGGAACCGTATTTTTTAAGAACATAGCTAATTGTTTTTTTTGCAAACAGAGAGACCTAAAAAAATCATAATCTCAATCACATTCTCAAGTTTGAAGAAAAACGAGAAAATCCATTAAAATTTTTAATTTCTGTTCTTCTGTATAACTTTTTACGGAATAAGCACTTAAACACATCATAATAATATTAATTTCTAAAATTTCACATTCTACGATTAAATTGTTTTTCTTTTCAAGCCGAACGCATAGATTTAAAATTTATAAGAACAAAAACTAGCAAAACAGCACAAATAAATATAATAACCATTATTCTAACGCCTTATGATATAAAGTCTTTATACATAAATAAAATATAAAGCAATCAAATACTATTGCTATAATAGGAGTTGCTTCAAATAATCACCATTGACCTAAATTCATTTTCATTTAATTAAGAATAAAATTCATCAAAGAATATAAAAGAACGTAAAAATAAGAAGAGCTTGTCATAAAATGAACAATCAATTCCATAATATAATCTGAACTAAATCAATAATAGAAGCATACATTCTTTTATAAATTAATATTTAAAAGTTTATTTCCGGATTATTGTTTTACCTACATTATCAGAAACCTCTAAAGATGAAGAACTTGAAAAACCATTATTCAATAAATGAAAAATAATCGCACAAATAAAAGACACGGCCAAACAAATCAAAAAGAATACAACAAGCCATCTAATATTTTCAAACGTTAAACCTTGATTTAAATAATATAAAAACGTATCTCTAAATTGCATAAAAGCACCACTTCAAAAAGAACCTATACTTTCATAAATTAAAGAATTTCAAGTATAATGATAAATAATTGGATTTCCTAAAACTCAAGAATACATTTATTTATTTTCTTCAAAGTAAAAGACCTAATAAACTAACAGCAAGAACTCAAAGAAAGATTTCGGTTCAAAATTCTGTAAGAATAGAACCCAACCAAGATAAAATCCGTTGTAAATCACTCATTATCTAGAACGTTTTAATCAAATAAAATACCTTCTTATTGCATATATAAATAATAAGAATAGAGCAGATGAGAATATATAAATAAATACTATACCATAACCATTAAGAACTTTTTGAAAGTCTTCATCATCAATTGAATAAGCATAATCAAGAGAATTAATAGAAGTTATTGATTGAACTCAATCTTCAACTTTAGCTTTATATCATTCAGGAAGAAAAAGATTATTTTGTATAGGAATTGAAAACATATCTCAATCATTATCTCGAAACAAGTCATAAGTATTACACCATAAAGACATATCACCTGTTGAACCACTTCAAGCTAAACATTCTTGTAATTGTGAAGTTAAACTATCATTTAAATTAGTTTGAGATTCTAAAGAACCAGTACAAGTTGATAAATCACTAATACACTGTAAATATCAAGCATCATTTCAAGCTTGACAACTTGACAAATCGGATTGACATTGTTGATAATTTCAAGAGAGAGTAGAGTATTGTCAAGATAGAGTAGTTAATGATGCTGTTGTAGTGTTTAAGTCTTCAAGACATTGTAAATAATTAGAATCTTGACTACAATCAGATGAAGAACTTTCTTCAATAAGTCTATAATATGAAATAGTTCATCAATCAGAATTATTCCAACCATTCACTCTTATTCAATTATATCAAACAGGCTTAACAACACAATTAAAACCAGATGCCCCATATTGATATATTACTGAATTATCCCATACGAGAACACCAGGAGCAAATGAAGTATCACATTCAGAAAAACGACAAACAGCAAAAGCAACAGATAAAAAATTATATTGAGTAGGAGACGAAATACCTTCCAATTGATAACAATATATTCAAGTTGAATTTGCATATTCATCACTTAATTCATAATCATTATGAACAAAAGTATCAGAACTTCACGAATATAAAAACTCTAATTCTAAAGCACTAGAAAAAAATCATTGACAAAATCAAAATACCATACAGCATAAAAAAGAGCTCTTTATTATTTTTTTAAGCATTATTTAATTCATACAATCATAAAAATTTATATTCTAATAATAAAGGAATTCGCGTCATTACATTTTAACAGAAGAGAATAAAATCTTTTTTACTTGTTCTATTTTATCAGAATAATATTTAAGACTTTTATTCGTAATTAGATTATCTCTTTCTAAATGTTTAATTTGTTCATTTTTATCTTGTAAAGTAAGAGCTAGAACAACAACAGCACAAATAAAAGCACCTATACAGAACATTAATCAAAAGAAACATCACCAATGAAGAATAAAATATCAATCAATATACGTTATCATTTTAATAAATTACAAAATAAAACTTTAATAATTATATTTTTGAAAAATAATTAGTTAAAAATTTAAATAATACCTTATAAAGAAAGACTAAAAGGATTATTCAAATAATTATTCATAAATACCATTCCCAACCTCAAGCAAGCCACAGAACAAACTTTTTTAATATGGACCATATTCGAGACCGAACCATCTCAGGAGTAAATCACATTGAAATATTCATCTATCAATCATTATTCAATAAAGCTATTTTTTCTTTTAATGTTAATTCTTTTATAACAGCGGTTTTTTTATTAGGATTTTGACTCATGCTTTCTTTTCAATCTTCGCTATCTTGAACATCAATCAAACTCTCTTCCGATGTGTTCATAAAATACTCCTCACTATTATTATCTTCATGTTCTAATTCATATTTACGAGCTAAAATATAATTTATATCACGTTGTGTATCTAATGTTAATTGGAACTGATACTCTCTCTCTAAATCTAAGAATTGGGTTAATTTATTAGATACATAATATAATGGTCTTCTTATTTCTAATTCATGGAATCTTTTCTCTTTTATAATATTTTCTATCTTTACTTTTCTTTCTTCTTCATCATCTTCAAGACGTCATTTAATAAAAGCTTTATTTTCTACCTCAACAAGTATTTTATCGTCTTTACTAAACGGTAAATTCTCCGAATTCAACGTTTTACTTTGAGTATCGAGAAAAGCACAAACTTTATCATGTATCTTATCACTAAGCACAACAACTTTTTGATAAATCTTGTAAAACGTAGGGACATTATTCTGAAGTTTATCTTGTAAAGATAATATAGGAGGTATAGGAATTGATAATCATTCAACTAATTTTTCAAACGTTAAAGGACTAACTCTATCGTCGTGTTGTCAACATACATAATACGTATTATGATATTCTTTTATCAAATCCCTATAACCTTTCTTTGTAAATGAGAACAATTGCAAACCCATTGTTAATGGTCGAAAGAATTCACTGTATAATTTTGCGTCTTCTTTATAGTTTTTCATTTGACCATCATTTGTCATTTTTATTGATGTATCTGTTTCAATATCTGCAACGTCTCAACGATTTTCATACACTGTTTTTTTTACTCGATATAATCAAAGGAAATTAGAACGATGGTATTCTTCAACATAATCAGCAAGCCTTCTAACATAAATATCAATTTGCGTTAATCTTTGAGTAATAAACACAATTCTAATTTTTCTTTTCCTACACTGAGTAAAGATAAGCTTTAATTTATTCAATATACTTGCTTTAGTGAGACTTTCTCTTGCACCCAAATAAAGATGCGCCTCATCTATTATGAGAAGTATTGATTTTGTATATTTCTCAACTCCAGAATAGCTTTTTATATCAAGGTTAGTTCTCATTGTATAATCATCAAGAACCTCAAAGACATTAAGTAAATCATCTACTGTTGAATAAAAATGGTCTACACAGCTATAAGGAACATTTGAAATAATATAAGTACTACGTTTATCTTTTGAGAAAGCCTCAAGAAACGTACTCATAGTCTTTCAAGACCCAAAATTTCACATAGTACAAGTTAATCAATACAACATTTTCTATTTTCATAATTTAAATATTCTTCTCATAACAACAGCAATTTTATTTTTTCTAAACTATCATATTGTTTTTGATTTTGTAATTTCTTTATTGTCTCAACAGCAATTTCTTCTAATGATAAATCTTTATTCTTAACAAGATGTTTTCAATTAGAGCTTGCAACTTGCTTTTGAAGAGTAATAAAGCCATACAAATCCTCAATTTTCAACATTCTTTCAACATCATCAAATCATTTACTATTTACTTGCAATTCATAACGCATTACAGAGGGAAAAAGTGAATATTCGGGGTATAAATGAGAAGTGTTTCTTGCTTTAATTTCTAATTTCTTATCATAATATCTTAAAAACCTTGCGGAATCGTGAGATTTTCTTCAAAATGTTTTATAAGACATTTCTCAATTTGTATTTATAACACCATCTATCTTGCATTTTAAATGATTTCTTTTTCTGAAATTCATTTTCATACAATCAACTGTATAATCAGCACGAGTGAGAATTACGTTCTCCATTCCTAAATAGTAAGTAAAAAGAAGATATAATTCCTCTCGAATTCCTTCTTCTCTGATTAATTTACAACCCTTTCAATATATATCTACATCTAAAACAACTTTTCATTGTTGAGTAATTTCTCTTAATTGTACGATATTTACAGGACTTCAATACAAAGAAACAGAAACCATTCAACGAAAATTTGCAAAGCCATTCAAGGAATTAAGAACTAAACGCCTCGATAAATAAATACTTCAACCATTATCAGATTTTAAAAGATTTAACAATCTTTCATGTTTTCGTTCTCAATAGAAACCTACAAAATCTATAAATTCTCATAAAAAACCGTCTGATTTGTAGAAATCCATAACCTCTCCTATTTTATTGACTTTTGACAAATTTATTTTATAGTCATTGATTTTTACCATTTTTTCAAGTATTTTGACAAGCTAAAAGAAGGTAGTTCTAAACAGTTAAAATAACACTTTGTCAAACTTTTTTTTTAAAGGGTACTTTCTACACACTTTTTGAAGAAGAGTTTTGAAAGTTGAAAACTTGGAAAAGTGGTTATTTTTGAGGGGGTAGGGGACCACGCCTATTATTAGGGGCGTGGTCTAAATTTTTCAAAGATATAATTTTTAAAGATCACAACCTATTTATTTTTTAGATAATCAGGCAACTCATCTACGAAACCTTCGCATTCAGGAATAACTCTAGCTTTTAAAATCACATTTGACAAACCGAGATTATACTCGTCTGGTTTGATTTTTTTTCAAAACATCTTAACAAAATCATCTTCATAAGGGTAAAATCTATAAGTATATCTTGAAACAGTTCACCCTTTAAGATACTGATTACAAGTTATACAAACCTTTTTTTTACCCGTTAATTCTCCGGTTTCTCTGTCTTTTTCATCAAACAGGTAAGCACTTAGAATGTTGTAGTAGTTATACATTGCTGTAAACTTAAATAATAAAATAGCGTTAAAAACTCGCTAAGGAATTAATAACGCTATTTCTTTATTCTAACCGTGGAAAGCACTTCTTGCATATCCTCTAACAACTCTAAATAATGCAAAAATTGCAGTTATTCAAAGAGCTACAAGGATAATAGTAGGCAACCAGTTAGCAATAGTTGATCCGAAATTGTTTACTAAAGATGTTAATCCTGTAGTAAAACTTTCAGGAATCTCCATTACTCAAGTTCAAAGCATTTGTCTAAACTATTTCCATTCGTGAAAGCCGAAACAAATAATTTGCCTATTTCTATCAATTAATAATTAATTCAGAAATTCATTTTTTTATTTAACTTTGCACAAGGTACATTGTGCAAAGTAGTTTTATTCTTTTTTTGAAGCCCGAAGGCTCTTTGCAGTTTGTAAGCCGATTTTCCAATCTAGCCACACAGTTAAATGTATTATAAAAAATAAAAATATAATTACAATAGTATTTTATAGATTTTTTTAGGGTAGTTCTCATGCAGAGTATACCCTACTTTGCAACAATTTTGATTTCTAGACTCCCCTTCATAACTGCTATATATTTTCTTTTTTGATCATTTAGCATCATTTTTGGCTTAAATAGTAAATTTTAGTCTTCGTAATGTTAGGTCTTAATTAGGAAGTTATCAAGAAATGCGAACGAGTGAAAAATTTGAGCATTTTTTATTCAAGGTGGTAAAGTTTATTTAACTTCAACTTTTTGTTTTGCTCAAAGTGAAGCAGAAAAGAAAGCTGATGTGTTCTATAATATTGTAATTAGTGCTGAAAATGATCCAAAATATAAATACAAATATCCTAGAGAGACATGGGTTTCTTTATTTGATAGTGCAAGAAAAACAGCAAAAAAAGAAGTTATGAGAGAAGCTGCTGAAATAGTTTATAACAGACTTATTTCAGAAAAGACATATGAATTAGTTAGTGTAGTTGATTGAGATACTATAAAGGTTAAAAATTTATCATGAGAAATTTCAGTCAGAATGATAGGATTAGATTCTCCAGAAAGTTATGCTACAAGATATGGTTATATTGAATGTTTTTGAAAAGAAGCTTCTGAATATTTAAAAACATTACTTAAAGACATTAAAGAAGTTCAATTAGAATTAGATGTTACTCAATGAGAAACTGATAAATATGGTAGATTATTAGCTTATGTATTCGTTAATTGAGAAAATATTAACAAAAAAATGATAGCAGATGGTTATTGATGGGAATATACTTAT
>JAFTEM010000010.1 GCA_017453665.1 bacterium | reverse complement strand
TTCAATAACAAGTACTTTATTCATTGTTTTTTCACTATAAGTTATAAATGCCATTTCCTATAATTAAAGATTTAAATCTTTAATTATTATACTGACATTTCTATTTTTGCCTAAGACTGACAATTTAACTTTGCTGTAACAAGAGACGAATTTTTACCTTGAAAGTAAAAATGACTTGACTATAAGTAACGACAATTTAAAATTATTCTAATACATGGAAGTACAAAAAAGACATATTAAAAGATGGGCATTCATGTGATTAAATAGGTTTTTGTTTGAACTTTTTTTGATATATGTCCCAGTTACTCTAGAAAAGGAATTTATTTTGGAATGAGATAATTGTATTATATTATCATTAACAATAGCTTTAATAGTATTAATAATTGAAAAGTATCTTAATTATTATCCTAAATATAATACTCTTTTCTGAAGTCCTAAAGTTACAGTCGTACTGTCGTCTATTTTGTGAATATGTTTATTTAGACTTTATTGAATGCGAAAATGGCTAAAGCTAAAAATTCATTATTAAAAAGTTTATTAGTTGAATTTTCTCCAATATTTTTGTTATTTATAGTACTCCTTTTGTACTACGTTTATTATCTTATAAGAGTCGCAAATAAATACGATGAAGTTGTGGTATTACCAGCAAATACATGAGATCAAACTATAAACATATGAGATTTAAATCGGTCTTGATTTGTTGAGCAATGAGGTGAAATTATGACATGATTAGATGCTGAAGAGATATGACATGATATAAACCCTATACCAAGAACAGATCTTGAATTATATACCTCATATGTTCAAAAATGAAACATTGCTAGTTTTTCCCCTGCTAGTCAATGAGAAATATTGTGATGATATGCTGAAAAATCAAAAGCTATGAATACATATCTAGCAAACAATACTTTTAAGTTCAATATACCAAACACCATTAAAAAATGATATTTGTATATAAAATTATATAAACCAAGCACTAATTGAATTTTCTTATTTTGGTACTGATCTGACAAAAACTGATTTAAGGTAAGCTGAGATTTAAAATTAGAGAGCAACTTAATAAATTGAAGTTCTGAAGAGTATCTATATGATATTAGTGATATTCAGTATGTGAGATTCTATGATGAAAAACTAGATAGTTATGATTGGCTCTCTGAACTGCAAGATTGAAAGAGTGGATTTATAGCAGGATTCTTAAGAGATTACAGTTGAAATAATAAAATTGAACAGATTGTTATCGCATGGGAATAGAAAAAATCGAATATTCGGTCCTTTTTTGCTTATGTATGTGATTAAAACATTGATTTGAGTATTCGGAATATAGAAGAATCTATGTATAGAGAAGATAAGTGATAAAATTTATAAATTCATTATAAAAAATATATGTCATTATGAAAATTTGGCTCTCTTCTGTGAGATAATGGGATGATTTACCCTAATCTCCAACTATAATTACATCAATAATTTACCTTAACAAATAAAAATGAAAAACCAATCTCTAAAAAAACAAATTCCTTCTTTTATTAATCTCTGGAATAATAAATACCTAAGAAATTTCTTTGATTGTTTAATATCTTCAGAATGTTTATTCCCAGCTATGTTAGCATGAACATTATCCATTATTATGAATTACCTTATTCTTTATTGATTGCAAGAAAATGGAGTAGTATGAAATATTCTAAATACAATATGAGCAGATCACGCATGAGGTTTCTCTCAACTAATCTATCATAATTACTTCATACAAGATATCTCAACACTATATAACTTTTGATTATGAATCATTATTTTTTGTTTTATTATTTCACAACTCCTTTTGTTGAAAAAAAGAAAGTTTAGTTTATGTTCATGTCTAATCTATTTAGTATTCTATGCATATCTCTATATTTCCTTACATGGATATACAATTCATTTTAATATGATAAATTTATAAAAGCTTCGGTCTATAGTCTGTGTTTTCAAAACATCAGCATCTTCCAATGTTTATTTTTTTTCGGTAAAACAGAAGGGTAGTATCGGTATTAATAAAGAGGTAAACCTTATCAACAAATTCCCGAGTTAGTATGCGATATTATCGCTAATTATGAAATTTAGACTTTCAGAAATATCGGAATTTTTGATATCTTCACTTTAAGAATTATCGGAATTTTTAAGGGTAACAGTTTCAGAAATATCGGAATTTTGAATCATACCTCTTGAATGAAATATTTCTTATTGTTATATTTTTCTATAACAATAAGAAATAAATGAATAACCAGAGAAAATACTTCAAAATATTTCAATATCCAAACACAGACATTGATCTTAAGAAATATAACACTCCTTTTTTCTAAAAAATTTCATTTATATTCTATTAAAAAAGAATCTAGGAGATTTATATTCTATTAAAAAAGAATCTAAACTTTAAAATCCTCTTACCCCTCAGAAAACTGAGAATTATAAAGTTCAGTATAGAATCCATTCTTTTTCATCAAACTCTCATGATTTCAAGATTCAATAATATCTCAATCTTTAAGAACAAGAATAAGATCCGCATTCTTAATAGTAGATAATCTATGAGCAATAATAAAGGAAGTCCTATTCTCCATAAGACTATCCATAGCATCTTGAATATACTTCTCTGTCCTAGTATCAATAGAAGAAGTAGCTTCATCTAATATCAACATAGGAGCATTATATACCATAGCTCTAGCAATAGTAAGTTGTTGTTTTTGTCCCATAGACAATGATACTTTTTCATCTAAAACAGTATCATATCCCTTAGGTAGGGTAGTAATAAAGTGATGAATACCAACCGCTTTTGCAGCCTTAATTACTTCTTCATCGCTAACTCCTTCTTTATTATATACAATATTTTCTCTTATAGACCCTTCAAAAATCCAAGTATCTTGTAACACCATACAAAATAAACTATGAATATACTCCCTACTCATACTTCTAATATCCCTACCATCAATACAAATACTACCTTCATCAATCTCATGAAACCTCATTAAAAGATTAACGATAGTAGTTTTCCCAGCTCAAGTAGGTCAAACAATCGCTATTTTACTTCAAGCTTTAGCTTGTAAATTGAGATTGTGAATAATAACTCTAGAAGGATCATATCAAAACTTAACATTTTTAAATTCAATAGCTCATTGAATAAACCTGTTATTCTTAATCTTATCTGACTCATCTTCCATTTCTTCCTCATTAAGAAAATCAAAGATCCTTTCAGCAGCAGCTGCTGCAACCTGAAGTCTTTGAGTTAATCAAGAAATCTGAGTAAGTGGTTGACTAAAATATCTAATGTATACTAAAAACGCAACAATCACTCAAAAACTAATACTTCCTTGGAAGGCAAGAATAGCTCAAACCACGGCAACAATAACATATCAAAGATTATCAATAAAAATAATAATAGGCATAGCAATTCAAGAAAGACATTCAGCCATAAAGGTATGTTTTTTAAGGGTATCATTTAATTCAAGAAATCTCTCTTTCATTTCATCTTCTGCATTGTAGGCCTTAACCACTGTGTGTCCACTAAAAGCTTCTTCCACATGTCCATTGATTTTTCAAAGATAACTCTGCTGGTTATCAAAATGCTTTTGTCCTTTCTTCATAACAATGAACACAAATACTGCTCAAATAAGAACAGTAAGTATCGCAGTAAAGGTAAGAATAAGATTAGTAACAAGCATTAACACAAGTGAACCTATTAACATAATACTAGAAACAACAAGCGTAGTTAGAGAATTACTTAAATTATTAGTTAATAAAAATACATCATTAGTAATTCTAGAAAGAATATCTCAAGTAGTATTTTTATCATAGAATTTAATAGGAAGTTTATTAAGTTTCTTAATAATATCTCATCTCATATGAAGCGACATCCTAGCAGTAAGGGTTGCCGTAATAAATCATTGAACCATTCAAAGTATTCAAGATCAAAGATAAAGTACTAAAAGAAGAATTCAGATATTCCTAACGGCTTCCATATTAATCACCCCATCAAGTCATTCAACAATGAGGTTAGTAATCTTAGAAAGATAACTCGGTCAGATAAGAGAAAATACACTACTTAAAATTGAGGTAATAATAGCGATAGAAAATAAAGGAAGATATTTTTTAAAATAACGGAAAATATTCTTAGCAGCTTTCTTAGGATCTTTTGCTGTTCTTTCTGAAGGATCAACATAGCGTCATCCTCTTCATGGCCCCCTTCCTCAGGCGCGTTGCCTTTCACGAGAGCTTTCTTTTTCTTGAACATCTTTTTCTTCCATAATCGTGGAATAAGCTATTAGCTAAAAATATTTAAGTATTCTTTAATTCTTCTTCTGAGAGTTGAGAGAGTGCAATTTCTTTATAAACCTCACAATTTTTTAATAATTCATCATGCTTTCCTATTCAGACGCATTTCCCATCTTCGATAACAAGAATCTTATCTGCATGTTTTATCGTTCCTATCCTTTGTGCAACAATAAATATTGTTGAGCCTAAAAGAATCTTCTTAAGATTATTTCTAAGTTTAAGATCGGTTTTATAATCAAGTGCAGAAAATGAATCATCAAAGATAAGAATCCTAGGCTTTCTTGCAATCGCTCTAGCAATAGAAAGTCTTTGTTTTTGTCCTCAAGAAAGATTCGTTCCTCAAAGAGCAACATAGTGCTCATATCCATCCTTAAGTTCATTAATAAATTCCTGTGATTCAGAGAGTTCAGATGCTTCTTGAAGTACTTCAGTAGTTTTTGCTTCTTTTTTCATTCAAAAAAGAATGTTTTCTTTAATGTTCCCCCTAAAAAGAAATGCTTTTTGAGGAATATATCCTATTTTCTCTCTTAATGCCTTTTGTTTATATGCTTTGACATTAACTCAATCAACAAGGACTTCTCAACTTGTGCAATCATAGAACCTTGGTATAAGATTAACAATAGTAGATTTTCAACATCAAGTTGCTCAAATAAGCGCTATTGTTTCTCACCTTTTGGCAGTAAATGAGATATGAGAGAGGACTTCTTCTTCAGCATCAGGATATTTAAAGCTAACATCCTTAAACTCAACAATAGTTTCAGATCATCATTTTTTTCAGTTAACTTCTCAATCTTTTATAGCACTTTCAGTATTAAGGACCTGAGCAATTCTTCTAGCAGAAACAGCAGCTCAAGGGATAAGGACAAGCACAAATACGAGCATAACAAAAGAAATAATAAGTTGCATAGCATAGGAAGAAAAGACCATCATATCTGAAAATAGCACAAGCCTTTCTGATGCTGCAACTTTGGCAATCATGACAGCTCCAAGAAAATAAACCGCAACAGTTAAGATATTCATGATTGTATCAACAGATGGCATGAGGAGCGACATCGCTCTAGAAGTGAAAAGATTTGTTTTCATAAGATTGGTATTCGCTACTCAAAACTTTTCTTCTTGATAACTATCGGCATTATAAGCCCTAACAACTCTTATTCAATTAATATGTTCTCTAGCAACATTATTTACTTTATCTACGAGTTTTTGGATAAGTTTAAATTTAGGAATCACAAGAATAAGTGCTAACGCTGCTAAAATAAAAAGTACTCCTATAGCTACAGCAGTTGCTGTAGACCAAACAGGATTCTTATCAAGAATTTTAATTATCGCCCATGTAGCAAGAATCGGAGCTTTAGTAAAAATCTGAAGTCCTTGGACAACAGCTGCTTGAATCTGAGTAACATCATTCGTTTCCCTAGTAATCAATGAGGCAATAGAAAATTCTTTTACATTCTCCATAGAAAAGTTTTGTACTTTTTCATAGATTCTAAATCTGAGTTTGGCAGAGAAATTAGCAGCAATTTTAGAAGAGATCAGTACAAGAAGTACAGAAATTCAAACACTTCAAAGCGTAATTAAAAGCATCATCTCTCATTGAGAAACAATCTCAGAGATTGAACTTCCTTCAGACTCAACAAGTTTAGCAATATTCCCCATATACTGTGGAAGCTCTAAGTCTAATCGAACTTGTAAAAAAACAAGGAGAATGCTTAAGAGCATAAGCCCTATTTCTTTTTTTGAGAGTTGTTGGAATATTTTTATCATGAATCTTTTTAATTAAGAAGAGTGATGAAAATGTAGTGATTTTGATGCAGATTGCTAGGGGATTAAATTTTAAGTTTTCTATGATAAAGAATAAAAAAGAGCGGGTCAACGTTATGACTGCTCTCATAATCATTAATAGCATCTGTTAAGAAGCTTTCAAATGCTTTGTTATTTTTAATATTCAACTTTGATGGAATATTAACTGTTACTGAGGTTGAGATATCTGTAACTGTTGCCGTTGCTGAAAGCATTTTGATCCTATTTAAAGTAGGAATACTCATATTATTACCCACAACAAGGATTAAAATTTTATAAATCATGAATAATATTTATCGTGTTCTTTGCTATCTCCGCATATTCCTTCTTTTTTTCTTCTAAGTTATCGATTTCATGAATATCATTAATATCCATATTTTCAATAGCCTCCATTTCTTCAATATCTTCTTCATCAAAGTAATCATCATAAAATTTCTCATCAACAAGATGTGGAATTTCTGATCATTTAATTTTTTTCATGCTTTTAAATAAGAGAGTAAATCTTTTTTATGAATATATAAAGCGTTGTATTCAAAAATATTTTGAAAGGTTTTTCAGTAACATTTTCCAATGCAAACCTTGGGAATATGATATCTATATAAGAGAACGAATCCACAAATCAAGTTTTTATAGTCAAAATGCTAAAAAAAAGACCTCCTTGGATTTCAAGGAAGGTCTCTTAAGAAGAGTGCAAAATTCTTTTTCATTCACCAAGCAATGCATATCCACAAGCATCATCAGCTGAACTAATGGTTAGGCTAATAATCCCAGGTTGTGAAACCTTGATATAGACTCGGCTAGATTTCTCACCAGCTCTTTGAACCATAGCAGTCCCAGAAGCAAAGGCGGGGAAGCGTGTAACTCCAGAACAGATAGAATCTATCCTTTCACTACCATCAGCTGTCTCATCAATCTCTGCAAGAGTGATGGTGCAATAATGATTCTCTGGAATAGAGTCAGTAAATTCCTCAACCCAGAACGGGATTTCGCTAGGTTCATCGTTCGGGTGATATTCAAGCAATTTTGCGTGGTATGTGGCTTCATCAAGCCTCAATACCTGTGTAGAGTACTCCCATTCAAGGGAGTCACCAGCCTCATTGAAGAGTCCCCAGAGAGGAGTGCGTCTTCCTGTTTCGATAATAATCGCATATTGTTTGCCACCAGGAATGTCAGTGCAAACTTCAACGCTATCGTTACCAATAACTTGGGTTATCCCATCCTCCGAGCGAGTAATGCTTGGGATAACAGGACGCGACTTGAGTGGAGTCTTCTTGTATCCATCGACGTGCACACCTCGTCGTGCCTTGAAGGAAACAGAATCAACTTCCTCAGATGTGGCTGGTTTGTAACTTTGCTGATCTTCTTTTTTCAAAGTGAACAGCAGTGCAATTAGAAGGGCAACACCGATAAGGGCGGTTACCAGTAAAGAATAGTCTTTCTTCTTCATAATACTGTACGTTTGAGGTTTTTTGTATTCGTTTTTTCTTTTCGTGAGAGAGATAATATAAAAAGGATATTAAATGTCAAGATTAAAGTGTTTGTAATTTTATCCCAATTCATTACTACTAAATTACCTTGTTTTTAACCCTAAATAGCCCTTCTAATGAGAAATTTTGATTACTGTAAATACACCTTCCTTCACAGAAAAGCATTACAATATTACATAGAGAAAAATAACTATTTAACACAAGACGAAAAACAAGCACTCTTAAAAAGAGCAAAAGTACATGATATGGATAAACTCGTGCTTTATCTGTTTCGAGAAAAAGAAAGTGCTTCAAAATATCATAGAGATCATGCATCTCATCATCTAAAACAATGAGTTCCATTTTCAGACCTTGATCTATTAGAATCAATATTCGATTATGAGTGTGCGGCACTTACCAAGCCCGATAAACCACTCAATGCATATGATACAGTACTTAAATATTACAGTGATTTCAAAGAATACTATCTCCCTGTTTTAAAGAGATTACATATGGATAGCTCTTACTTGGCTGTTTCAGAGGAAGATAAAAATTATATTAACCAATTTATCCCAACAGAAAAAACAATCCTAGCTGAAATAAGAGAATACCTACAAAATAACACTCATGCCATATATACAGAGCTTTGAAATGAATTATGTAGCAAAGAAGAATATGAAAAATTATTGAAATGATAAAAAATAATAAATACAAGTCTTCAAGCTAAATATTGCTCTTGACATTAAAATACCGAAAAGATATGATATTGGTCGGATTTTTTATCCACTATCATAAAAATGTCTAAAAAAGCATTTTGAAAACTATTATTAGCAGGATCTTTACTTCTTCCAACAGCATGTAAGGATGCTCCTCATCCAACACCTCAAGAACAAGAAGAAGATTTATCATGAGATATTGAATACGTCTCCTACTGAGAACCAATACAAGTAGGAACTGGCATCCGTTATCCAGCAAAATATAAAGATTGGGATAGATTTGATGAAAATGGCCATAATATTTCCTATAAAGAAAAGATAGAGAAAGAACTTATTGATTCCCTCAATACAGATTCTTTAAGCATAGATTCTCTCAATACAGATTCACTCAGTCTTGATTCAATTTCTTCATCACAAGAACATCATAAAGATTCTTTAGATCAACAATTTAAAGACTCTTTAGATAATGAAGAAAAATCGATTCCCCTAAGAGAAGATTCTCTAATAGCAGATGAAAAAAGACTCCGTCATCACAAAACACTAGATGAAATTGCATACGATACAAGAAACGCTGTGTTTATAACTATTGATGATGGACCATGAGCATATACCTATGAAATAGCGAAAGCACTATATGATAGAGGTCACAAAGCAACCTTCTTTTTGATATGAAATAATATAAAAGAACAATATTATCCAGTAATGCAAGCAGCAAGTGCTATGTGACATGAGTTCTGAAACCATTCTAATTCTCATGCAAACTTCAGAAAAATCTCATATCCAGCAGCAGTCGCAGAACTTAGAAAAACAGAAGAGAAAATAGAACAATCTTGAGTTAGCCCTGCTCCTTATTTCAGATTCCCTTACGGAAATACTTCCTCAGATAAAAATACGTTTAACCAATTTTTGAGAGACTATTGATATGAGAAAGTTTTTTGGACAATAGATACTCGTGATCGAAGTAAAAGAACAACAAAAGAGGACCTCGTTCGTTGTTTAAGAAATGTAAAACCGTGAGATGTTATTCTCATCCATGAAAGACCTTATACCGTTGATAGAACAATTCCTCCATTAGATTCAGTACTCAAAAGCAAAGGACTCCATTCTATACCTTATCGTAAAAAAATAAAATAACTTCTTTCATTCTGATACATTTTAGTAATCATTTATCTCTCAGTTTTCCTTGAAAATATTACTAAAAAAAATATCAAGAAACTACATTTTACCCCTTTATTGTAATTCTCATGGCGAAAAAAGGTTTTTTAATAGCATTTGCATTATATTTTTTTGTTATCCAAAGCTTTATAATAGGAGCATTACGAGGAGATGTTCATTTCTATACGCTATGAGGGATTAATTTTTTAGTGTTAATACTTATCCTTCTTGGAGCTTCAGTATTCTCATCAGATAAAAACAATAAAGGAGAGAAAAAAGAAGTTTATCCTATAGTAAAAGAGAAAATCGCGCAAGAAAAAGTGATTGAAACTCCAGAGAAAAAAGAGGAAAATGTTGGAGGAGAGGAGGAGAAAGAAATCGGAGTAAGAAGAACAAGAAACGAAGAACCTATTTCAGAATCTAATATTGAATATATTAAAACAAAGATAAATCGTAGTAAAAGAAGACCTTTAGCAGAAGGTGCAGGAATTTACCGTTTCTTAGTATTTCTTTTAGCAATCTTAGGATTTGGAGGAATCTTATACCTTTTCTGGGATTCATTAGATTTTATAGCAGTAGTAATCTGAGCATTTGCTATGCTTATCTTCCTTGGAGTATGTTTTAAGGCATGAAATATCCGAAGAAAACGACTTTTAAAATCAGTATATTTTTGGGTATTCCTTCTAGTAATGCTTTGAGGAATTATTTGAATAATCTATTCTAATTCATCAGCTGTTGAAAAGACAAAAGAAAATATTTCAGTCTTTTTTGATGGAATAAAAGGAGAAGAAGTTGTTCAAGAAGATATCAATCAACAAGAGCAAACACAAGTAGAGGATTTCTTATATGAAATAACAGGAAGAGTTGATGGATTCTCTCTTTCATGAGAATCAATTTATGATGAAGAATCACTTTCAGGAGTAACGACTACTTGAGAAAATCTAGAAAATAACGAAGCAGTAGAGGAGCCAACAGCTTCTGAAAACGCAATATCAACAATAAATGAAAATCAAGATTTAACAGCTCAAGTTTCAATGATTGAGGCTATTAAACATTTGATTTCAACATATAATATCCCATTATCAACTTCTACTTCTCAAAAGTTTACATATGTAGCAAAATCAAACGAAAATTATCCATATATGAAAACAGCATTAGAAAAGAAAATGATAGGAACAACAACAGATCCTAATATGATTGTTAGCTGTGATGTATATATGGTAATGAAAGGACTAGCAGAAGGTTGGAATTTAGCTAAAACATCAGATGTTAAAGCAACATATTGGGCTGAAGCAGTAAAAAGAGATGCTTTAAATTGATGCATCAAAGGAGCTAAATTAACATACGCAAATTTATAATTAAATATACAAAGTCTCAAAGTTCCTAAATCAACTTTGGGATTTTTTTTAATTAAAAAAAGTCGCTTAAAACAAAAAAATCTGCTCGATTTTTTGCATTATAAACCTTTCTTAGCTATAATTAATACGATTTATATATTCTATATGGTATTGAATAATGGTAGTTAAAAGAGGAAGAAAACTCAAAAAAAGTCATTGACCACATATTCTTTCGTTTATAGCATATACGCTGATTCTTTTTTTCTGAACAACAATTTTGGTAAATATGAATCCTAATGCTAATGAAAGTTACCGTATTGATTGGGAAGAAAGAAATAATAAATCTATGAAATGGATATTTTTAGCAGATAACGGAAAATCGTATAACCTCTTTGATACCTATCAATCTACAGAGCATTGAGCAGCTATGAATTACGATTATTTATTACCTCCAACACTAGAAGAAATTAATAGCATTTCAGCACAAGAAAAAGAAGAAAAAGCAAAAATAAGAGAAGAAAAAAGATTGAATGAACTAAAAACATGAACCCCAGAAATAGCAGAAATCGCTACCTGAGAAAACGCATTTTTACCAACTACACCATACGAAGAACCTATAGAAGAAGAACAAGAACACGGAGCTGCCTGAGAAGAACCAATCGAAGAAATTACTACATGAGGAACGACAATCAAACAACCCAAGCAAGCATATTCAGAACTTTGGGATAGCTTAGAAGACCGCTCAGCATTCTTAAATATGGTATTCGAATATCTTCTTGCATGAAAAATCATTCAATTACCAGAATGAGCAATAAGATATGTAGTAACACTTTATTGAATAGATGAAACAGTAAAAGATAAGGTATTCGAGGAAAGAGAATGTATGACTCCACGATGATATGAAATCGAACATGGTCAATCAGTACTTGCTTACCAACAAAGAGCTGATGCAATTAATGTTTGTAATATCGAAAGAAGAGTTTGTAAAAACGGAAAACTTTCATGAAGTTATACACAAGTAGCCTGTGATGAAACACTATGAAACGATGGAACTTTATCAAGTAACTCATCATACTGAACAGTAAAAAAGCTCGCCTATACAACATATAATTCTCAAAAAATGGATGAATTAATTCAACCACCAGAGCATGCTGTAAACGAAAACGCTGATTTTGATCTTCAAGGACATATAAATTCAAAAACAAGTCCTAAAATTGTTCAATGACCACAAAGTGATACAATTTCAGCAGAAAAACAAGAAGTCGCTCAAGTAAGAGATCTTTGAAAAATCTGTACAACACCTTGGTGAGAAAAAGTTCAACCAGGTCAATTCGTAAAAGCATATAGATTCCAAAATGGATTCTATGATATCCCATGTCAGGTTCAATTAAGATTATGTGTTGATGGAAACCTAGAAGGAGTTTATCAATATTCAAGCTGTCAGTATCGAGAAACTTCATATGAAGATTTCGTTAACGGATATATGAATAACGAACAACCATCTCCTCAAAGATTGTTAAAAATGTTACAAACAGACTTTCAACCAAGGCCTGAATATGGAGGAAATCTTTCATCAGAAATGATTGATAGAATTATTGATATTTTAAGCTCTGATTAAAACACAAAACTCACAATAAAGAAAATAAAGTAGGGAAAATCCTACTTTATTTTTGTTGAGCTGCTTTTTCTGCAGCAATCATGTCCAAGGTTTTTTTCTTCCTTCTTTTAGGTGGAAGGGTATTGGCGGTGAGAAGATTGAAGAAGGCGTTGATAATACAAGAGCCTTTCCCAACTCTAAATCTCATCTTCTTCTTGGAATGAGTTTCCTTGACATCATCCCTCTTGATAGGCCTAACGAAGAATCTTCTTTTTTTACAAGAGATTTCGATATCCATCAAGTAATACATTCCCAACTGGTAGAGGAGTCGATCTTTATCATCCCAATCTCGAGGTTTTGCTCCAGAAGAATAATGATGAAAATGAGGTCGTTTCTCGTTGTTATACTGGTCCTTAGGGAAGAGATCTGGATGCTTATCTTTAGCATCCTGTTCAACATGGATCAGTGCTCCAGCTAAGTGGGGATACTGTCCATATGCAATCGTCTTATTTCTCTTAGTAACCTTAATAATCCGAAGATTCGTACCAAGTCCAAGAGAAATCCGAGCTTTAGCGCCGCTTCTTAGAAGATCTTCTAAGAACGGGTAATTGTTGTGATACGATGGTGATGGTATATACATAATTGTACTGTTTAAGTTATTTTTTTGTTTTTTAAAAGTATAGGAATTAAAAGATTTGAAATCAAGAGATTTGAGTAAAAAATAAAGGCTATTTTTTGCAAATTATAAAAAAAGATTTACAATTAGAGTAGATTTTTATCTTTTCATTTATCGATAATGAGCTTATCTAAAGCTACACACTCTTGGAAACAGATGACGTTAATCTTATTAGCCCTAGTGGTTTTAGGATTTGCCGCACTAGGATATTACTATGGAATGGCATACCTAAAAGGAAAAGAAACTACTAAGGTGATTTCAAACATTGCTGTTCAACAAGAAAAAATTAACAGGTATTATGCAAAACCTGGATTTAACGAATTTTTAGCCGTAAAAGAGCTAGAATCAACAAGAACACATCTCCCTTGGAGTACGTATATTAATAAGATTCTAGAAATTCTTGATAAGGTAAAAAGCGTTGAGAAAGATGACGAGAATAATGTTATCTTATCTGATTTTAAAGTAAATCTTCAAGAACTTTCATTAAATGGAGTAGTTAAGAGCTTAAAAACACTCTATAATGGAACTTGAGCTTTACTAGAGAGTTTTCAAGATCTTGAATTCCTTCAAGATATTACTGTGAGAAAATATGAAAGAGGTTCAGATTATAATGGATTTGCTTTCACTTTATCTGCTAAAGTAGTAAACGATGCAAGAACAGAATCAGGAATTAATCAATAGTCTTATTGAAAAACAAAAGACTACAGCATATAGCCAACAAGTGGCAATGGATCCAGAAGAAAACCAACTCCTAGTTTCAAGAGTTGTAAGCGCTAAATATAAGGTATATGTTATTATTCTTCTTATTTTAGGAGTACTTTTAGGAACCACCTATCTTCCTAACGCGATGGATCATTATCAAGCAAAAGTAGGAGAATACGAAGCAAAACAAGCTGAGCTTAATACTATTACTAAAACAGCTACTGATTACGAAAAATATGTAGCAGAAGTAGAAAATATTGCTCAACATGAAGACGAAATCGTAAATTGTATCAATGGAGAAGATTGAGAATGTAATCTTCCAGATTATATCAAAGATGATATGACAACCGTTGTAACTTATCTAGAAATGGGAGACCTTTCATCAGAAAAGATGGGAATCAACGAAGAGAAGATTATCAGAAATCTCGATCAATACTTGATTAAAAATACTCCAGGAGAAATTACTTCATCAACAAACGGAGTAATCCAACGTATCGAAATGGGAGAACAAGAAATTGTTAAACAACTTGAAGTTGAAGTAGACGATAATTGAGCAAAAAGAAAACAACAACTTCAATTTATCAGAATCCCAGTTGATGTAGAAATTACTTTTGACCAAAAAGATGATCTGATCACCTTCGTAGATAATATTGAAAATTATATTATCGAAAACAAAGAAGATCGTATCTTATATGTTATCGATGAAGTATCATATGATATTATGGCATATGATGAAGAACAAGCAACAGATATAGCATTATCTGCTTATTATTTTAAATAGTTGTCGTATTATTACAATGACTGCTAAAAATGAAACAAAAACCGAAAATCCAGGAGAATTAAACATTAAGTTTGGTTCAGATATAGAGAAATCTATCGTCTCTTTTATCAGTAGTATGGATAAAAGTTCCTTTTCAGCAAAAGATAAGATTCTTTTCTATAAAGAATTAGTATATATGTTAAAAGGAGGGTTATCAATATTACAAGCAGTTGATGTTATTAGAAGAGAATCTGCAAACTACGCCTTAAAATCAATTTGTACTACGATCATCTATTATTTAAATGAAGGTAAGAGTTTCTCTTATTCTATCGGTCGTCTTCCAGAATATTTTGATGAAGGAGATAGTGCAATTATTAAAACTTGAGAAAGTACAGGTAATCTAGATATCGTATTAAGAGAACTAGCTGATGAATATGAATATATTAATTCAATGAAAAACAAATATATCTCAGCATTAACCTATCCTTGTATCTTAATCGTTGTTGCTGTAGCTGCAGTACTTTATTTGTTCTCTTCTGTTCTTCCAAACATCCTAGATATGTTTGCAGACCAAATGGACCAATTGCCAACAATTACTCGTGTATTAAAAGCTATTTCAGACTTTTGTATGGCGTATTGGAAAACAATTCTTATCGTACTTTGAACCTCTGCTGCTGTTCTAGGAATCTATGGAACTACAGAACACGGAAAAAAAGTCTTTTCAACAATGTTATTAAATCTCCCATTAGTAGGTAATATGACAAAAACCTATTATCTAATTAAATGGGCGAAATATATGAAGCTTATGATTGGTGCATGACTTGATTATCTTCAAACCTTCCGTCTTCTAAGAGAAATCTTAGGTATCCCTGCATACCAAGAAATGATTGAGGAAGTGATGGCAGGACTCCAAATGGGTAAAACAATCTATGGTTCTATTGAATCACAGACACATTTGATTTATCCAAGTGTTGCAACGATGATCAAGGTCTGAGAGGAGACAGCCTGTCTTGAAGATTCAATGCAAAATGTGATTTCAATGTATCAAGAAGAGCTTGATAATGAAATTACTCAATTCTCTAAATTACTTGAGCCAATCATCTTAGTAGTGATGTGAGTTATTGTTGCATTAGTGGCTTCAGGTATCTTTGGAGTAGTATTTGCAGTAATGGAAAACGTTTGAATTTAATGAACATAAAGCAATCTCATGAAAAAAAGAAAAGGATTTACCCTTATTGAAATCTTAATCGTTGTTGTGATTATCGGTATCTTAATCGGAACCGGAATGACACTTAATCGATGAAGTTTGGAGAAACTGAGAGCTAAATCAGCTGCTGAGGAAGTTTCAAGCTTTTTTGATACAACATTCTTACAAATCCAAGCTTCAAATTATCAAAATGGAAAATCGTATTCATGAATTGATTTGAAATTAGAAAAAGATGCAGCCGTTGTTCCTTATGTTTATCATTTAAACACAAAGAGTATCTCTGAAGAAGGATGAAGTACCATCGAATGAAGCTTTGGATGAGAGTTTACAATCACGGCAATTACCTGAGAAAATCATTGAACTCAATCAGCCTTAGAATCTCTTACAATAAAATATCTTCCATTCGCTCCAAATTGTGAATTTGAAGGTCAACCAGAAATTAGTAGAGTGTATTTTTCAGTAAAACCAAGAGGTTTAAAAAATGCCTGCTTTCAACTCGATAAAAATTATTGTAAGCTAAAGACAATCCTTTGTGAAGAAGACAGAAATGTATTTTAGATTCCTAAACCTATAATCAATGGCAAAGAAAGTAAATGTTCTATCAAATACATTAGATCAAGCTCCTAAAACAAAAGAGGCTTGATACTGGAAAGTTGTAAGCGCAATGAAAAATGATATTGCAGAAGCAATGAGCTGAACAAATAGACCAAAAATCTTAGATAATGATTTAGACCAAGCCCCTAAAACAAGAGCAGCATGATATAATAAAGTCTTAGAAGACTTAGCACCAGATATAAAGGTAGCGATGGAAGGAGCTATTATCAGAGGAAGTGATGTTTTAGCTGAGTATATGGATCAAAACAGAGAAAAAATCCCTCTTTCAGCAATTATTAATCTAAAACCATGAGAAAAACTTTCTTTTGAGGTAAAAAGAGAAAAGAAACAGGTGAGAGGATTCTCAGAGGCGGTATGACATCCAGCTTTTTTATGAGATTTTAATAATTTTAATGGATTCTATTCTCGTGATGGCTCAATCCAACCAGGAGAAACATCGCTCATTATTGTAGTTGAAGCAGATAAGAAATATCCTTTAGTTCGGGATGTACATGCTGAACAATTAGAATTCCCTCCTAAAAATGCAATGCTTATGTCGTGAATGTTCTTTCATAATCCAAACGTAAGTGATGAAAAATTTAAAAAGATCCTAGAGAATTCAAAAACCGAACAAAAGACTGAAGAAAATGAAGCTTCAGAAAATCAAGAAGAAAAACAATCATTCAAAGATAAGGTTAAAGGAATGTTCGGAAAATAATAATGAATATAATAAAGAATAAAAAACAAGCTGATAACTATCAGCTTTTTCCTTTTGCCTTGAAATTTCTCAAAAAAAAGAAAAACTCTAGAGGAAATACCATCTAGAGCTTCAACCAGAAGCCCTGACCCCGATTTCATACAATCGGTAGGAAGTAATTAATATGTTCAACCACTTCTTATCGATAGTATAAACAAAATCAAGACCTCTGGTTTATTGCTGTCCGACCGTGCTGGGTAGTGGGTCTGGAAAGCTGTTTAAGGTGGAAACCCACCAACATAGTCACCTATTTTGCAAGGGGTGTGTAGTAGAATCCTTGTCTTAAGTGATTATGTTACCTCAAGTATAATACAAAAATAAAAAAAAACAAAAAAAGAAAAATTTTATTGCGTTATTTGGTTGACATTTTTGATATTTTCATTATAATATATGAAAATAAGAACTTTTTTATTCTCTATACTTTCAAAACATGACTTCTACACTTTGGTTTTGGATCCTTCTAGCCTTTATACTTCTTATTATCCTTTGGGAATTAAGAAAATTTATTGGAAGAATAATTATCGTTTGTGTTGTTTTATTTGTAGTATTCTGGATCTTTAAACGAATAGCACCAAGTAGCGCTAATACCACTTGGTATTGGATTAAAAATATCCCAATTAAAACAACAAATTTTGTTAATAAAGAACTTTTGAATAAAGATATCGTTATCCCTCTTTCAGATGGAATTTCAAATACAGTAGATACAGTATCTGATGCCTTAACAGATGGTGTTAAAAACGCTGTAGATAAAGTAATAGATAATGTTGAAATCATTGATGATGCAGTAACCAATGAAGTTGATGAAGCAGAAGAATTAATCGTTGATACTACTGAAATTTCTGAAAACACAGAAGAGGAGGCATTACAAAACGATGAAGAAGTTGATGAATCTCGTTATTCTTGGTTCGCAAGATTATTCAAGAAAAATAAAAAGCAAGAAGTTGCTGAAGAAACTTCAACGTGAGAAACAATGCAAGATGTAGTTGCTGAAAACGTAGATGATGAAGAAGATACACAAGAAGATAAAGTTGAAGTAAAATTATCTTCATGAGCTGTAGTTATTGAAACAACAAACGCAAGTTGAGAAAAAGTAGTTGAGGAAATCGTAACTCTAACAGGTAAAAATGTATCAAATACAACATGAAAAGTAACAACAGGTGCGAATAAAGAAGATACTCCTGTATATTTACCATCTAATCCTCATAACTCAAAGAATTCAACAGGTAGTAAAGCAACTACTGGTTCATCAACAGGAACAGTTATTACAAGAAAAAGATGAGGATTAACAGCAGCAGAAATCCAAGAAATTAATACAATCTTTAATTAAGAGAAAAACTAAGATTCTTATCATAGTTTTTGATCTTCCGCTCAGGGAAGATCTTTTTTAAAAATAATTTTCTATGATCTTTGAGTACTCAATAGTTTTCGATAGCTTCATAATGTAGTTTTGTTCAATATCCTTTATGTTTTTCAAATCAATACTTAGGATGTTTTACAGCAATTTCATCAAGAAGCTGGTCTCTGCTAACTTTCGCTAAAATTGATGCCATTGCTATTTGAACAACGTTAGCATCTCAATGAACGATAGTGCTTGTTGCTATTCAAAGTTCTTTCCCTATTTTAAAGTCAGTTTTTCCATCAAAAACGATTTCTATGGTCTCAAATTTTTCCTCATATTCATGAACAAGCTTAGCTACATCACCTATGCTTATTTTCTTTTTAGCTTTCTTTCAAAGCTGGTTTATTAACAGTACATAAAGCGCTTTCATAACAGCTAAATTAATCGCTCTTGTAACTCAAAAAACGTCAATGCTTTTAGCATCAATGCTTCATACCTGAAAATCAATCTTTCATTCCTTTTTGAGTTGAAAAATTTCCTCAAATGCGACTTCTCTCTGAGCAGCTGTTAAGGCTTTACTATCTTTAAAGAGTTGATGTTTTTTGAGCGCTTTTTCTCTAATCGATTTGCTAACAACTAATCCAATATAAAGCGGTCAATAAAGAGGTCATCTTCATGCCTCATCCATATAAATTTTCATGCGATTCTTTTTAAGCAGTATAAGTTCAAGTTGGACTTTGATAATTTCCAATTTGTTGAGCAAGGGTTGTATTTCCATTTCCTACCTTTTTATCAAAAAGATTTCACCATTTAGCAACATAGGAAGTTGTTTTAAAGGCTGAAATATATCTGTTGTAATCATTACTTACTCAAACCTTATCAAATACTTTTTTTGCTAAAACAGGTCAAGCATTATAAATTCTACCAAGAACAAGAAGACATCTTTCATCTGTTACTCATCGCGCTTTGATAGCATCAATATATTTTCAGCAATCAGTTTCAACAATTCATCTCATAGTATCTTGGAATTCTCTTCCTTTCATTAATTCCTTAAATTGTTTTGCTTGAGTCTCGTTTCGTGCTGCCATTCATGCTCTATCAAGATTTTTGAAAAGCGGATCTTTCATAATAGAATCAAATTTAGATTGATTAACCTTTCTTAATTCTTTTAAAACATCAACAGCTCTTTGTTTGTGCCATTGCATAAGTCCAATAGAAACAGATCCTACATCATTCTTATTCACAGCTCAATAATTAAATCATGATTCTCAAAAAATAATGGTATCGGCAAGCTTTTGAGCTGTAGTTTTATTTCAGCTATCATATTCAAAAGAAGAAGGGAATGGTGTATATTCTTCGCTAGAACTGTCTGTTGAACTTTCAGAATCTTGATTAAGCTTAAATAACCCTGCAAGAAAAGGGACAGACTTTAATTTATCTTTAAAAGAATCCCAAGTTTTTCAAAGCTTCTCAAGAAGAGTATCAATGACCGATTTTTTTAACTGTTCAGAGTCTTTTTTTGTAGCTTCTTGAACTTCAATACGTTCTTTGAGCTCAGAAAGAGCGGGGTTGCTTTCAACATGTTCTTGAAGTTTTTCTCACTGTTCATTCATGAGTCCTAATGCTAAAAGACTAAAATCTTTTACTTAAAAGTCCAACAACTCAAATCATTGCACCATTGTCTGTTGAATAGAGCTTTTTTGCAGGAGTAAAGAATTTATAGGGGTTTCATTTTTTATTAAGAAGTTCTTGAGTGTATTCACATAATCTATTATTAGCGGATACTCATCATGCTAAAGCAAGCGTTTTTGCTCAAAAAACCTCTCAAGCATGAAGCAGTTTCTTTGACATAACCTCTACAATAGCTTCTTGAAAATCATAGGCAACATCACAAATAAGTTGTTCATCTAATTCAATACCTTCTTTCTTAAATTTTTCTAGAAGAAAGGTCACTTGGCTCTTCATTCAAGAAAAACTAAATTCAAATTTATCATGTGATAGAAATATTCTTTTGAAATTAACAAGAGGATTTACTCTTCCTTTCCCAGCTTTCTCAGAAATCCAAACTCATCAAGGATATGGTCCTCAAAGCATTCTTGATACCTTATCAAAGCATTCTCATGCTGCATCATCTAAAGTATGTCCTACCTTAGTGACAGAAAACCCAGCAAAAGAAAATCTAGGGAATTCTGATGAAATATCATTGTTCCTTTTGCTTTCTTCCTCTACAAGATAAATATCATTATGTCCTCATGATGCAGTTAAGACAACAAGAGGAAAAACAATATCTTCAAGTCTTCTTTCTAAAAGAATAGAAAACATATGTCAGAGAATATGATGAATTGCAACAACTTCTTTTTCATAAAACGCTCAAAGTTCATATCCAACAGTCTTTCAAACAACAAGTGATCCAGGGAGTCAAGGCTCTGTTGTAACAGAAATGAAATCAACATTCTTAATTTCATCTAATCAGATAGTTTGTAATAACGCAATAATTTTCTCACTATGAAGTCTAGAGGCGAGTTCGGGCACAACTCCTCAAAATTTTTGATGCTCGCTAATCTGAGAATATGCAAGAATTTTTTCTATTTCAAAAACTCATGTATCGTTTTTAACAATAGCAAGAGAAGTATCGTCACAACTTGTTTCAATAGCTAAGGTTCTCATTATATAACCAATTCTTAAAACAAAAGAAACTATAGTGAAAAACAATGGTATTTCAATAATTTTTAATAGAAGAAAAGGTAATAAACGCTAAAATTCCATCTATGTTCTTTTCTCCAGAGAACACATAAATATTATTTTAAATATCCATTCTTAAAGCTCTTGAAATCCATCGCTTTCTTTCATTCTGGTTTAAGTGCAATATCCTTTATGCAACCATTTAATGAATTTTTTCAATCAAAAAGAGGAGTATTTTTTAGCTCATTATATTTAACTTCATCTAATACTAATTCCTCGATAGCAACTTTCTTATCATTATAGCTAAACCAAATTTTAGGCCATAGTGCGTATCAACGATATTTCGCATAAATGCTTTCAATACTATCCTTAAATGGATCTATTTTTCAATCTTCTTTAGTAATCTTTTTACAATAGCTTGCTGTCTCATCATTTTGAGGATTAGACCTTAAAGAACCTTTGGCATAATCTCGCAGGGTAGTATTTAAAAATTCAGGTCATTCTTCTTTAAATTTTTCTATCAGTTCTTTAACTGTTCGTTCAAAAGGAATCTTAAATGCTAATTTATCAATCATTGCTCAAGTATCCATTCCAGCATCCATATGCATAATGGTAATTCAAGTTTTTTCTTCTTTATTAAGAAATACTGATTGAAGAGGAGATGCTCAACGATATTTAGGAAGTAATGATCAATGCACATTAATAGCTCAAAAAATAGGAATATCTAAAAGAGCTTGTGGCATAATTTTTCAATAAGCAATTACAACAAAAAAATCAGCAGCCTTATCAATAAGCCAATCATTGAAATGCTTTCCTTCTAATGAAGTATCAGGATTGATTTTTGTAGGAGTATAAATAGCTTCTCAAGGTATTCAATTCTCAATAGCAGTCGTCTTTATGATATTAGCTGTAAGTTTAAGCCCTCTTCCAACAGGTTTATCTTCTTGAGAAACAACACCAACAACTTCAAATCTTTCATCATGAATAAGCTCTTCTAAAAAAGGAACTCCTATTGGTGCAGAAGAGAAAAATACAACGCGATAATGTTCAGGATCATACATTTTTTCACTACTAGGTTTACAAGATAAAATTCTATCACTAACTAACGGCAATCACTTTAAAAAACCATATCTTTTAAAAACTCTTATTCAGTATTCACTACAATGAGGCTCATGAGCACAAATTCTTCCTTTTAAAAACGGAGAGAATATTCCTTTATCAGGAGAAAGTGTTTGTTGATACAAATAGATAAGATAGATGCATCATTGAGCAATAATACGATCAATTCGCTTAAGGAGTTTTATCATGAGGATGTAATGCACTAAAATATCAAAGAGCTAATCAATAAAGTACAAAAAAGAGATAATTTACCATACTATCTTCAAAGACGTGGAGGAAAAATCCCATAACAAGCAGAGCGATAAATCCAGTTTGAAGCGCAAGAAATATCTGATAAACTTCATTATCTCATTCTTGTGCAGCAAGGATTCTTAAGTGAAGTTTTTTCTCTTCAAAAAGTCATAGAAAAACAACTCAGCATCGAATCAAAAATCAAATAGTTCCCATATCTAACATAAGTTGGAGATAGTAGTTCTCAGGAAGAAAAGCTCAAGTATGATGAACAGCAGGTCAAGAACTTCATAATCAGTATCAAAGTGGTTGGTTAATTACTTCTTGAACCCCATTCCGTTTTGCTTGCAGGTGAGAAACTGTAGAATCTCGTTTCAAATAAGAAATTCAAAAAAGTAGAACAAGTAAAAGAATTCCTATTAAAGAACTCGCTTTTTTATGTTTTTTAAGAAATGCAATATTGAGAAGTAAAAAGATAATACAACATCAAATAATAGCTGCCCTTGAAATAGTCGCAATAATGCTAACAACCCACAAGAGTACTAATAAGAAATTTCCCCAATCAGTTTTGTTCCATTCTTTTATTCTTCTAAACTCTTTTAAAGGAAAGAAATAAAGAAAAAGAGGAAGGAATAAAATAAGGAAATATCAGTAATTATTTGGTCAAGCAAAAAGTCATTGTCGTCTAAGGGTTCCTTCATATCCTGTTAAATAATAAATCGGAGGATTCTCTCAATAATGGAAATCATCAAGCTTTCAATATCAAAAAGAGAAAAAAATATCAGGAGAAATGAGCTTTAATCATTGCCAAACCCATCAAAGCAAAAGAATGGATAAAAGACTCCATTTGAGAATCTTTTTCCAAGTTTCTTTATATTTAAGAAGACTTTTTTGATAAAAAAATCCTAATCAACTTGCAGAAAGCAAAATAATCATCCACCATATTCCATATTTTATTCCAATCAAAAGTTCATTAACAGTTTTATGGAAGAGAAGATAGGAAATACCACAAGAGAAGAGAATAAGAAAAACAAAAGCTAACAAAACTTTTCGCCAAGCTTTAAAGTAGCTTTTTCGTTGTTTGATATTCAATAAAAATCCTATTAAGCAGAGGAGTATCCGTGCTCAATCTCTCAACAATGCTAAGTTTGATTGATCAATAAGAAAAACCCCATATCAAAGAACAGTTACAAGAAGATGATAACATATTTGAGTAAAAAGAAAAATTCAAATACAGCTTAGCATAACTAAGAAAAAAGAGGAGTAAAACCTTTACTATCACGAGTATGTAAAAGTAAAAAGAAAATGCAAGAGTATTCTTGATTTTTGCTCAATGAATAATAAAAAGAAACAGATAACAAAAACCTAATAAATATGGTATTTGAAGTAACGTCATTAAAAATCGCTAAAGGCCTTGGTTTTGTTGTGGTTCCCCAGTATAGTTGGGAATATAATCAAGTCGTTATTTCCCCAGAAAATGATGAACCGCTTCCATCTCTTATCCACGGCGAAGGATGGGTAAAAGTATCTGGTTACTATGTTGCTGAAATCTCAAAAGAAAATTACGATAGATATCTTTATCTAAACGCACTTGTGATACAAGTATGGAGAAATAGAGTTACTATCTTTGATTTAGCAGGATTGGCATACATAGAAATCAAAAAAAGCTATGATGAGGCGTTATGTTTTCTGGAATATTATTTAGAGAGAACTTAGATTATGCTTATTTAGAAATGCTAGAAAAGATAATCTAAGTTTTTTTACAATAGTTTAAGTGCTAATCAAGGAACAATTTCTTTTCTTTTTTGGATATATTCTGCGTATTGATTATCGTTAAGTTCAAAGAAAGCAGTAATTACAGGTGCTCACAGAACAGGAAAGATAACAAGTCCTAAGAAGTTGATGAAAAATTCTTTAAAATCATCAATAGTTTTTCATGTAGTTTGAATATATTGTTTCGCAAATAATGTATCTGGAAGTACACTATTATCCTGTTTAATTTTCTCTTGCATTATATCAATGTGTTCTCTTACGCTTTCAAGAATGAATGGTAATAATCAAGGACTAACAATAAAAGAACTGAGATATTCATTAGCAAATCCTTTCACTTTTTCTTCAAATCATGTAGAAGGATCATTAAGAAGTGAAAACATTTTACTTTTAAACTCTTCTAAAGCCTCAATCATAACAATATTAAATAATTCTTCTTTCCCTCAAAAATAGTAGTTTAAGAGCGCAAGATTAACTCATGCTTTTTCTGTTATTTCTCTTGTCCTAGCTCAGTTATATCCTTTCTTGAAAAAAATTTCCTTTGCGGCTTGTTTAATTTTTTTCTCCGTTTCTGAGTTGATTTTTTTTACCATAAGGGGACCTTGATTAAGATAAATTACCATTACTTTAGAAATTCATAATCATTTTTCAAGTGATGTTAAACAAAAAAAGCTCTCCTTACGAAGAACTTTTTTTGCTTTTACCTTCTATACTTCACCATGAAAACGAACACAACAACAATTTTCACATCAATGTTATAATAAAATTAGATACGAATGTCAACACATTTTTTAAAATATTTAAAATATTGTCAAATGATGAGATTCTATGCTTGAAAAATCCTCCTCGTTATTAACAAAACGAAGAGGATCGATGAACGTAATGATTACTCTTTAAATACAAGAGCTAATTTTTATATATGTATTATTAATCAAAAGATATTGACATAAATTAGCAGATAGATATAATATAAATCGCTTTAAAAGAAGAAACAATTTGTTATGGAGAAACTGAATAGTTCTATAGAAAAAAACTGAATATTATCAAATAATCAATTGGCTCTTTTAGTAAAAGAGCTCTATTTTTGAATGAAAAAAAGTAAATGGACCGATGAAGAAATTATAAAAAAGTTATGAAGAAGAACTGTAAAAGAAATCGATGCTTCAAGAGATACTTGTTTTATGGGAAGTTGCGTAGATATGACACTTTTATGTTTTAAAAAATTAAAAGAGAGTTGAGTCCCAATAGATAAAATAAATCTTTGATGTGAATTATTAGTCTTAGAAGCTGGTTGAATACCAACAATGCATTTTTTTATTAAAGATATGTCAGTCCAACCAGAAAGAATTATTGATTTTGTAAGAGATGGAAGAATTGATATCTATAATTGAGAATACAAGAATCCAAGATTATGAATTGGAGTAAAATCAGCCCAAACACTTTTCTTAAATGGAATAAACATAGATGAAAATGATTGCTCAGAGACACTAGCAAGAAAAATGCATCTTCCAATAAAAGAGGCGTACTTTAATAAATATTTCTCAAAACTGACTCATGATAATACAGATGAAAATTATAAACGTTATTTAAGAACAAGAAGGCCATTAGCAATAAAGGTAAACGGAACTCCATTTAGTAGGGAAGAAGTAGAAAGTGATACCAATAATGAACTATTAGATGCATTAAAACAAGAAGCAAATGAAAAGGTCTTAAAAGTTATGAACGATATTTGGGCAATAGTTTGAAAGGTCTTCTGATATCCCAACTGAGAGGTGGTAAAAGTGGAAAGAGGATTGAAATCAAAAACAGATCCATATCTAGAAGAAAGAACGAAAGAACTCTTTGTAAACGGAACTCATCAATACTTGGAGGAAAAATATGGAGTTCAAGATTGAATTCATATGATTTATATTACACTAAAATCAGGAATTGTTATCCCTCTCTCATATACTATCGAAAGCCAAGTTTGAACTCGGTATTCATGGGAAGCCTTAGAAAAATATGTTGAGCGTCAAAGTTATGACGACCCAGAAATTAGTGCAGAATTCCATAGGTTAAGAAACGAGTTAGAAACGATTACATTTTCAAAATAGGGAAATCCAGCCACTTATTTTAAATCCTCAGCCAAGAGGATTTTTTTGATAAAAAAATTGACTTTTAAGCCAAAATCTTTAATATTTTCTGTATAGATGAAATATTTAAGAAAAAATGCAAAAATTTTCTACATAAATGAAATATTTCAAAACCGCTTTTATCATTTAGCATTAACTCCATGAAAGTAAAGGAAATATTAGAAGAAAAGCTTGTAGAGAGATCATATTATCTCGAAGAAGTTAAAAAATGGATTGGTGCTCCATTAATAAAAGTTATTGTTGGTGCAAGAAGAGTATGAAAGTCTGTTCTGTTACAACAAACAATTCAATATCTTGTATCTGAAAAAAAACTCAACGAAGACGATGTTTTTTATCTAAATATGGAAGATCCAAGAAATGCTTCTATAAAAACATATGAAGATTTGGTTTCCTTACTTTTAGATTTTATGGAAAAACATTGAAAACACTGTTTTATAGGAATCGATGAAATCCAATGAATTCAAGGTTGGGAAAAAGCTATTAATGGAATCTTAGCAATGAATGATAAAGCAGAAATATTTATAACGGGAAGTAATTCAAATCTCCTTTCATGAGAGTTGGCAACCTATTTATCATGAAGATATATCGAGATTCCTGTTTATCCACTTTCTTTTTCTGAATATCTTCAATTCTCTAGAAAAGAAAAATCAATGAATTCATTTTTTGAGTTCTTAACTTATTGAGGTTTACCATGAATATTTAAACTCGTTGATTTTACAGACGATAGTATCTTTTCTTATTTGCGTTCTGTTTATAATACCATTATTTTAAAAGATATTGTTAACCGTTTTTGAGTTAGAAATATTGATTTCTTTGATTCCCTTTACACTTATATTTTGGCAAACGTAGGTAATATTATCTCAGCAAAAAAGATATCAGATTACTTAAAATCCCAAAAAGTATCGATGGGAGTGGAAACAATCCTTAATTACTTGAAATATTGAGAATTTGCATATATCTTTTGAAAACTAAGATCTGAAGATATAAAGACAAAAAAGATTTTTGACATCTATAATAAATATTACGTAGGAGACTTGTGAATAAGAAATTCAGTTATAGGAGTAAATCTAGAAAGAGATGTTTGAAATCTTCTAGAAAATTATATTTACATACTACTTAAAAAATATTGATACGAGATTGCTATATGAAGAGTCTCTTGAAATAAAGAAATTGATTTTATAGGAACAAGATTTTGAAGAAAGGTTTATGTTCAAGTCGCTACAAGTATCTTAGGTCAGGAAACATCAAGAAGAGAATTCTCAGCTTTAGAACAAGTTGATGATAATCGAGAAAAATATGTTGTAACGATGGATTCCTTTAATACATGATTTTCTTGAGGGATTCAACATGTAAACGCAATGGATTTTGAAGATATTTTAATCAGTTTAAAAGAAAAATATCTCAAGAAAAGTTAATCTAGCCCCGAGATGCTTTTTCTAGTTCCCTCAAAACCCTTCCTTTTTGATTTTATTCATCAATTGTTTATCTCAAATTTCACCAATTTTTCCTTGCTCCAAAACGACAACTCATTCAATAGGAAGTCCTTCTAACATATCAAACAAATGAGTGATAATAATAAAACTATTCTCCTCAGAATTGATTGATTTTAAAAGTTCAGAGGTTTGCCTGACCGCATTCACATCTAGTCAACTATCAATTTCATCAAGAATAATAATTTTAGGTTTTAATAACTTAATCTGTAAAATCTCAATTTTTCTTTTTTCTCCTCAGCTAAATCAGACATTCAAATCCCTCCAAAGAAACTCTTTATCTAATCAAAGCTCTTCAATTAATGGTTCAATAATCTTTTTAAATCCCATAAATGAACTAGGAGTTTCTTGTCTTACATCATAAATCGCTTTCAAAAATTCAAAGAGTTTAACTCAAGGAATCTCAGGAATATTTTGAAAACTAAGAAAAACTCATTTTTTACTTCTCTCATCAGCCGAAAGGGACGTCAACGAAACTCAATCAAGCAAAATATCTCAGGAAGAGATTTGATATTTAGGGCTCCCCGCAATCGTCATAGCAAGTGAAGATTTTCAAGATCCATTTTTCCCAAGAATACAATAATTTTTCCCATCCTCAAAAACGAAGGAAATTTTTTTTAAAATTTCTTTTTCTCAAACATTAACCGATAAATCTTTAATTTCCAACATTATAATTTAATTTCTAATGATTGAAGAGGTTGTTTAACCGCAATTTTATTCTTAGATCTAATAAAGAGTGCAAGTTTGATAGCTTTTCTTACTGTAGCAATTTCTTCCATGAGTTGTGCATCAATATATTGATTACTTGCAAAAGGCCACATCTTTAAATGAAGTGAATCAGATTTAATATTAGCATCTTTATTTTCAATAAATCCATTTAATTTCTGCCAAATTTCTTCAGTAATAAAAGGAGTAAATGGAGCCATAACCTTAAGATAAGTTCTTAATACCTCAAATAATGTAGCATATGCAGAATACTTATCAGTAGTCATCTCTGCCCCCCAGAATCTTCTTCTACTTCTTCTAAGATACCAGTTAGTAAGTTTTTCTACAAAATCGATTCAATTTTTAATAGCTCAATCAATTTCGCATCTCTCAAGTGCTTCATCAACACTTTTAACTGTTTGATTAAGCTCAGCTAATATCCATTTATCTAATTCATTAGCAATTTGATAAGTAGGAAGCTTAACAACTTCTAAAGGTTGTAACCCTTCTTCTCTTTCAACTTCACTATAAGTATAATCTTCATTATTGTTTTCATAAAGTACTTCTCGAAGTGTTCTTAAGGTATAAGCATGTCCAACAATCAAAATCTTTTGTCCTTGATGTTCTCTAAGAATCTCATCATAAAGTTTTTTCATGTATCCTTTAGAAGCATCTTCATTATTATCTGGTCTTACTTGTTGAATATCAACTACTTTTCAAGTTGTTTCCTTAAGAATATTTCTAAGCGTTTCAGCGGTTTCTTTACTTCTTAAAAGAGGGGTATGAATGATGATATCAGGGTTAAGTCTAACAATCTTTTCTCTTGTTTCATCAGATAAAAGCATAGCTTTTCCTTCCTCAGAAAGTTCAACATCATGACTTTGTGAAACAGCATCAGCATGCCTCATAAGATATACTTCTGTTCCATCAGCTTTCCATCAGTCAATCTTAGCATAAGTCTCAAAAAACTTATATACATTCTCTAGAGGAATATTAAAATCCTTAAACATTTGTTCAACTCCCCTTTCTGAAAACTTCATAGGTTCAGCTCTTACAACAGGAGAAGATAAGGTATAAAGCCTAAATGCATCACCTCATCGCTTTTCAATAAGTCCTTTAGGATCAGGATAATTATGAAGACTCTTAGACATCTTCTTTCAGTCTTCAGCTAAGACAAGTCCATTAACAATAACATTTTTAAATGCATTAGTTCCTTTAATAGCATGTCCTACAACATGAAGTGATCTAAACCATCATCTTGTTTGATCAAGTCCCTCAGCAATAAAGTCTGCAGGGTAGGTTAAATCACAATGCTCATTATCTCCTAAATAATGGTCTTGTCCAAAAGGCATAGAACCAGATTCAAACCAACAATCCATTACCTCAGGAATTCTTTTGTAGGTCTTTCAATTTTTTACTCCCCGATAATTATCAACATAAGGCTTATGAAGATCAACTTCAGTAGCTCTATCATTATCTCGATAGTGAACTACAAAATCAGCATGTTTAGTAAGATACTTTTTTCTATACGTTCCATAATCAAAGTCACGGAAGGCTTTTCTAGCCATAGCAATACTATCATTATGAGAAGACCAAACAATAGTCTTTGTTGCATATGCTTTATTCCAATATTTTACAGCATTAGCGACTCTTTTACAAGCAACATTTAAACTTTCTCCCTCAATTCCGATAGCTTGATCATAATTAGTCCAATTAAGTCTATCACAAGCAGAATACACATCTTGATTCTTAGGAGAATAATGTTCAGTAGCTCTCCAATCAACAAATATTTGTTCATCAATTTTGAAAATATTCTGTTCATCAGTTCCTTGCAATATTGTTGGTAGACTTCAATCATTATACGCTTTTTTATAGTCTTCTCGAATCTCATAATACTTCTTTTCAGCTTCCATAATTCTATCTTCTCAGAAAAGAGTTATAAGCGTAGGCTTAATTGTTTGCCAAGCTCTTTGTAATGGAGAAATAACAAAAACAAGTTCATCTTTTTCTTTAAGATGTTTTCATAATTTAGTTACTAATGCATTAGCTTGATCTTCCCCCTCTTCTGTGAGAACAGAAACTCATAATCCATCAAAATGATGTTTTTCATTATAATCAGTTTTTCAGTGTCTAACAAAGATATTCTTAGTAAGATTAAGAGATCCAGTTCTTGTTAATTGATAAATTTCTTCTAAACTTCAAAGAGAAAAACGGTCTTCACTATCTTCTACATTCTGCCAAATAGGAAGAGGTGATCACCAATACCTGTTTCTTGCAACATTCCAATCAGGAGCTTGTTGAAGTCCATTAACAAATCTATTTTTAACAGTTTCAGGTACAAAATTAATATGTTCAGCATATTTATAACTCTCAGCATTCATCTCTTTCTCTTTAATAAACCAACTCGACATGGCTTTATAAATAAGAGGAGAATGACACCTCCAACAATGAGGATAAGAGTGCTTTATAGATTCAGCCTTAACAGTAATTTTCTTTTCTTTAAGTAAATCCATTACTGGTTTATTTACATCAAAGACTTTTATTCCTTGATAATCAGGTACTTGTTCATCAAAGCATCCATAATCATCAACAGGCATAAATAACCATTCTAACGCTTTTTGTTCTCAAAGTCTATTAGCAACAACTCTAAAGTCGTCTTCTCAGAACGTAGGAGCGATATGTACGATACCAGTACCATCTTCAATACTAACAAAATCTGCTAAAAGAATATGAAAGAATTCTTTTTTATATTCATCAGCAATTTTTGAATTAAGAATATAATCAAATAATGGTTTGTATGTCACATTTTCTAACTCTTTACCTTTTTGTTTATAGATAAGAGTATACTGATCAGCTGACTTATAGTATTTTTTTACGAGATTCTCAGCCATAACATAGTATTCTTTACTATCAGGATCATATAAGGTTACATAATTGATATCAGCACCGACAGCTAAGAACATATTACTTGGAAGTGTCCAAGGCGTTGTTGTCCAAGCAAGAAAATTAAACTTTCATTCAATAAGTCATTTTTCTTCTGGATTAAGAACGTTTTTGAAAAGATGAAAATCAATAAAATCATGACATAATTCCTCTTCATTATCAATAATCGTTCATTTAATATTTAATACAAATCATAGACTATTTTCAGCGCTTTCTTCTTTTACCCATTCTAGAGCATTGTGTTTAGCTGTTTCTTGAATACAAGGAGTATCATGTGTTGCTATTTCAAACCAGTGTACTCTACAAGGTTTTCAAAGATGAATAATTTTAATAGCTCAAAGATATTTACAATTTTCAACATTGATACCTACCTCTTCTTTTAATTCTCTTTTGGTAGCATCTTCTAAACTTTCTCCTTTATTTACCTTTCCTCAAGGGAAAAACCACACATTTTCTTTAACATGATGAATCATAAGATATCATCATTCTTGATTTTTAATAACTCCAGCAACAACATCAACAAATCCATCTTCAGAAGATTCGTATTGTTCAGGACGAACTGCTTGGTGTGCAAATTTTATGGTAATAGCCATATCTTGTCTATCTTCATATCCATCAGAAATCTCGTTATTAGCAAGTGGGGTAGCACAACTTGGACAATATCCTTGTACTTTAAATCCTTTATACACTTTATTTTGATTATAGATATTAGAAAAACACCAAATAACGGTTTCCATAAAATCTAAATCCATAGTGAAATAAGGATTAGTAATATCAGCCCATCTTCCTGTATGGTCAACAAACCATTTCCAATCAGCATTAGTCTGATTTACATAAGCTCTACATTTTTCAACAAAAGTTTCGATACCAATCTTTTGTTCAATATCTTTTTTTCAATCAATTCCTAACGCTTTTTCTACAGCTTTTTCAACAGGTAATCCATGACAGTCCCATCATCGTTTTCTCTTTACTTTGTATCCTCTCATAGTTCTGTATCTAGGAATAACATCTTTAATACTTCCTGCTAGAAGATGTCCATAGTGTGGCGTTCCACTAGCAAAAGGAGGTCAATCAAAAAATCTATAATTCATTTTTTCAGACCTTTCATCAATAGATCTTTGAAAAGTGTTATCCTTAGCCCAAAATTCAAGGATATCATTCATACGTTCAAGGTTACTTGCCATAAGTTATAGAGTTAAAAAGATAAACGTGCAAGGTAACTTATAGGTATAAGAAAGAGGTTTTCAAGTAAAAAATTAAAAAAATTGAGAATAGATTAGCACTTGGTACCTAAGGTAGAAGAACTAAGAGAATTGCCGTTAAAGATTTGAAAAATAACCGCAATTTCATATAAAATGAACACACAAAATATTTAATCCTCGCTAAAACTCATGCATATCCATATTGTTTCTATTTTCCCAGAACTATTTGAAAGCTTTTTATCAACTTCATTAATTCAAAAAGCACAAGAGAAAGGTATCCTTTCATTTTCTCTTCATAATCCAAGAGAATATTGCACCGATAAACATCAACAAATAGATGACCAAATCTATGGATGAGGAGATTGAATGCTAATAAAAGCGCAGCCTATTGTAGACTGTATAGAGGACATTATTGAAAAAAATAACTTAACAGATTCAGATTTCTCAATCCTTTTCCCTTCTCCTTCAAACGAAGTATTTAATCAAAAAACCGCATATTGATTAAGTAAGAAAGAAACACTAATTTTTATTTGTTGAAGATATGAAGGAATCGATTATAGATGTGAAAAATATTTAGCAGAAAAATACAAAGAAGCTTTTAGAAAAATATCGTTATGATCATTTATTGTCCTTTGATGAGAAACTCCATCAATGGTTATGATCGAGGCGATAACAAGACTTATTCCTTGAGTAATCAAAGAAAAATGAAGCCGAATCAATGAGAGTTACTCAATAAAAGAAGGATTAGAAAATCTAGAAGCCCCTAATTATACAAGGCCAGTAGAAGTCTTTTGAATGAAAGTTCCAGAAGAGTTATTAAGCTGAAGTGATGCAGCTGTAGAAAATCGAAGAGCTACTCATCAATGAAAAGCTAATGCTATTTAACATGTTTTTCGAGTCCTATAAAATCTCCCAAATCTCATAGTGTTACACTATAAAAATGAGGATATATCCAGCTCTTAGCGTTTTCAGTATAAAAACAAATACTTTCATTTTCATTTTTCGAATTAAGTGCAGAATTTCTAAGCACATCAGATGTCGTAAATCTTCTTTCCTTATACACACTTTTTTTATGAAGCCATTCAGGTTTTATTAGTCAGTAATAAGTTTGATCTTCTTTATTAAGATAGAAAATCTTATTTTTCTTAATGAAATAATTTAGAATATAAGGAATAAGTTCATCAAATTGTTCACTATTATTCTCATTTCTTTCTACAAGTCCCTTAAGTGGAATACATTTCCCTTCAATACAAAGATACTTATAATCGTCATTTTGAGGCTTTGGAAGGAGCCCTCTCGCAATTTTATCTTCATAGATATCGATATCAAAAGACGTCTCTTTGATAGCAATCTCTGTAAATTTTCTAAGTCTTCATAAAGAAATAGACTTTCAAAGGCCGGGGATATTCATTCCTTTTACTCTATTAAAAATCTTCTTTTCAAGATCTAAGAAGTTATGATTTCCCATATTAAGATCATTTTTGTTAGAGTAGAACGAAATTTCTTGTGAAAGATCAGTATCATCATCAATACTATCCATATCGGCATCAATTCAATCGTTATAGTCATCTTTATTAATAGAGTAGGAAACGATTAATTTAAAATCCTCATAATCTCCATTAGATCATCTTTTAACTTCTCAGCTAGCAATCTTATACGCTTGTTGTAATCAAGGAGACGGATTTTTATTAGTAAATTCTTTATACTTTGAACTGATACTTTCTAACAAAGATTTTTTTGTTCAACTTTTGATTCTTCTTAGAATAGAAAAATTTTCAATTCATAATTCATTTAAATAATTTCCTAATTCCTCAAGAATTGAATCTTCATCATCTTTAGAAATCAAGTCTCATTTCCTATCTGATTGAATACTGTTAATAGTAATTCATTCAATTTTAGAAATCTTTTTAAAGTATTCTTTACATAAAGAGAGAACCGCTCATTTAATATCATCATGTTCTTTATCTTCTCAATAATAAGTTGCTCTAATTCAAGATTCATCTTTAATATCATCAGTTCTTCCTCCTTTTTTTAACATTTTAGAAGAATCAGATTTTAATCTTGAAGAAAGACTTCGGTTTGGATTATCTTCTAAAACTTCTTGAGATTCATTCCATTTTTCAGCTAATTGCTCATGTAAAATCCCTTTATCAGAAATCCTTTCTTTAGTATGTTCTTCATCAAGGCGAGCAGTAACATATAAACTATTTAAAAACGATTTCCTTGTTTTATACCACTCATTAGCTCATTCTTCTCATCCATCAGCATATGCATTAAATCCATAAGAGTCCATAAGATACATAATAATCTGCACATAATGATCTAGTGTCCCTACAATAGGAGTCTCTTTATAAAGGAAATTGAAATCTCCATCATGAAAAATCTTCTCATAAGGTTTAGATGATCATGAATGCGGAATATTCTTAATGGTTTTAAAGAATACGCGACAAATATATGCTAATCCTTGTTGATTAATTTTCCCATCTTTATCAAGATAACTATGATTTTTATCATATAACATATTAGCAAGTGTGAGACAAATATCTCTATAAAGTTTTTTTTCTTTATCTGTTAAATTTTCTTTTTTTGCAGCAAGCTTAGTATAATAGCTACGGAATTTTCAATGAGGAATGGTCTGCTTTTTTTCAAGTTTTTCTCTATGTGCTTTAAAGTGGGTCTCAATAAAAGAATCGATACCTTCTTTAAGACGTTTTTGATCTTCTGCATCAATTCTTTTACCAGATTCTGTCGTATCATTTTCAATAGCAGCAAACAAATCTTTACGAATATTTAAGATATTAATATTCTCAATCGCTCAGAGCACATCAACAGGTCATTGTTTTGGACCATCATTCCCTTTATCAAAGATAATTTTCCAATCATCATTATAAGCAAGCTGTTCTATTTCAGGTTTTCAGTTATTTCAAGTTTTCATTTTAAAAAGAATGAGTGCCTCAGAAAGACTAGAAGCAATACGTTTTGTAGTATGTCTATAATCCCATTGTTTTTGATGTGAAAATTTCTCATTTTTTTCTGTATTTACCGCTTTTACTTCTTCATGTTTTGCCTCTTCATGTTGTTGTTGTGGTGTTGTTTTCTTCATAGCATACAAACTAAGATAAAATTTGCTGTTGTAAGTATAATCATTTTCTTGGTAGATGTCAAGATCTATGCGCTAAGTAGAACAGAAAATAAAGGGATTTCCGATAGCAAATTCACCACCAAAAATTCCCTTGCAATCAGAATGAGTAATTGCTATGCTATCAATAAGATACTAACCAAAACGTATGATATATGAATGACATTTACCCATTTGGGATGATCTATCCCTTTAACAGCGATCCTGTAATGGAGCATTTTATCAACTCCTTAACTCCAGAGGAGAGAGAAAATTTTGCTCAGAAAGTATTCATCATCTTCTGTTGCTGTGTCCTTGTGTTGGTACTCATCGCATCGGTCATAGGAATAAGGGGACTCCTTATCCACTAACGCGATCTTCAATCTAATTGCAGTACGTATAAGTACTGCTTTTTTTCTATTTAAGGTTCGTTTAAGCTAAGAAAGTATACTCCACATAGCTAAAAAGCTTTTTACATCTTAAACCTCTAAAAATGAAAGTAGAATTCGACACAAAAAATTGGTTTCAAAACAAAGTTTTAACAGCAATTATTGCTGTATGAGTAGTTGCAGTAATCAATATGATTATGCTTATTTGCGTCCTTTGTAATCTCCATCATTCATCTTATGTTCGGGATGATGGCGCAGCATTACAGCATAGCTATAAGGCAGTAATAAGATACTAAACATTAAAAAATAGAGGTTGTCTTTATTAAAAAAGATAGCCTCTTTTTTGATTAATTATCGGTTGATTTTCAACCCTCTTTCCTTACAAATTATGGTGGTGAAAATTTTAATTTTTTTGGTAAAAAATAAATTTTTATATCTTAGTTTGTCTTTGATGAAACCAGTTTATAATGCTGTTGAATACCTAGATCCTGAAAAGGTATACACCTATAGCAATCAAGTAAATAACGATATTAATTTAGAGGTATATATACAAATTAACAGTGAGAAATTTGTAGATTATCAAAAAGAAATCTTTGAAGAATTCGTTGCTGATTTCGTAGATCAAGTAAGAGACGTTGTCCTAACATCTAAAGAGGTAGAAGAATTACTTGAAGGTCAACTTCAAGCATTAAATAATAAGCTTCAAGCATTCGCAGATAAGCTTCGTGACGTTCCTAAATGTGAACTTAAAGGATACGTTCAATTAATTATGAATAACGCAGTAAAAACATGGATGATAGGTAAAACAACAATGCTTATTTTCCGTGATGATAAAATGTATTCAGTATTGGAAAACTCATATAAAGAACAAACAAATATCGATCAATTCTCAGACTTTATTGGGTGAGAACTTGAAAGAGGAGATGCTTTATTATACGCAGGTTCAAAACTTTCAGAAATATTAGATCAAAATGATTTAAATGAATTAGAAGGAGTATTAGAAAGAGATAATGCATGAGCAATGCCAGATTATCTTGATGACCTTTTTGCATCAAGAATTGATAAAAAAGAAATAGGATTTATTTCTGTTTTTAGTATCACAGGACTAGAAATCTCATCACCTCGTTCTAAAGGAAAAATCGGAGCATTAGCTTCTAAATATACTTCAAAATTAACTTGAAAAATCGCCTCAAAGGTAGATTTAATGAAATGGAAAAAACAAACAACAAAAGTATTCAACGGAAATAAATATTATGTAATGGTCTGAATATTGGTGCTTGCAATTTGTTTCCTAGTTGCTGCTATTTTCTCTGAAGTAAGAACAGTTCAAAATAATAAAGTTGAATACCAAACCTCAACAGGAGCAATGATAGAGCTTACCTTAGAAGATATTAAAAGAGATATCTTTGAATTCAAAACACTTGATCCAACATCAGACGAAAAGTCAGAAAAATATAACGAAATCCTTCAAAAAATTAGTGCTGTTGAAGCAAAAGGACTTTGGATTGAAGATGTTGCTGTTCTAAAGAATGAACTTCTTCAAGAATACGAAGAAGGATTCATGATTGTTACTATCAAAAGTCTTTCTCAATTTGATGATGAGAGAATTGGTAAAAAAACAAAGGTACTTACATTTAATTCATCAGAACTTTCAAGTATTGGAGCTCCTGTAAGTATTGCAGCAGATTCATCAATTAATGTAGGATGAGAAAGAGCAGCCCTTATAGGAATTGTTAACGATTCTACAAGAGGAACACTCGTTGAATATAATTTCTGAGAAGATGCTAAAGCTTGTTCTCTTAGTCTAAGTAAAAGAGGATTATTCTGTTATACTGATGGTTGAGACCTTTTCTTTGTTAATAAACTCGGTGTTGAACCAATGGAGGTTATCGATAACGATTGGGCAACAAAAAGTATCTGAGGTATCGGAACCTATGGAACAAATAAATTCTATCTATTCCAAAAAAGTCCAAACAACATGGCTAATGCACTTCTTACAAGATATAGTGTAGTAGCTTGATCTGAAAATAAATACCAAACACCATCAACATATTCTATCGTAACTGCTTCAGGAACAATCCTTCCTCAAGAATTACATGGATTCGCTATCGATGGAAACTTCCTAGCATGGTGAGATGGCAACCTTTATCAATTCTGGAGAAGTTCTAGTGCTTGAACAACACTTGAAATGCGTACGGTAGAAATGATAGGAGGAGACAAAACAACCCTTAATCCATATTCAAGTAACGTAAAGGTATTAGCATCAGATGATTCTCCTTATATCTTCTTATTTGATAAAGATAATCAAACATTTACAGTGTATGAATCAAGCCCTGTTAAAACAAATAGTAACTATACGACAAGCTTTAAACTCTATTATTTATTCAGATTTAAATTTAATCTATCAGATGAAAAAGTAATAGATGCAGCTGTACCTTCATCAACAGCAGATAAGCCAGAACTTTACTTGTTAAGCTCTGCTGGTATTAATAAAATTAACCTTTATGAATTTATTGATAGAGTAAAAGAAAATAAGAATATTAAATCAATAAATGAATAATAAATTCTAAATCATAATATATCCATGGCTAAATCATTCAAATATATTCCTTTATTTTTAATAGCTGTTCTCATTTTGCGAACAGCTTTCCTTATAAAAGAAAAAGAAAGATTTTGATGATTACATGCCCCAATAGCTTCATGAGAAGTTGCTGAAGAAGAAAATATCCCCATGAATGACAACTCATCGCATTCATTATCTGAAATCTTAAGCCAAGTTGATACAAAGACGTTAAGAGGCGACCAAGCTAAACGTTATCTTTTAGCATCACTTCCTTGGTGTTGAGTCCCTGAACTCTATAGAACACCTACTGTTATATCAGATGTCGTTCAAAATTGTCAAAGAAAAGAAAAACAATGAAGTTTTCATGATGGACTATGAGGCGTCTTTTTAAATAGTTATGGCTACGACACAACTCATAAAAAAGTCATATCAATGACAGAGAATTTTTGAATCAATGAAAACGGAGATGTTTGGGTTGATTCTCACGCACCATTATGTGTAAACTTTTTTAATGGATTCCCAGAGCTTGCATATAGTATAATAGAAAATTGAAAATTTGTTGATGAAATGGCAGAATGATTTTTTAGCTACTCATGAGCAGCATACGCTTTAGAAAAAGGACTTTCTAAAGAATACTTAAGATTAATGAATCATGTTTATGATGAATGACAATTATATATCAATCCAAATGACCAAGATTTAGCAATTAATTATAGTGCTGGTGCATATTCTGATGAAGAATGAAATTATTTCTTAGCCGGATTTAATTTTGATAGAAAATTATATTATCAAATAAATGATATTCTATTTGATCCAGGAGAAAATACGGAAGACTATGATAAAAATTTGTGGACTCCTAATTACAAATGGAATTCCTTACGGTTCTTCTGAGGATTCAAAGATTGAAAAATTATTGTAAATAGATTCCTAGATTATCATTATCTTTGAAACAGAATTTCATTATGAGAGCAATGTTATAATGATGGTAATTGTGTAGAGATTCAAAGAAACGCTTCAGAATTCACTCTTGAAACTTGTGAAATAGATACAACTACGCTTAATTTAAATTATTAATAAAATAACCTATGTTAAATTTAACTTCAAACGAAATTAGAGAAAACTGGATTAAGTTCTGGGAAACCAAAAATCACGTTAATCTTCCAGAAGCTTCTTTAATAGCAGATAAGGAATCAACAGCTCTTTTTAATGTAGCATGAATGCAACCACTTATTCCTTATTTAGCAGGGAAAGAACATCCATTAGGACATAGATTATGTAATATCCAAAAATGTGTAAGAACCGTAGATATCGATGAAGTAGGGGATAGTTTTCATCTTACCTTTTTTGAAATGATGGGAAATTGGTCATTATGAGACTATTTTAAAAACGAAGCTATTCAACGAAGTTATGAATTCCTCGTTAATGAACTTTGATTTGATCCTAAAAAATTAGCAGTGACAGTCTTTGAAGGAAATAGCGATGCGCCAAGAGATGAAGTCGCTTCTGCTGCATGGCAAAAAGCAGGAATCCCAGCAGAAAGAATTTCATACATGTCAGAAAAGCATAATCGATGGAGTCCTGGTCCTGTATGACCATGTTGACCTGATACAGAAATCTTTTATTGGGTTGGACCATCAGACTTTCCAACAGAGTGATCAAATGTAAAAAGCGATGAAGATAACTGGATGGAAATCCGAAACAACGTGTTTATGGAATTTTATAGAGACGAAAAGGGAAACTTTTCTAAACTAGCACACCATAATGTAGATACAGGTATGGGATTTGAGAGGTTATGTAAGGTGCTCCAAAGAAAAGAGAGTATTTATGAAACCGATCTCTTTGCTCCTTTTATTTCTCTCCTAGAAAAAACAACAGCACTTCCTTATCAATCAAATGAAAGAAAAATGAGGATTGTTGCTGATCATCTAAGAACAGCATTTATGCTTATTAATGACGGATTAACTCCATCAAACGTATGAGCATGATATGTATTAAGAATGATTATTAGAAGATGTTATTATAACCTCATTCTCCTTAAAAAACTTACAAGTGAAGAGTTAGAACAATTTATCAATGATGCATTTATCGCATTCAAATGATTAAGAACCTTCGATGAAGCGAGAATCAAAAAAGTTCTTCTTAACGAAATCGCTCAATTTGAAAAAACAATTCATAAAGGGGAGTGAATCTTAAACGATTTATTAAAAGAAAATAAAAAACTTTCTTGAGAACAAATCTTTATGCTTTATGATACCTATGGATTCCCTCTAGAAATAACGAAAGAAATAGCACTTTCTCAATGAGTAGAACTCGATTTAGAAGGGTATGAAAAAGCATTACAAGAGGCAAAAGAGAAATCAAGACAAAGCACAAAAGCAATGTTTCAAAAATCAGCTGATCGATCTAAATATCTTGAAAATATCCCAGCAACAGCATTCGTATGATACGATAATTTAGAATACTCAGATGCTAAATTACTAAAAGAAATAGATGCAGAAAACGGTCAGAAAATCCTTATTTTTGATAAAACACCTTTTTATCCAGAGATGGGATGACAAAACGGAGATCATTGAGAAATTACATTAGAAGATGGTCGCTCATTTAGAATAACAAATGTTCAAAATGTGGCTTGAGTAATCTTGCATTTCGCTGAAATAAAATAGTATAAATTCTATTGCATTAAAAAACGAAAATCTGTATATTAACGTTGCTATTGGATCTATAATATTAGATCATGAAACAAAGAATCTTATATTCCCCTCCCTGTTGTGATAACACGGAGGGCTTTTTTATAAAATAAGTTAGCTATCCCTTATCTTTAGCATCTTTTTATTCTTATTATTAATAATTTTTTCGTACATATCATGTTTATAAAATCCCGTAATTAAGAATTTTCCATCAATATTCTTAGCAAGGAATCTTCGTCAGGTTCTTCTTACCTCAATAGAGTAATAATTTTCTTTCGTTTTCTTTTTGTTTAAGTGCCAAAAATTAGGGCTCACAATAAGCCTAGCTAAATCATCTTTATCTTTAGTATTAGTGCAATAAGTTTCAATCTGTTTGCTAAGATCTTTTTTGTTAAGAATTCAGAATCCTAAATATTCAGCGATGTTAATAAAATTACTAGCAATATCTTTTTTTACTTCCTCACTTGAAATCTCAATTGGTTTTCAAGTTAACGGTAGTTCAAAAGTTTCTTCTAAGGATAATTCTCCTTCTTGATCTATTTCCTTAACTTCATCTTTAGCTTCATCTTCTACTCTTTCTTTAATCTTATCGTTCTCATTAATACGAATCCCTAATTTTCTAAGAAGTTCATCAAGCTGTATTCATGGCACATTTTCAAGTTTTATCTGTTTATTTCTACAAAAATCATTGAGTCTAAAAATTTCTCAACTTTTCATATAATGAACAAAATTCTCGGTCGCTCTTTTCCTTTTTTTAGCATCCCAATGACAAGGGAATAACGATATAAGCTTTTGGATATCTTTATATTCTTCTAGTGAAATTCAAAACTCTTCTGCTCTTTCCTTATCAGATTTTTTCCCAGATTTAAACGATTGCTTTTTAGCTCTTTTTTCTTCCTCTTTTTGAATAATCCCTAATGCTTTATTATGAGAAGTTCTAAAAGCAAGATCTATTTCATCAATCGTAAAATCGAGATAGTCTCAATAACGATTATCATCATCAAAGAGATATAAAATAGCAAAGAGATGTTCAAAGAGTGTTATTCCCTCAACTCTTGGATATCAGAAAAAATCACCCGTTGCGAACATTATTTGTTCTTCAAAATAATCTTTTTTGATTTTTTCAAATAAAGCTTTATCTTCCCAAAAATTATCTAAAGAAGCATCAGCATAAGGATATTGCTTTTTAAATGCCTCAAGAATAAAAGCTTTATTTCCTTCCTCAATTTCATTTGCAGGATCTCAAAAAATCTCCATCTTAGTCTCAATAATCTTTCTAACAGCTTTTAAAAAGATATTTTCAAGTACAACAAGGTCATCTTGATCCTCGTATAAGGTCTCAAAATCTTCTCGTTTTTCAACTCATGAGATTTCAAGAAGAAGATCTTCAATATTAAGGGTTGGTTCTCAAGCATCATCAAAATAAACTACAGTTCAATCTCATTCTTCTCAACTTCCATTAAAATCTAGAAGATTATGCTCATTAATCGTCTCTTGTATTTTACTTTCTCTTATTGCCTCAGTTCTTTTCTTAACATCTTCTTCTCAATAAAGTTTTTTTAGGAAATCAAAGAAATTAATCTTAGCAGCTTCATGAAGAGGATATCCAATCCATCTCGACATATCTTTTGTGCTCAATATTTCTCATTTTTTAATCTCTACAGAAAAATAGTGTTTTAATTCACGTTGATTAGCAATAATCTCACGAGTCCTTTCAGGGAGAAACCATACTTCCTCTAAGTCTTTATCTTCTTTAAAACGAGCTTCTAAAACTTCTTTAATTTCGTTCTTTAATTTTTCTCTTTCTTCTTTTAACCTCTCTTTTCAGATAAGTTCTTCTAAAACTTTTTCATAAGCACTTCAATAAACATATTTATTTCACGAATAGACTCATAAAAGATTTGCAGTAGTTTTAAGATAGAGCGTTCCATTCTCAGAGATAGAGAATTTATCAAGTGCTTTTAATGCGCTATGTTTTATAAAAACAGGATTCTTATCAAAATCTCGTTTATAGAAAGCTTCATCAGTTAGTAATAATTTTAACAGCTCAGGATTGGTATCAAAGAGCTCTGAAACTTTTTCTTTGAGGAGATGGCGACGGGTACCTTTTGAAAGCGCTTCTGTATGATCTCATCAATCATCTTGATTAAGGAATGGTTCAATCAATTTAAGAGAACTATTATCCCCAATATTGTTAAGATCCTCTTCCACTTTTTTAGCAACCTCATCAAGTGTTAGCGGTATCTCATTAGGAAAAGGAACTCAAGCTTGTAAAGTTACCGCTGCTGGTGTTACAGATCCCATATGACTAGTATCACTCTCATTCTTTTCAATTTCATTTATTTTAGCATCTCAATCACTTTCCCCAGAAGCACTATCAGCAGCTTCTTCAGCAAATTTTTCTTTATTATCATCTCAACTAGAATCTTCTTTGTTTTGTATTTCAAAGAGCTTAATGAGAGATTCCCATTGAGGTCAAAGAATCCTTTCTGAAAGTTTTTTATAAACTGCATCAGAAAAATAGTCTTCTTTTTTAATGTCCGCATTAAAGAAAATTACTAAATCTCTATATGAAAAGCTTTCTCATTCAACGGTAATCGAAAAGTTTTCCCTTGCTTTCTCACCAACCATCAGTTGATTTCGTTGTGTATGCTCAATAACATGCTTTTTAATTTTTTTGATATAGTTATTGGTTTCCTCGGGGAAGAACTCTTTTGAAAGCTTAATATGTTTTTTTATACGTTTTTTCCCATTCTTATTACGAAAATCTGTTCATAAGAAAAAAATAAAGAGATCTTCATAAGAATAACTTACTCAATCAATTTCAATACTATAGTTATTAAAATCCTTGGTAGCTAATAATGAAAATCGTCATTTTAAGTCCTTTCATATACAGCCGATGATTTTTTCTTTTTCATTGCTATATTTTTCAAGAGTTTCTTTTTTTTCTGACATTCCATTCTCTTCTTCTCATTCAGCTAATGCTTCAGCTTGCATATCACTACTTTCTTTATTTTCATGATTCTCAGTTTTCTTAAGTACCTCACTCAATGCTCCTGTTGCTGCTAAAATGAGCTTTGTAATACTAACATCTATTCCCAGTTCTCTTTTCAAAAGATTATTTTCTAATTTTTCTCTCCAAATTTGATTATGAAATTCTTTATATGCAGAAGTGTTCTCCCCATTCTTCTCAATAAATCATTTTAAAATTCTCTAAAAGCTGGTTATCTGTAACCATTTTTAATTCCCGAACCGCTTCCACAACACTTGTATGTCATGGCATCTCTTTCATAAGATTTTCTACTTTTGAATACGCTTGTTGAATGTTCGTTTGAGACATAGGAGAGTGTATTAACTTGAATAAACGCAAAGATTTTAATATTTTATAGTTATTGTCAATAATAAAATCAATATAAAATGTACTTAATTTAATTGTAA
>JAFTEM010000009.1 GCA_017453665.1 bacterium | reverse complement strand
CGGAGGGGGCCTTGGACCTAACGACAATCCTGACGATTTTGACAATCCTGATGAACCTGAAGGAGAAATTATAGATTTCTATATTGATCCAGAAAGTAATGTAAATCAGGAAGATAACGAAATAACTATTCCAATAGAAGAAAATCAAAGATTAGAATCATCACAAATTACTGATCAATTAGAACAGTCAAGGGAAGATATATTAGAACAAGCTCGTGGTGAGTTTTATATGAATCAGCAAAGGCTTTCCAAGACAAATGCCAATGCTCAATCTGAGATCAACTCACTTAACACAATGCAAGCTGAAGCTAAAAAGAATAGGAATAATCTCTCTGACTCGAGGAGAACTACTCAAGATATAAGAACAACTAATCAAAATCAATTGCAAAACCAATTGGAAAGTCAAAATAAAATTGCTGATAATATTAGCACATCTATTGAAAAGAAAAATTCAATAAAAGAAAAGTCTAAAGACTCAAAAAGATTTACAAACATTGATTATTTTCAAGAGAATAATCAAGAGTCTGTAAAATCAGAACAAAAACAAGTACAAAAAATACAAATAACCAAAGATGATATTCTTTTACAAAAGCTAATTAATAAAGAAATATCTTCTCCTCTTGATCCATTCAAGCAAATGCTTTCATCAACTAATATTGATAATGAAGATAACCTCTCAAATGAATCAAAAGAGAATTCTCAAGAAATAGAAAATTTATTACAAAAAACTTTTGCAGAAAGCATCTTAAATACTAAAGAATTTGAAACAGATGAAGTACATTTGGTTGAATTGAAAAAATACCATGCCGACTCTATTTCTCTTCATAATGAACAACTCATCAGTTCCAAAGAAGAAGGAACAAATAATAAAAATGCAAGCAATCTAAAAGAGAATCAAAATTATGTTCTTTCCTTAGAAAAAGTTGATGGTAAAATTGTTATCAAGAAAACTCTTGTAAATGATGTTACTGTTAATAATAATCAACTTGATTCTATAGAAGAGAAGAAAGAAGTTAATTCAACCAATAAACCAGACAATATATTAATTACACAAAATGCGATTTCAGAAGTCCAAGAATCTAAAGCATTAATCCTACCTAATGATATTCAAAAAGTAGAGGATTACTTTGCAAAAGTTAGAATTGATACTCAAACAAGGAAGAAAAGAGATGCTTTAATCTTTGATGAAAAAATTGCATTAAAAACCAGTCGTGAATTATCATTACTTTTAGAGAAAATGCAAAGGGATTATTTTAACCTTTTTATCATACTTATGAAACACTATAAGGTTAATGAAGATATTTGGAATAATGAAAAGCAACTTAGAGAATTTATTTCGAAACGACAATTATTACGCTTAAAGGAATTGTATAAAATTAGATCATATAAAAAGCTCCTTAAATTACGTATATATAATATGAGGATAATGCTTTATTTCCTTTTGATGAATCTTTTACTTGCTAACGAAGAAAATTATAAGGAAAGAGAAGAAGAGCTTAGAGAATTTTTATCTTCACTTGATCCCGCTATGGTTAAAGCAATTAATCCATTTAAGATTTTTTCAAATG
>JAFTEM010000001.1 GCA_017453665.1 bacterium | reverse complement strand
TACATTTTGCGTATTACACTGCTCAAAATGACATACATTTTGCGTATTACACTGCTCAAAATGACATACATTTTGCGTATTACACTGCTCAAAATGACATACATTTTGCGTATTACACTGCTCAAAATGACATACATTTTAAATTTAAGAATTTTAGAGTTGATAGAATTATTCTTCAACAACCTCTCCTGCTATTTTTTTCATCGTAGAACCTTCCATCATTGCTGCAATTTCTTCTTGAGAGGCATTAGCGATTTCTCCATTATCTACTCCATTAGGATTAGGAGCTGTTCTAAATGGATAATCTTCAGGAACATAGAATCACTTAATTTTTGATAAACATTTTTGTACGTTTGTTTGCCAATTGATAGGACTTGATGCATAAATTTTTCCATCATCGTTACCGTATCTTGATAATTGTTTTATTGTATGATAATTTCCTAGATATTGATTATTTAATGTTAATGGAATTAATCTTGCTCCATTATAAGGATTACTATATGCAATACGGTCTCCTCTATCATTATTACCAACATTACCAATATTATTATTTGTTGATAAGAATCTTCCTAATGTTGATTCTGCGAATGCAATACAAATTACCATATCTCTATCAACATTCGTTCCTTTTACTACTTCATCCCAGAATGAAAGATTTCTATACGTTCCTACTGCATAAGAATTTAAGAATGTTTGAGCTCTTTCATCTACTGTATTTCATTTTAGAAGAGAAAGGTTTGTTACATCTATTGTTCTGATAATTTGATCATTAAAGTACTTTAAACGATATTCTTCAGGAAGTACTTTTTCTCTATCTTGTACAACACTTAAATCTAATAGTGTTAATGGATCTACAGCAACTCCATCTTTAAAAAGAGAGAATGTTAGATTAGAACCTTTAGAGATAAATCATGCTCCCTGAGTACCTGGCTCTCATCAACTTTGTGCAATCACTTGTCCTCTTTTTACGTAATCTCATTGTTGAACATAGAGTTTACTTAGATAAGCGTATGTTGAAATATATCCATCAGTATGAAGAATCATAAGCCAAGCAACTCCTCAAACACCACTATCTGCATAATAAACGATTCCATCTCTCATTGCATATACTGGAGTTCCATAATCTACTGATAATTTTAATGATAGGTTTTTAAACCCGTATTCTTTTTCAAAATCTGGATCTTTAAATACTGTTAAGATTTGCGTGATAGGATAAGTTGGCCATGCTACTACTGAAGTTTCATTTTCTGAGCTATCTACGTGATGCTCTAAATCTGCTATTTTATCAGGCAATCCGTTTGTTTGAAGGTATTTTTTTTGAACAATATCAGCAACTAATCCATTAATAGCTTCATGTAAAAACTTTTCTTCTACTCCAATATTTAGATTTCTTGTTTCTTGAAGTTTTTTTTCGCTATAAAGTTGCATAAAACTTATAAGATAAGCCTTTTTTTGTTCTTGTTTCTCCATCTCTGTTTTATAATAATCAAGAGATTTCTGAGCTGATACTTTTAAATCTAATAAACGATTTACAGCTTCTGTTTTTTGTTGTTCTTGAAGTGTAGTTTTCTGTAATAACGCATTGATTTGATTTAATAAAATTCTTAGTGTATCATCTCATGCTAGAAGTTGAGGCATAACATCAGATTTTACAAAAGTTTTTAGAAGATCTACTTCTTCTCAACTTTCAGTATAAATCTCTCTTTCCATTTTATATACGAGTACCAATAATTGATTAAGATAATTTTTTGCTATTTCTAGATGTTGTTTTGTTTCGTTTAATACTTCGATATTTTCTTTCAACTCTTCTCTATATTTGTAAAGAGCTTTTAAGGTTGCAGACATCTTTTGAGTTGAGATATTGATATCTTGGATTACTTTCACCATTTCTGTTCTTACTTCTTTATATTGATCATCTAGGGTTCATTGATGCTTATCTTTGGATGCTTCATCCATTTCTGATAATTTATTTTTAAACAAGGTAATAGAATTTTTTAAATCTGTTACTTGTTCTACTGCCGATCTAAAAGAAGTATCTTCTGAGAATTCTCAGTCAAAAATATCTCAAGAAGTAGCTAAAGTACTTGGTGAAACTACTAATAAGAATGAAAATACTCAATACCCAATTTTTTTTATCATTGTTTTTATTTTTCAATAATCTAAAGAGATACTTAAGTATAGAGAAATTTTAAAGAAAGAGGAAATAAATATTATCTTAGGGCTAAGAATCTCCTAGCTATTTTTTCTAGAATGGTTTTATGTATTGACAAACTATATTTATTTTGTAATATAAGTATTGGTTTTTAGCTTTTAAAGAAGGTTTGATGCTTACCGATAAACAAGGGAAAGAGTTCGTTGAATTTTATAGGTCTCTATATGGAGAAAATAATAATGAGATTCCTGAACTCGATGAAGGACTTGAAGAAGAGCATAAGAAGCTTCGAAAAGAGAGAATTAAAAAAATACTTTGAAGGGAATATTATTCAACACTTCTTAATAAAAGAAATGATAAAAGGACCTATGGAGAAAGAGTCTTTGAGGGGCTCTGGTTTAATTATTGACCAAAAATTATACGTAAGAAAGAGAGACCTTAGTCTCTCTTCCTTGGTTAGAAATTTCTAAAGATATCACGGAACGCTTTCATTTTCTCTTTCAATTGTTTTATTTCTTCTTCCTTCTCTTCTAAGTCAGAGATTTTTCATTGGAATAGGAAGTCGAATTTTTTTAGTTTATCTCAAACTTGTAATTGTTTTACAGGGTCTTTTAAATCGATAAGTTCTTCATAGAGTTTAAAGTCATCAATTTTAACTATTAGATTTGTATCGTTATCTTCACTTGTAAATGTCAATTTATGCTCAGACTCTTCATCACGTGCATAATCTTTTTCTATTCTCTCTATTGTCAAAACAGGAATTTCTTCAGTTTCTATAGATATGAGATAACGAATCATACTCTTTTCTGTATTATTTCCTATGATTTCAGATTCTGTGATTGAATCATCTTTTGCGATTTTTCTTTCTAGATTAAGCATCTTATTTCCTAATCTAAGAAGTACTTTATATTGCTTCATTAAAGAAGAAAGATTTGCATCTTGATCATCTGTTTCTAACAATAAGGCATCTTTTTCTTCGGCAGTTTTTTCTTCATCTGTTTCTTCAGGAATTTCCTCTTCTTTTTCTTCTGGTAATTCTTCATCTATTTCTTCTGTATTTTCATTTTCTTGTTCTTCATCTTTATCGGTTTCTTTAGATGGCTCTTCTTCGTCGCTTTCTTCAACTTCGTCATCGTCACCGTCGTCATCTTCTTCATCCTCTTCTGTATCATCATTTTCTTCATCTTCATCTGTTTCATCTTCCTCATCTTCTCATTCATCATCGTCATCTTCATCATCTTCTTCAGTATCTTCATCTGCTTCTTCATCGATATCTTGATCATTTTCTTCTATTTCTTCTTGTTTTTCGTTTTCTGTAATAGAGTTTTCTTCTTTATCTTCTTGTTCTTGATCTAATGGTTCAGCTTCTGGAGCCTCTTGTTCTAACTCCTCTTGCTCAGGTTCTGATACTTCTTGATTTCAATCATCATCAAGAGAGATTTCTTCTACAGGAGGTGTTTCTGGTTCTGATTCTTCATTATCTACTAATTCGTCTGTATTCTCCTCTTTTTCTTCTTCCATAGGGAAGTTTAAAATATCTTGATTCTCTTCTTCATCTGATTTTTCTTGATTTTGGTCTTCTGTATTTTCTCCTCCTGGAAAATCAAAATCAAATGATGGAATGGCATCATTTTCTGTTGAAGATTGAGATTGTTCATCTTCAGACTTTTCTTCTTGTGGTAATACATTATCTAATACAAAATCATCTGTTGTATTTTCTGATTGATTTTCATCTTCAGATTGATTTTCAGTTTCTGTTTCAACAGGAGCTTCTCATTGTAAATCAGGTTGAGAATCATCTTGTGGCTCTTCTTGTGGTTCGTCTTGAGTTAAACTACTACCAATATCTCCTAAATCATATGTTTCTTGAGCTTGTTCTTCTTTTACTTCTTCGTTTTCTCATTGAATATTTTTAGGTTCAGGTTGTGTTTCTTCGTTAGATTCGTTAATAATTTGATCATTATTCCCTTGTTCTTCATTTTCTCCTTGTCCTTCACTATCATTTTGCATTTCGTTTCCAACAGCTGCAACGACATCATCAAAATTAAAATCAGTTAATGGACTAGCATCTAAAGGTCTTTCTGCATCAGATTCTGGTTTCTCTTCTCCAGTTGATTCTGGAATAGGAGCATCTGTTGTTTCTTGTTGAAGACCTCAGAAATCAAAATTAAAATCTCAATCTGTTGTATCTGTAGGATTAGAAATTTTTTCAAATTTTTCTAAATTATCAAATACTTCTTGAGAACCTCAAAATATAGGCTTTTTAGCCTCTTCTTGAGGATTTACTTGATTTGTGGTATTAGCAGTTGCTGCTGGATTCATATCTGCCATATCATTTTCTAGGGAATAAAATTCATATTTATTATATTCAGAAAAAAATGTAAAGCAAATTTTTCAAAAAATATTCCAAAAAGATTTGTAATATTAAAAATTAATCTTATACTCCACACCAAGCCGTTAGAACGGCTACTCTTTAATTTATTATTTTTCGTCGAATATGAGTGATGAAATGATTATCAGCCAAACAAAATTATTCGTGGGTTGATTAAACTGGAAAATGAGATGAAATGATCTCAAAACTGAATTCTCAAAGTATGGAGAAGTTGTTTTTGCTAGAGTAAATCTTGATCAAAGTACAAAACCTCCTAGGAGTAAAGGATTTGGATTCGTTGAATTCGCTAACGCTGATGATGCAGCTAAGGCTAAAGCAGAAATGGATGGACAAGAACTTTGGGGAAGACCAATCAAAGTTGATTTTGCTAAAGAAGATCCAAATAGAATTTCAAGAGCAGCTGAAAATAAAGAAGCTGTTGCTAGTGAATCAGAAGATGACGATGATGTAACTTTCTAGTGATTATTCTGAAAAGTATAGAGAAAGATGCCTTTCATTTGGCATCTTTTTTTCTTCAAAAAAAGCGGGCTTTTTTGTCACAAAATGCAAGTTTATTCGTATTAAAAAGTGAATCTAGAGAGACTTTATTTACATCTTTGGAATCAAAAAATTATCTATCCTCCTACGCATTCAATAATGAACTTAAAAACCTATTTTAATCAGCTAAGTGAAGAAAAACTTTCAGACGAGAGAAAGATTGCTCTTTATCAGAGAATTTGTGAAGAAAGAGCTAACATTCCACAAAGCCTTGCAAGAACAAAAATATTAAGAAAGAGAGTAATTTACTCATTACTTTCTTTTATTCTTATTTCTTCTTTTTTCTGAGTATTTTATTGAAACTTTCCTAAATTAATTGAATATAGAGCTTTCTGGGCTGAGAAGAATCCTAGTTGAGCTAATGTTGTAAGTGCCGATTATATTGCAGAGGTATTAGAGATTAATGGTGAATATATTATTGAAAAAGAAGGAAAAACTTTTCAGAATTCAGTACTTTTTGATTGAGATTTAATAACCTTAAAAGATAATGCAAAAATTATCTTCAATATTAATGATCACATCAAAGCTGAGATTCAATGACCTGCTAAGTTTTCTATTAGTAAAGTTAATGAATGAAAATATCATTTATTCTTAATGGAAGGAGATTTCTTAAAGATTGATAGTGAGGAAAGTGATGATGTTTTACAAGTTGAGACAGAAGAAATTACTATTGAAACTACTAAAGATGAAAAAGTTGCATTAACGTTAACTAAAAAAGATACGAAAACTGAGCTAGAAAATAAAGGAGCTTCTTTGCTTGTAAAAGATAAATCAACTCAAGATGAGAGTATTACTCTTGAACCTGAGAAACTTCTTACTATGGATGCTAATGATATTACTCATATTACCGATATAGAAGAATTTGCAACAGCGTTAACAAGAAGATGAAATCTTACTTATACTACAGGATTCCCTGAAGAAATTAATGAAATAGAAAGTTCTGATGAAAGTCGTTTAGAAGATAATGCTACTATCGATATTGAAACTATTATGAGTTCTGATGATGATTTCTTAACAGCTAAACAAGTAATTAGTTGAGATATTGAAAAAAATGTTAGTAGTGATTTAGCATATAGTGCTGATGAAAAAATTGTTCCTACTGAAAATCAATTAAGTCAAATTACTGCTGCATTAAATTCAAGCTTTTTGCTTTGAGATGTTAAAGAACTCTATTTAGCAAAACAAAGTTGAAGTGCAGATAAGGTTGCTGCAGCTTATAGAAATATTCTTTGGAGGATAAAAGCTGTTGGTGATGTTTGTGATGTTAAAGTAGCTCTTGAAGCAACTCCAGATAGTATTATAACACAAATTGATAGTGTTATTCATGGAATGGAGAAATATCATTTCCCTCCAGCAAAAGAAGCTCAGTTAACTACATTAAAGAGCTGGATTTCTTACATTGAAAGTAATAGCTTACCACAAAGTCGAGAAGATTTTGAAGCACAACTTCCTGAATATTTGAAATTCTAAGTATGTACATATATTATAAATTTCTAGAAAAATGGACTGTATTGTCCATTTTCTAGTTATCTAAAGCATTCTTTATTATCATTATTGTGTTGAAGAGGACTTCATAATCTAAGTCTTGATCTCTTCAGTTTAGAGTTCTTAGTTTGTTGTTTAAGGTTATTTCTGTGTATTCTTTTAAGAGCCTTTCTATTACCATATAGAACTCTTTCTCGGTTACGATATTGTCTGCATAGAAGATTGGAATTGGGGTTTCATCTTCTTTATGGATTCACATTATTCATAAGGTACAGAGTTTTCAGATAGCTTCTGTTTCTCTTTTTGTGAACGTTGATTGGTCTTCGTAATCTCGACAATTATAGTTGATGAGTTTTTTGTTCTCTATAAGTT
>JAFTEM010000008.1 GCA_017453665.1 bacterium | reverse complement strand
TTCAATAACAAGTACTTTATTCATTGTTTTTTCACTATAAGTTATAAATGCCATTTCCTATAATTAAAGATTTAAATCTTTAATTATTATACTGACATTTCTATTTTTGCCTAAGACTGACAATTTAACTTTGCTGTAACATTTCAACTAAAGTTTTATTGCATTTGTATAGCATTTCATTAAAAAGAATAAGCTTTATATTTTATACTAGACCATAATGACACAAGAACTTTTACAAGTAAGTGATGTAAAATTTAAGTTTGTAGGTGATGTAACTCCAGTTATGGAAGCTGATATTAAAAAAGCAGTAGAACATCAACTTGCAAATAAGTGACAAACAATTCTTAGAAAAATTTATGCGAAAAATATTGATGCAAAAGTTGTTATCGACTATACTATTGTGAAAAATAAAAGTGGACTTTATGAAGCAGATTTTATCTTCTCATATGATGGAGAAAGATTTGTAGTAGAAAATCACAAAGGATTTAAAGTTGCTACAGATTTAGTAGCTCATGCATTCAGTAAACGAAAAAGAAAAGTTCTTGGATTCTGGGGATTCTTAAAATAAGATAAACTAGGAAATTAAATATTGAAATATTTTTATTTTATATTGCTAAAACCCATGGCAAGTAAAAATTTTCTTACAAGAGAGTGATATGAAAAATTAATTGCAGAACTTCAAGAATTAAAACAAGAGAAATTACCAGCTGTTCTTGAAAGACTTTCAGAAGCTAAAGCAATGTGAGATCTTTCAGAAAACTTTGAATATAAGTCAGCTATGGAAGATAAGGATTTTATCAATTCTAGAATTGTAGAAATTCAAAATCATCTTAATGATGTTGAGATTATTGATAAAGAAAAAGAATCTAAAAAAGCAGATAAAGTTGTTGATTTTTGATCTAAGGTTACAGTAAAAATTGAAGATGATGATAAAGAATATACCTTTAGAATTGTTGGTACTTGAGAGGTTAATGTCGATTGAGAATTGTCTTTTTCTCTAGAATCACCAATAGGTCAAGCAATTAGAGGAAAGAAGGTTGGGGAAACAGCTAAAATGAGACATGAGAGTTGAAGAAAAAATATTAAGATCCTTGCAATAGCATAGGGTCCTTTTGTTGTTTTACAAAAAGGAGATTAATATATGTATAATCCTTATGATTTCTATTTTAAGAAGGCTAAAAAAGAATGATATAAAGCAAGAAGTGCTTTTAAGCTAGAGGAAATCCAGCAGAAATTCTTTTTGATTAAAAAAACAACAAAAACAATTCTTGATATTGGATGTGCTCCATGAAGTTGGTTACAGTATTCGATTGCTCAATTAAAGAAATATGGAGTTAAAGATTATAAAGTTATTGGTTTTGATTTGAAAGAAGTGGATTTACATCTTCCTTGATTAGTAACATATGTTCAAGATGTAACAGAGCACGAAAAGGTAAAAGCGATTCTTGATGAAAATTCCATACAAAGGTTCGATTTTATTCAATCGGATATGGCTCCGAATACTATTGGGTTAAAGGATATTGATGCGATGAGAGCTATTGATTTATTAGATCAGACATTCTGGCTTTATGATGAACTTTTGGCTGAAGATGGTTCATTTGTAATTAAAGTATTTATGTGACCTTGATTTGATGAGTTCGTTGCTAAGATGAAGAGAAGGTTTTGATGAAAGAATATCAAGGTATTTAAGCCTTTAAGTTGTAGGCAGAATAGTAAAGAGACTTATGTTATAAAGTTACCTCCAAATAAAAAATAAAAAAACAGACCCTTCAAGGGAGTCTGCTTTCTCGCAGATGTGAGATACTATTACCTCATATCCACTTACAAGGTTCTACTACACGTGTTATATTATATATCTTTTTATAAATTTGTCAAATATTTGAAAAAACTTTATATTCCTAAGAAAAATTTCTGATTATGGATGAAGTAAAAAAGCAATTATGGGATAAGCTACAAGATGATATTGCTGAATTAAATGAGGGGCTCCAAAAATTGTTAGAAGTTGGAGTCAATAAATGAACAATTCAAGAGGAGGAGGTTATTTCTGAAATTGATGATATGGATTGAAATATCAAACTCTTAGAAAAATTTTATGCACTTACTGAGAAACTTTGAATTAAGGTTGTTACTATTGAAGAAGCACTTGAACAAGAGCAAGAAGTAACAAAAAAAGAAACTAAATTAGGGAAAGTAAGCTTATATGGATGAAAGTCTGATTCTTCAGTAGATAATCAATATAAGGATTATATTAAGCTTTATTTTAATGATATTTCTAGGATTCCGCTTTTGACATATGAAGAAGAAAGAGATATTGCTAGAAGAATTAAAAAATGAGATGAAGAAGCTAAGAAAAAACTTATTGAATCTAATCTTAGATTAGTGATTTCTATTGCTAAAAGGTTTTTTGGTTCTCGTCTTACTTTCTCTGATCTTATTCAGGAATGAAATATCTGACTTATTAAAGCTATTGAAAAATTTGATCCAGATAAGGAATTTAAGTTTTCAACCTATGCTACTTGGTGGATTAAGCAGTCAATTACGAAAGCAATTGCTGATATGTCTAAACATGTAAGGATTCCTGTTCATCTTATTGATGAAATGAACTCGTATAATAAGGCTTATCAATTACTATTCCAGAAGCTTTGACGTGAACCAACTAGTAAAGAAATTGGTCAGAAATTAGGATTCCCAATTAAGAAGATTAAAAAGCTTGAAGAAGTTATTTTTGGTAATGTATCTCTTGATAGAGAGGTCGGTGATGAAGGAAGAGATACTTTAGCTGATCTTCTTGAGGATTGAAATACATTAAGACCAGATCAAATAGCTGAAAGAACTGCTCTTAGAAATAATCTTGATGCTATTCTTGGAATGCTTGATGATAGGGAAGCTAAGATTGTTAAAATGAGATATGGAATTGATGGACCTAAGTTTACTCTTGAACAAGTTTGAGAAGAATTTGATGTAACAAGGGAAAGAGTGAGACAGATTGAACAAAAGGTGATTCAGAAGTTAAAAGAGCATCAAGGATTGCAGAAAATGCTGGGAATTGAAGATGATATTGAAAAAATGAATAGTGATACTGGAACAAAAAAGAAAAGAGGAAGGAAACCATCAGCGAAAGAAAGTGATGAATATGATGATGAAGATTTTTATGCAGAGTATGGTGATGATGAAGATTTTGATGATTTGGATGTTAATTTCACTCCAGAAGATGACGATGATGAATAATAAAAAAAGGTACCAAACGGTATCTTTTTTGTCTATATAAATGTTTATTCTTTTTTTGATTTTGCCGTGATTGTGATGTTTTTAGCAGGCATTTCAAATTCAGCGACATTTATTTCTCCTTCGAATTTATCAAATGTATATCATGGTTTTAGTTTTACTTTAAGGGAAATTGGCTCTTGATATTTGTGAACTCATTCTCATTCAACGCTTTCAATTCATTCATCTTTGATGATTTTTAATGAATATGAGGCTCTTTTGTATTTATAAATAAGTGTTGCTATACCATCTCAGAGTTCTAATACTTCTCAGATTGCTCATCCTTCATTTGAAGAGCTTTTTTTAGCGGTATCGGGTGGGGTAATGAATCATTCGTATGGTGTTTTTTTGATTGTTGTTAACTTATCACTACTGACTTTAGTAATAGGAAGGATTTCTGCAGTAATAAAGTTTCATTGTAAGTTTTCTAGTTGGTTTTCTATGACCCCTTTGACATTTCTTTGCTCTAGCCATGTTGCTTTATATGTTCTATTTCATATACTTCCTTTAGGAATAAAAACATAAGTTTTTGTTCATATTGTTTTACCATCAATAGTTTCAATCCATCAAGCGAAAATATATCAAGATTTTGTTGGAGGATTTAAGGTAAATGAAGCACTAGATGGCGTAAAGGAAGAAGGGTTGTTCTTTCATTTTGCTAATTTTCATCAATTTAAGTCATATTTTATGGTATAAATTGTAGTATTTTTTTCAGCAGTGGCTTTTACAGAAATGTCTTTAGCAGGCATTGCGAAAGTTGTTGTTTTTACATCACCTTCAAATCAAGTAAATTTATATCATGATAGGGGAGTAGCGCTTAGTTTAACAGTTCCTCAGTATTTATAGCTTCATGCTCATTGTACTTGTGAAATTCATTCTCCTTTTTCTATAGTTACTTTGTATTTGTTTCTGGAGTATTTGTAGGTTATTGTTGCACCTGTTGTGATGGTTACTGTTTGTGCGCTAGGAGTAGAGAATCATTCGTAAGTTTTTCTATCAGGAGTAACTTTTGATCAAGCAGAGGCATTTGATTTTTCTGATGCTTGAAGGGTATATCATCAAGATAGATTTTCTATATAATGATTTATTGTGTATTCTATTTTGTTTATTGTATTATTTCCACTCCTTTCTGGTTCAATGTCTATTTTCTCCCATTTAGAATACAAAGTTAATCCTCATGTTATAGTAGTGTTTGGATTGTATGGATTCATATAATTATTATCCGTATACCATCATTTGAAAATATAACCATCTCTTGTAGGTGGATTTATAATTCAAGTATAGGCAGATATTACTCATCCGGTAGAAACTCATGTATTAGTTGTCGCTCAACTGTTTGTGTCTCGACCTGAAAAAGTTTCGTTGCTTCCAGAATTAGTTCAAGGTTTATACTTTCAGTCTTTAAAACAACGGATTAAATATGATCAGTTTCATTTAGTTTCTTTAAAATTGACACTATCAGAATAAAATTTTGAATTTGATTGGATAGATACATGATATTTGTTAGTTGTAGAAGACCAATAAGATCCTGTGGGAGGATTTTGATTGTAACTAGTTGCTAAGAAAAAAATATTTTTAAATGATTTTGCAATTACTTCATTGTAGTTTGTTATTCGTTGACGAGAAGCTCAGTGTTTATCATATCGATTTTTGAAACTAGTATATAAGTTATTTCGTTCTTCATCTCATGGAATGTGATAACCATTCGGACAATTTCATTGATCGTATTCTTTCCAATTTCATCGATTATACTTTTTCCCTATAGAATTATCTCATAATCATTTTTGAGAAGCTCAAAGGTTTTTTGCTAAAATTGTAATTGATGATCCATTGTCATTGATAGTAATAGTTTCTTCTCAATTTGACTCTGTGCTATAATTGATATCACTGTTGGTCCGTTTAGCATATAGAGTAAGTTTATTTCAATTTAGAAGATTACTGTTATTGTTTTTTAATGAATTAATATTTGAATATAAATTAAATAAATTTCAATCAGAAGTATACCATCATTCGAATACATAACCTGCTTTTATTGGAATATCTTCATAGCTGTTTAATATACTTTCTGTACTGGTTACTATTTTAGATTCAATAGGACTTCATCATTTAGTATCAAAAATGACAAGATATCCAGCTCCAATATTTTCGAGATTGTTATTTGAAAAACATCTTATAGGTAATCCATAGTTCCAACGTCATTGATCATTTATATAAAATCTTTCATCAAATGAAGCATATGTGATAGGTTGGTCTGTCCATCAATTTTTATCAGCATTTGAACTTCGGAGGTATGCTAGACGTCATGTGCCATTTACTCAAAGTTGAAAATTTATAGATCAGTCGGAATTCCTTGACATAGCTTGGTTTCGCACTCCTCATCCGAAAGGTATTTTTAAATCATTTCTAAATTTGGTAATTTTATTTTTATCATTAATATAGAAATTTAAGAAGCGGTAGTATCATTCTTTTTGATCGTTAAGTGTCTTTGTGTTTCATGAATTTGCATTTCGTCGATATTTTCATAAATTTTCCCATTCTGAAGCCGTTGGTACATGAAATCAGTTAGGGCATGGTCATTGTTTGCTTACCTTACTATTAATTGTCATTAGTGTATTATTTCAGTTACTTCATCACCATAAATTTGTAAACATTTTTTGGTTTACTGTAATTTTTCGGTTTTCATTTTCATCAATCCATAAACTACCTCAATCTGTAAATATAAATTTATTATTTTCGTATTCGTTTCCTGGTCCATATCATTTGTATTCAACTAGATCTTTTGTTGATTGGTCTGTAGAAGAGAATCCGTAATTATTTCACCACTGAAAGTATTCTCAATATGAATTTTCTCAAACTCATGCTTCAGTTGCTCATAAATTTCTATCTAATAATGTGATAGATTTTTTTGAGATAGGGTCTGTAACAGTAATAGTTCACATTTTTTTTCATTTATAGGTTGTTACATTTGCTGTGTGTTTTATGAAATTTCTGTTGTTTGTGTTTTCTTCTGATGTTCATAAATTCCTATCTAATAATGTGTTAGAATTATTAGAGACGGGCCTTTTAACCGTATTGGTTCATACATTTTTTCAATTATAGGTTGTTACATTTGCTGTGTGTTTTATGAAATTTCAACTGCTTGTACTATCTGTGGCTTGTGCAGAAAATCAGATAGTTATTAGAAGTCAAAATGCTTCAAGAACGGAAAATAAGCTGATAATACCTGCAATTCTTCTCATTGTGTAGTAGAAAGAAATAAAAGTAAAATAATATCTTGTATAATTATATTTACTTTTTTTGAAAAATACAAAAAAATAAGCTTTTTTATGAAACTTATTTTTGGAAAGAGGTCGAAGATATCTTATTCTTCTAGTTCATTATATGGGTCAAGTCTTATAAGAATACTTGCTTTTTTAAAATGGTTTTTTAGTGCTTGTTCAATTTCACAACTTACAGCATTAGCTTCTTTTAATGAAATATTTTCATTTTTAAATACCATATGAAAACTAATAAAGACTTTTCATCAAGATTTATGGGTCTTTAGTTTATGAAAACTTTCTACTTTAGTATTGCTCAGAATAATTTTTCCTATTTCTTCATCTTTATTGATGCTTTTGTCCATTAAAACATCAAACCCATCTTTAAGAATTTTAAATGATGGAAATAAAATATAGATGGCTATTCATATTGCAATAATTGGATCTATGAAATGATATCATGTAAATTTTACGAGAATTAATGCTATAATGATTCATGTATTTGTTAAAAAATCCATTGTGTAGTGGATTAAATCAGCTTTTATGATGAGATTTTTTGTTTTCTTAGCGGTGTTGTTTAGAAAAAATACAATAATTCATGTAATAAGAATAGAGAAAAGCATAACTCATATTCCTTCTTCTATTGATGTCAATTTTGTTCAAAAGATAAGTTTTGTAATAGAGGAGTAGATAATAATTCCTCATGAACCAATAATTATTAATCATTCAATTACGGCTGCGATTCCTTCTATTTTTCAATGTCCATAGTTGTGTTCTTTATCGGCAGGTTTAACAGCTTCTTTAAGCGCAAATAAATTGAATATAGATACCATTAAATCTAAAAGAGAATCAGCAGCAGAAGCAAGCAGTGTCATACTTCAACTGATGATTCAAAAAACGAATTTTATAATAGCTAAAGAAAATGCTCAAGCACTAGCTATTTTTACGGCTCTTTTTTCTAGTTTCATAATGTTTTACAGTATAATTAGAGGAACATTGATTCAAGACCTTTCCATATTGCATATGAGAATACAATAATAAGTACTCCTATGATGGCGTTTTTAATAGCGTTTTTACCTTTATTTGGATCTCAACCAAAGATAGTTGTTGCGAAAAGATATCCTGCATATAATATCATACATGCTCAGATAAGGAGTCCGATTTGATTTAAGAATCTCATAAGATATACTACATAATTTAAGAGGGTGTTTCGGCTCATAACTCCTGTTTGAAAAGCTTTTCCTAAATCTCCTTCTTTATCTATTCAGCTTGCTGCTTCATTATATCTTTGGATTAATGTTGTTTTTCATCAATCGCTAGTTCATATCTTGTTAACTATTTCTCAAGCTCAAGTGACATCAAGTCAGCTTACGGCTTCAGGAATGATATGAAGATTGTTAAGCGTGTTTTTATTTGTTGCTGAGGTTGCCGCAAATACAGGAAGTGTTAGGAAACTAACAGCACAACATAGAATAATAATTAATATACTTTTTTTCATTTTGAAGAGAGTTGGAATATAAATTAATTACATTGAGCAGTAATTTTTCAAACAAGTTTTACAATTCAAAAGAGATATCAGTAAGCTCTTGTTATTGTTGTATTAACTGTTGATCTTCTTGCATTAAAATATTGATAGTAGTTATTTAGCGTATTTTGGGCAAGAAGATTTGTTTGTGTTTCAACGATATCTTTATATAAAGAACTGTAATTGTACATAATGGAATAGACTTTGTTTATACATTGTGGCTCAAGTAACGTAAGGTCAGAGGAGTCAAAATTTCAAAGTCTTATAGCAAACCTTGTTGCAACTAAACAGGTATTAAGATGTTTTGTTGTAAGATCCCAGTTATCATAATTGTTGATTTTTTCTGTATCAGGGCGAACTGTGGTTTGTTCATTTCATACTCATTCAATAGCGTTTTGATATGAAGAAGAACTTACTCCATTATAAAGCGATAATCTATATTTAGGTGCTGAATTTTCTCGATTATCACTTTTGTGTCGATATTTATTATATATTGAGGTAAAGTCTCCTGCTGTTCTTCAATCTGTATTGTTCTTATATCAACTATATTCTTCATATCGTTCTTTTGCTTGTTTATCCATCTCAACACCCATATAACTGTATTCACTAAGTCTTCTTAGCATAACACTTACTAAATGGTCATAAAGGTAAGGAGATTTTGGATAGTCTGCTCACTTAATATCTGGATCTGTAACAGCTTGTTTAAGCTGCTGTGAAATGTTTGTATCACATTTTCATTTAAATTTTCATTCATTACAACAATATGCTTTTAAATTAACAAGCGCTCTTTTTAGTCCAGCTTCTGTAAGTAATTGGTTTCATGGGGTATTATCAAATGCGTTCTTGAAGTTTTCAGGTAGGGTACTAAAATCATTAAAATTTTCTACTAAATTACAGTTATCGGTATAGGCAAAACATCAGCTTCATAGCATGATAATTCATAGTATTCCTGATAACAATAAGAATTTTCTCATAAAAGTTTTTTTGATAAAGAATAAAGTTACTATAGCAGAATTAGACTATTATTCAAGAGGTTTTACTTTAAAGGTTACACTTACGAGTTCTGTTGTTGAGAATGGTTCATATATTTTATAAGTTACTGTATTATCTTCGGCATTAAAACTATAGTCTCCTTGTAAAGATTCTGTAGTATATAATGTTCCATTTGTTGCGATGTAGAGCATCGGTGTTTTGTTTTTCATAAGAACGTCTCATCAATTGAACATTCAATAATTGTTTCCTTGAAGTTTTGTGAGTGTCGTTCAAACCGCATTTTCTACTTTAACAAGGCTTTCTGGTTGTAGGAGAATTTCGAAGTTGGCGATTCATCATTGCATAAGTTTTATAATAGGATATCCTTGAGAGAAGTCTACACGGATGTTTGTTTGAGAAGCGTATTCTTGTTTGATTTCTATATTTCCGTTTTCTCAGTCAACAGTCGCTATAAGTTTATTATCCTTTGAGTAGAGTCCTACTTCATCTCAGAAATCGTAATACTGTCCTGTAACTGTTGTTTGATTCGTTGTTACTTCATACGTCAGCTCTTGATTTCAGTTTGTGGTTGAAGTAATAGGAGCTGTAATATTATTTCTATTCCTTTCAAAACTTACTGTTCATTCATCAATATCTGTTTCTAATTCAGAAACGATACTTACAGGATTTTTAATCCCTTCTTTATATCCTTCTTGACGTTCAACATTTTCGATTGTAATTCAAGGAATAATAATATTGAGATTGATTGTTTCTTGGGTTTCGTTTCCTTGAGAATCAACAGCAGAGATATTATATTGTTTTGTTTGATTTCAAGTAAAGAAAAGATTCTCTAGACGAATAATACCAGCAAAGTTATCAAAATCTTTTTCATTTAAAAGTTTTCATGTATTGTTTTTGCTATCGTATTCTTCAAGTTTTGTTACACGAACTTTTGTTGGGTCTTCTCGAGTAATTTGAAGAGTGTAATAAGTACCGACATATCATTCTAAATCGAATCCAATATCAGCAACTTCATCATTCTTTTTTGATCTTAAGAGCTCTACACTCGCAGTTGGTGCATTTCAATCTCAGACTACTTGTCTACCTCAAACGAGTTGGTTAGACCAAGGCGAATTTTTTAGATAGACGGTGTTATCTAATTTTAATGATGCAATTTGAACATATTCTCGTCTTCTTGGAACTTCTCAAAGGCTAACGCGTAGACTATCATCAGCGGAATTGTAATACTTAATTGAGTAAATTTTACTTCAAATAAGTGATGAAATGTTTACTGGAGAGGTTTCTCATGGAAGTCTTATTTTTAAATTATTTGTTTCACCTTCTAATTCGTTAGGTAAGAATAGAATAAATTTTATATTGTTTTTAGAATTTTTCTCCCAGAATCAATCAACGCGTTCAACTAAGCGCATTATATATCAACTGATATTTCCGTCAGCGTTATCTCGAGAGAATGCTATTGATTCATAAGATTGTCCATTTAATTTAAAATTCTTGATTTCAGAAATTTCATCATATACTTTTAGATTTCAGTTTCTTGTAGTAAGATATTGACTAGATTTTCAATCTTCTAATGAAGGTTTTACAACAACAGAGGTCTTTCACGTACTTCCTTTTACATTGTCGAAATATTTTATAAAGACATGGTTTGAATCTCGCATAATTAATTCAGTTTTTCAGTCTTTATCTAAATCTTTTTCGTAATAAGATTGGAATTTTTCATAGTTATATTCTGAATTAACTGCATTGATAACATCATCTCAACTCATAATAAATATACCTTTGATATATTGACTATAATCTGTTGATGCGGATACTGTTGTTTCAGTATTTGTTCATCATGCTGCTGTTAATAATGGTTTAGATACAGTGTTTCATTCAATATCTTTTAGGTAAGTAGATCAAGCGTATTCTGTTCTTTTAATACTATAGTATTCATCAATTGTTCATTTGAGTGATGCTAAATATTTTATTGAATTGTTGTAGGTCTCTTCAGTCATATTAAGTTCATTTGCAGTGTGGTTTTTTAGCGCAGAGTAGTAACCATCCACTTTTTTGTTTTCTGTTTCGATAAACATATCTCTTGGATTTACTTTATTGATTGCTTTTTCAGCACGTTCATTTGTATTAAGAAGATTTGTTGAGAATGTTAATTGAAGAGGTTCTTCTTTTCAGTTTTTTTCTAGAGCATTTAAGAAGCTATTATAATCTTGTTTTGCAAGTTCTGCTAAATCATTTAGTGAAGATTTTTCAGATGAAATGATTGATGAGATTTCCTTTTCCATTTTTGATAATCATTCTTCGTTCTTTTTAACAGTAGAATCTGTTGATGTATAGGCAATTACTTCGTCTAATTTCTTTTTATCTAATTCATTTGTGATTGCATCACGAAGAGAACTTAATTCGTTTTTCATTTTTTCAGCTGTGTTTGTTTTTGAGACATTGATATCGAATTGGATATTTTGGTTTGTTGTATCATTTAGTTTGTTTGTCCAATCTGCTGAAGTTTGATTAATGTATTGGACTCAATTTTGTGCAATTTGTGTTACATTATATGTTGCATTATTTACTTCATCAACAATACCTTTTAAGAAAGCATAGAATGCATCGAAGTTAAATTGCAGATTGACAAAACTGTCTACTTGAATGTCAACTCCTTGGAGAGGTGTTTGTTTAAAGTATAATGAAAGATCTAGGTTATCAACCCAAGGGACTTCATATGATCTTTGTGTCATTTGTTCTATTCTTGCTTTTACTGCACTTTCAGCAACAAGTCAAATTCATGATTTAATGATACAAAATATATTCGAAATGGTTTTTGCAATAGAGATAAATGAAGAAATTTCATTAGGGATTTCAGGAATCTCTGGTGCAGGAGGGAGAATTGGTAGTTCCATTTTTACCTGAGGAATGAATGAAGGGAGTTCTGGTAGCTCAGGAGGTTGTGGAAGTTGTGGAATGTCAGGGATATCGAAATCGATATCAAAATTGATTCCAATTTGTGGAGGTTCTGGAAGGTTAGGAAGTTTAGGAAGTTCGATGCTTATAGGATTAAATGTGAAACGTGGTAAGACGATATTCATTCCTAAGTTAAGATGGGAGAGGTCTATATAAAGACTTGGTATTTTTACACTTGGAATTGGAATTGTTGGAATTTCAAACATACTACATAAGAAACTTAATTTACATGTGTATTGGTCGTAAGTATCTTGTGTACATTTTCAACATTTAGCTCACCAGTCTACGAAGAGATCTATCATAATTTGATACGTTTTTACGATTGCAACGATTGTAATAATTGCATCAACATATTGTGTAAATCTAGTAGCATTAACATCCATCCAATAATTAATATATCCGAAGAAATTACTTACTAGAGCAGCGATATCTCAAAGATATTTGTCGGTAATGTGAAGCCATTCATAGATTTCAAGAGGAAATCTTTTATAAGCTTCTAGTGTCTGGATGTTCTCAAAGATTTGTGGAGCTGTTTTATCGAATTTAGAGGAAAGTCTCATGATGGTTGCTTGAGCATTTTTTAATGCTTGGCAATGAAGAGCTGTTTTTTCATCTTTTTCATCATTTTGTTTTTCTTTGTTACAGCTGGCGATAGCTATTTCAATTGCTGCTTCCCATCATGCGAGTGTTGTTTTGTTTTGTTCATATCGAGTTAAGAGATAGTTTTTATAAGCTTCAATATCCTCGCTAAAGATCCAAGGGACGTTTATTGTGATGCTTTGGGTGCTGATATTAACAAGTTCTGTTTGATTAAAGAGTTCTTGTAAGTCTTTAAATGGATTTGCTCAATTTGCTAAATTAAGATTTCTGATATTATCTTTTGAGATATTAACCTTATTAATACTTTCAACAAGTCATGTTAGTCATTTTGCTTTAGGATTTTTCTTTTGAGCATTTTCTACTTGTTCTTGTTTTTGTGTTTTAAGAGCATTTTCTGAGCTATTATTTTCTGATTTCCTTTCGTTTTCAGCAGCTCTGAGACTGGCTGTATCAATATCAGAAATATTATCGAATGAAATTTTATTGATTTCGTCTGCGAGGTATGAAATATCAGGGAATGTGAATTCGATTTCAAATCTAAAGAGGTTGTTAATCCAATATTGAACCTGTCTGTCAAACCAGTCAACTAGCATTTTTTGGATTCCTTGTTGAAGTCATCATAATAGTTTGTTTTTGATATCTTTTGCTCATTGGATTTTTACTCCATTAATTGAGATTCATGAATCACCTCAATCAGATAAAAGTCAGTTTTCTCCATATGAACTAATAGAATCATATTCGACATTGATAAGTCATCAGAGATATTCTCATTCATTAATGCTTCTAGGATATGATCATCAATTAGCATTTAATGTTCCATTATTTGCGACCATTGTGAATGGAGATTCGCTACTTGAAGGATTACATGTATTTGTTTTTCAATATTCAGAGACCCACGCTTCATAGGTGTCATCTCAGCTTCCGTTTCAACTATCATCATCACCTGAACCGTCTCAAGAACTTCAGCAAGGGAGTGCCATAGCTGTAACAACACAGTTTCCTGCGATATCAGCGATAGGAGATGGCATATTAATTCCTGCATTATAAGGTCCAACACAGATTGCTAATCAGAGTTGTGCTGTTAGGGTAGGTGCTGCATAGATTCTAATAAGAGAGCTGTAAGGTCAAACTCATTTTACCCAAAGGAAATCGTCTCATGCTCCTGTTGGCATGTAAGGGATAGGAAGAAATCCTACAAATGGTATCGGTCATAGATTTCAAGGCCAGAAGAAGATAGGAAGTCATTTTCCTAGTGTTCTTGTAAGAGGTTCAAGTTGAATACATCACATGATATGATAACTACCAGGTGCAAGGAATGCTTGGTTAAATGGAACGGGGAGTCCTTCACATGTTTTTTTACCTTTAACTCAGAATGAAGGGAATCCATTACACATTTTGTTTGCTAGATCTTGGACTTGTCCTTCGATTTTTGTTAAATCTGCTCATAATACTTCTGTAATATCAAGGTCGATATCTCAGAAATCAAGTCCATTTTTATTTATTAGATTATTCCAAGTTTTTTCTAAAAGGTCTCAAACTCAGAAATTCTCTTTCACTGAATTGAGAAGCGTAGATTCTGTTCATAGATTTTGTGCATTAGTAATTTGTTCATTTATATCGTTTGTTGCTTGTTCGTTATTGCTTTGTAGCTCATCAGCATATTTTTTAGCTTCTTCTTGGAGGTCTACTATCTTAGATTTGTAATCTCTATTTTTAGATGATTTAGCATTTTCTAGTATTTCTTCTTTTTTAATACATCAATCTATTGGTTGGATAACGATATATGGTAGGTTATCAGAAATAGGAGTTCCATTAGAATCTTTATAGGTAAGTGTGTATTTAAATTCTATAATGTATTCCTCTCAATTACTTGCTTCATTGAAATCAGTTACGTAGAAACTATATCCATTGATACCTTTTTTAATGCTTCAGCTTCATTTTGTGAATTGGAAGTTAGAAGGAAGTCAGCTCTCAGACCAAGGACCTTCTAATTTTTCAAAATAAGCATTATAATGTGCGTGAGATTTTGGTAATGGAATACTTACGGTAACTTCGACTTTATCTCCATTTTCGAGACTTCCTCAGTTAATATCTTTATAACTTTTATTGATTCAATAGACTTCTTTTGAACCGAGGCGATCAATATATGTCCCTATGTCATTGATATTGATGTATGCTTGATCAGAGAAATTAACTCAGTCATTGATTGCTAATTGGTTTCCGAACGGATTTTCAATTAGAATGTCTTGGTGTTTTGAATCGTATTTTAATCAATTCCAACGGACAATACTCGTGTCATCTTTTTCGATAAAAGATACTGAGGCAATGTTGATGAGTGGATCTTCTCTTTCAACTCTAATTTCATAGATAGGAGTGTCCATGTGGTATGTAAGATTATATTTGAATTGGAGTCCGTTACCGCCACCTCACCATCATGCTCAATTGATATTAATAATACCATAATCATATCAATCGGTTCCGGCTATTATTTCACCTTTTCATTTTATGAATGTTAAATCACTAGGGGCTCAGGTGTCAGCATCACGATCGATAATCCATGGTCAAGTAATTTTATCGAAGAATGCTGATGGGCTATATCATCCACCAGGAGCAGTAATACTAACAGTTACTTCAATAATATCTCATTCTTCTAAATCTCAACCATTGAGGTCAACATATTTTTTTGTTGGTTTATTTATTTTTTTTGTATTAGTGAGTCCGTTATATTTTTCTATGTTATACATTGTTATAAAGGCTTGTTCTTCAGCTTTTAATCCATCGTTGAATTCATATTTTCATATAAATGGGTTTTTGATATAGAGTGTTGAAGCTTCTGTTGCTTTTTGAGCTTGTTTTGTTGTGTCTACTTGGTTAGCAATATTAACGATTTTATCGATATCTCAAGTGCTAATATTTCAGTCTTCCATTGATGCTAGGAATGCTGGATCGGTATAGATTCCTTGAAGTTCTAGTGTGCTTTGGCTTTCGTTAGGATCAAGATTTCAGCTGAGTATTTGTTGCTGTAGATTTTCATCGCTTGGATATTTGAGACCGTTTCGACGAAGAATACTACTATCAGCAACTCAATCGCTTGTGAGTTTTAATCAGAATTTTTTAACTAATTTTGTTTGTCATTCTTGTCTATCATATCGTCAGCTATCACAGCTATAGACGTCTTTACTAAGATAACTGTGTCTTGTTTTTGATCAATTTCCATAGAAAATTTTTAGATATCCTTTTTTATCTAGGATGACGATATCAGTTCTTCCATCATTATCCATATCATCGATATACATTTGGATTGCTCAAGAAAGGTCCTCAGGAGTTTTACTAATTTCTCATCATGCAATGTTTGTGTTAAGACAGACGATATTTCAATCAACATCAAAGACTCAATCATCGTTTGTGTAGACTCTAAGTTGATTGTTTCCGTTTTTGATAATAATATCTTCATATTTATTACCATCAACATCTCATACATAGACTTCATCGATTTGTTCAGCACTTACCATGAGGGTTCCCATATCTTGGAATTTTTTATTAGCATATTGTTTTTTAAGAATGATACTTCAATCTTTATAAATGATGATTAAATCTCTTAATCCGTCATTATTATAATCGATATCGATTACTTTGAAGATTGTTTTTCATGGCAAAGCATACTTTTCTTGTCAAAGTCATCTTACAGAAGCAACTTCATCTCTATTTTTTAATAGAGGATCTCAGATATTGATGAGGAATTCTGATCAATATGGTATAGTAGCCTCTCAAACACTTTCTCATTCAGCGAAAAGTGTTATGTTTTTGAAGTTACCTCTGAATCCAATATATTTTTCCATATCGTCACTATTTTGGATTGAGTCATATCCCTCATATGCATTATCAAGTGTGTTGAGCTTTGAATAGAGTGCCTTGATTTTGGATGATGTAGATCCTTTATCATATAAATCTCAAATTTCATAATCAATGTTATCAATATCTCATTCTACTTTAGAATAATCAAGATGGTTTATGATGGCAGATGCTAGAATCTTTCAATTGCTTGTAACATTCCAAATAGGGTATCAGTTAAGATAGTTTGAAGTTCGCTCAAAATTTACACCTCATTTTATTGAAGCGAAAGATGTTCCGTCTTGGGTGTGGAATTCTCAATTGGTATAAATATAGCTATCATCCATATTATATAGAAGAATTGATTTATCTTCACTTTCAAGGAGTTCTAATAGCCATTCATTATTTACATCGTTTTTAATTGCTTTAATATTTTTAAGAGCATCGTTGATTGTAAGTGTTCCTACTTTTTCTATTAATAATTTTAGTTTTGCATTTTCTAGTGTTGCTTTTAATGTCAATCCTCAATTATTTTGGAGATTTCAATCTTCTCAGAATATGATGCTTGCTTCTTTAATTTTACTTGGATCAATAAGTTGAGTGGTAATAGCTAATGTTTTCTTTGATGATTGGATGATTTGTTCTGCAAATTTTGAATTTTTTGATTCATATCATCGCTCGTTACCCCAATCACTACCAAATAAGTTAAGATAGAGAATGTTAAGTCCTGATTGAACAGCTCATTCTAAGAAGAAATTTCTTACTGTGAATGTTTTTGAGGCAGTAATTTTTTCGTCTTTTGTTTTCACTGTGATTTTATGAAGACCTGTATCGTTGTTTGTAGTTTTTAGAGAGATCTCTTGATATCAGCTGTAAATTCTAGGAAAACGTGTTGGAAAATTTGCAGCTTTCCGAACTTTTAAGCCGTCAGTTTCAATCATGTTCTCTGTTGTTACAGAAATTGAGACATCAGAATCTTTGTTGATTTTGTTTCACCATGCATCAGTTAATGCAATTTCGGCTTTAATTTTTTCTTCTGGATCAACAACATCTTCTTCTAGTGTAATTCAAATTGATTTTAATTCTCATGGTTCAAGTGTTAATTTAATTGTTTTTGTATCAAGTCATGGAACTGTTACTTTAAATGTATCTTCTCCCGCAACATATCATGGAACAAGATATACGGTTAGTTCTCCATTTGTGATATTTATCGAATTAGCTTCTCTTAATGTGGTCTTTGTGCTTCAATCATTATTTTTGCTTTCTTGTGCAACCATTATTTTAACGAGTTGTTTTTCTGTTCAAAGTGATGCGTTTACTGTAATTGGAACAGGAACGCCTCAATTTGTTAGAGATATTTTTATAGGAATAACTTTTTTTGTATTAAGTTCACCTCATGTAAGATAATAAGGTTCGTCAGAAATCGTATATTTTAGTGAAGCGATTTCGGATCATTGATATTTGAGTTTTATGTCTCAGTCTAGGATATTCGCTGTACCTTTTGAAATTATTGTTCAGTTTGTATCTGCTATACTAAATTCAACACTTCAATTTGTTCAAGGGGCTGCTCTATAAATGATAGTAGTGTTTACAAAATCGTTGATTTCAATTTGTGGTTGTGCTGTTCCTCAAACTATAAAGTTTCCTCTGTTTGTTTTTAATATATAGTTTTCTAGAGATCTATTTATTTCGTTTTTTTTGCTATCCATTGCTTTGATATTTAATAGTGTATATGCTCATGCAAGGATTTTATTTCATCATTGTGGCGTTATTTCAAATTGGGTAATGGGACCTGGTACAACAGATAATGACATATTTCTTACTCAACAATTGTCGGCAGATGAACAAAGTGATACTGATGCCATAACGGTTCAAATCGTATCTTTTGCGAGAGTATAGTTAAGTGAGAATCATGATCTGTATGGATTCTTTGTCGTTGTAACTGCTCAATTACAGCTACTTGTTCAATTAATTATTAGACAGTTATCTCATGTTGTTTCTATTTTTACTAATACATTTCATACATCTTCTAAAGATAAGAAATTTAATGTTCCTGTTTTTGAAAGAACACTTACTTTTTTATCGTTCCATGAAATTTGAGTATTGTTGATTATTTTTTGAGTTTTTTCGTTTGTTCAGTTTGAGACAGCTGTGTTTTGAAATGATTCGATTGTTGTAGAGAAATTTTGTTTGAAATCATCTAAACTTTCTTCGATTGGTTCGGTAATACTGGAAAGTGTAGGAGAGGTTTGGAAATATACTTCTAGAGTTAATGGTTTTTTAGCTACCGCTTTTAGCCAACAAGCAAGTCATTCAAACCATGATCCATCATAAAGTGAAAGAGGTTCGTTTGGATCATACTTACAATCTTTTTTAATTTCCATAGATCATTCTTCATCGGCTGGATTTAGAGTGTATGAAGTAGTACTGGATTTTGTTGTCCCTGAAGCACCTCTTGTTGTTCATCAATTTAATGTTGCGTCAATTTCATCAAATCATGGAGTTACACTGTCATTTCAATTTGAATTGATATATCATACTTCATATCATCAAGTACTATATCAAGGGATGATAAGTCATGCATAACTGTTTTTATCTGATCAATTGAGTTCTCCTTTGTAGAATTTGTCGTTTTCTTGGGTTAGGTATTCTTTCATGACATAGGAGATTTTTTTGTTGACGTCGAATGTTGTTTTTGTTTCGTTAATATCTTCTCAGATATCATCAATGTATTCTCTTATTTTATTAGATACGCTTTGGTAGTAGAGGAGTTCTGAGAGTGTGTAGAGCATTTCCTCTCAACCTATAGCATCAACCATTTCTCTATATGTGAATGCGTTATATGGACGGGATGTCATATTAGGAGTTGCTAGTGGGTCAACGCGCATAAGGAGATTATAGTGATCATTCATAGCTATTTTACTATTCCTTTCGTTATTCAATAGTGTGTTATATTCAGAAACTTTATTTTGGAAGTATTCTTTTAAGGCTTGATATATTTCGTCTTTTGATGGATTGGAAGATGTTTGTTTGAGTAAAATGTTATCTCATGAAGATTTATATACTTCAACTTTAAAGATATTAGGGTAAATGAATTTTACCACATTTCCTCAAATTCATTGGAAGGTAACGTATCTTGGAGAATCGATTGGTCTATCTTGAGTAAGCATATTCATTCAATCGATATGCTCTTCAGGATTTTCTGGATCTGAATTGAAATTGTCTTTTAGGGCTTGTTTTGCGCCTTTTAATGAATCTAAAAGTTCAGATAAAAGTCCTGTTGTCTCTTCTCCAGAAGTTCATTCCGTTGAACATTCATCTGGATCAGATGGATCACAAACACAGGCTGCATCATTTTCAGTTCAATATTGAACATCTCCAGAACTGGCTCAGATAATATCTCATAATACATTATGGTTAGCGATACATGGATCGTACATATTAAGTTTGGTTACGATTCATGATAGAGTTTGGATATTATCTCTTACTTTTTCTCGTTCATTAATTGCTCATGATGTTGTTGTAATATCTTCTTTTAATTTAATGATGATAATCATAATTCCGTTTGCTGAAATTTGATTATTTTTTGCTGTTATCTCGTTTCTTTTATTATTAATAGTTGTTGTAATTCTTGATTGCTCATCCTGTTTTGAGGTAAGTTGAGATTCTTTTGCCCCTTTACTAGTTATGTAGCCATTTAATTTATTTTCTTCATCAATTTTGTCTTGAGGATATTTGCGGCATGCTTCTACGAGTTCTTTTGCTGCAGTAGCTGTTGCTATTTTGCTTTCTTCTGCTCTAATTTTATTTCTGTTTTCATTTATTGTTGCATTTGCGTTGTTGATTTTTGTATTTTCGTTTTGGATATTGTTAAGACATTCTGTTCTTGCACTTCATGTTAACGATGGTAATTGACTATTATATCATGCAATAGCTGTGTTAGCATTTGCAATAATTCATGAATTAGTTGCGATTATTCAATTATATGTATTGATGTTGGTGTTTGCATTTTCAATAATTTTATTAGCTTCTGCAATGATTCTATCTCACGTGTTTGCTGTAGTATAATATGTTCCTGTATTTGTAGCAATGCTATATATTATAGCATCTTTTTCAGGAATCCATTCTTCGTCACATTTTACAATATTCCCAGAAATTGTTTCTATTTGTGCTTGTGATTGAGAGATATTTCATTCTAGTTCAGAAATTTCTGAATTTAGGTTTGAAATTTCATTATTAATTGAAGCGAGTTGACCAGAAAGAATTGTAATATCATTGTTTAATGAGTCTATCTCTCAGCTTAAATTTTCTATTTGATTATTAAGATCATCTATAGTAAGTGATTCATCATATCATGCTCATAATTCATCGATAAGTTCTTGGAGTTTTGTTTCTCATGCAGCGATTCTTCAGCTTAGAACATCAATTCTTTGATTAACTCATGTTAGAGAACTATCTAAGTTATCATAATATCTATTGAATGTATCAAAAATTCAGCTTCCTACTTTTGATTGTTCAGTTAAGTATGTTGATACTTTATCAATTTTATTCATGATTTCATCATACCAAACACTTCGAATATCAACTTTTTTGCTAAGTTCAATTTGTCTATTACGGTATCATATAATAAGTCCAATTACTTTGTCTCAATAATTTGTTCAGAAAATAGCGTTGAAGTTATCCCATTTTTTTGATTGTCAGAGTGTATAGATGTTTCAACTATTGATACTTGCATTTGAGAACTCTAATACGTTTTGGATTCCTGTGCTGACAACTCATGTTAATCCAATATCATATTCTGGATTCTTAGTATAATCAATAGCGATACTATCTTTTATCTTTTTATCTAATCATGTTAATACTTCTTCAAGTTTGCTAAGTTTTCATGTTAGTTCATAGGTGTCTCATGTTGTCTGTTCTATTTCTAATGCATCAAGGAGGGTTGTATAATATACGTATGTCTCTTTATCTCAGGTATATCTATATCAATCGTATCAATTAATAAGTGTTGATTGAGCTGCATCATGTTTTACAATAGATGGAATGATTTTGTATTTATAAATAAGTTCATTGTCTGTTCTTCATGATTTATTTTTTTTGAGCATAAATTCGTTGTCTGAAATTTTGGTGAATACTTTATCTCATAGTCATACATTGAAATATCGTGCAGTTGAAAGACCAATATGATATGGTGCTTCTAGATGTTGGTCTGTTCATAGAACATGTCAGTATTTATCACTTATTAGTGTAGGGGAAATATAAGTTTTATAGCTTGTGAAGTTTGTTGCATCGTTAATGGCTGAAGTTGTTTTTACTGATCATGCAATATCGAAAAGTGGTTTAAGTGCATTTTCATAGTGATATTCTCAAGCGAAACTATATTCTTGATTTGTATATTTATCCATATCAAGATTTAGAGGAGTTCCTCATCCGTATACTCTATTTCAGAATTGGATAAAATTTTCACATCCTGTTTCATCTCATCCTATTTCACAGCTTCATTTGTTTTCTCGTTCTTTTCTTTTACATAGAATGTTCCAATGTATTCAGAAAAGATAGCTTGTACAAACTCTTTCTCTTTCGGCATGGATTTTTTCTTTATTATATGTTTCGTATTCAGATTGCATATTAAGAACATTATACCCTCTATTTGCTTCAACTTGTGTAGAAAATAAATCATAAGATGCTCATACTCATTTTTTTGTGAGATCTGTTTTGTCTTTGCTTGATTTTGCAGGGTTGTTTGCGTCATTGATGATGCTTGAATATTTTACGAATTTATCAAGATTTCTATAGGTTCCTCTATAAATACTAAAATCTTGTGCGTTAGTAATTGTTTGTGCATCTCTACCAAAATAGAAGAATTGATAGGTGTTATAGTAATCTGGGATATAACGTTTTTTCCAAAGGATCCTTTTCTTTTTATCTTTTCCTTCATAATATAGTGTAGGAACCGTTGTTTTCATTTCATATTTTTCGGTGGCGATTTTCTGATCAACATAGTTTTCTAATTTATCATTAATACTTTTAAGGATACCATTTGTTTCATCATTTCCTAAGAGGAGTTGATCTTTTAACTGGATTTTTTGGTAGTGGCTGTCATTTACTGTCCATCTATCGCTGGCTTTTATGTTATCATCGATTGTTCTTAGTAGAGGAGTACTAAGAACTTCATAATAATCTTTTATGAATGAAGAAATTTTGTTTTGTAGGAGAAGTGTTGGTGTAAAGTTTCAAGTATTATTTGAGAGTAGTTCTTGTGCTGCAGAAATATCTGCATTTTCAATATTATACTTTTTAAAACCTTCGGCTAAATCTCCAATAAGTTCTAGATTACTGTCTTGTTGGTCGGTTTGTAATAAATCAACGAAGAAATTTGTATAACGATGATACATCAAATCTTCTGCAAAAATAAGTTTGTTTTGATAGAGATAATATACTTCTTCTAAAAAATTTTTATTAAGTGCAATAAAATCATCATACCAAATCTTTTTATCAATGAATTTTTCAGGATCTTTTTGGTAGTTTTTGAGTTTCTCAAAAAATTCATCATATTTTCAGGCGTTTTCTAAGCTGATGACTCCGTGTCGGAGTTCTGCTTGTCCCTCATTATTATTAATAACAAAGTAGCCTTCATCTTCGTTCCAAATATATTTTTGTTCTATGAAATCAACATAAGGATAGACAGATGGAAATACATAATCTCCATATTTAACAACAGGAAATGGTATATTTCCCATGATAAGCACTCAAACTAGGCGAGATCCTTCGTTTTCAAAACCATCAAAATAAATGTTTTCTAAGAGTTTTACTATTTCAGGTGCAGTATATTCTTTTGTATCTAGTGGTAGAATTATAGCTTGACTGTCAGGATATTTTTCATGGAGATAACTGTTAGTATACCATCAAAAATTAGATGATGTTCATATAGCATTATAGGTATCGTTATCAATAAGCACAGCTACGAGTGGAGTTGTTGTTCAAGAAGCAATACTTGCGGCTTCTGCTCTTCCTCGATCTACATATCATAAGTATGATAATAGCTCTGATGCAAGGTATCATGCTAAGACGATGGTTCATAGAATTTTTTTTATTTTCATTTATTTGGAAAAAATAAAGGATGTTTTCACAATCTCTTAAATAATACAATAATTGGGTGAAAAATAAAGAAAAACTTTAATTTTGAACTTGATTCTTATGTATTTTTTTAATTGTATTTTTTATTAATTGACATTTGTTTTTATTGTTTAGAAAATAACAAAAATCCTGATAGCTTGATTTCAGCTATCAGGGGGTTGTTTGTCTTCGTTATCGTATGATAGATTGGTTGCATCTCTTAGCATATTTGATATTGCTGTGATGAAGATTACACAACCAAGGCTGCCAAAGGCTATAAATAGAGGATGACTCGGGCCCCCTAGGATGGAACCTATTGATGCTCCGAAAAGGGTTATGAAGAATCCTATAATTAATCCTGAGGCAACATCAGAGCCTTTTAATTGTAATGTTGCTTTTGTAAGAGTCAAAGTAAAAATCAATCCGATAACGGGAAGAATGTAGAGCAGATGCGAGAAATATTTTTCTCCGAGGATGAAAGCAATTGCGCCGCAAGTTATGACGCAGGCTTGTTGGGTGTAAATAAGTTTTTTCATATTCTAAGTTTTTTGTTTTTTCTTAGTGTATGGATTTTGAAAATTAATATCAAGGTTTTCTTTTGAATAAATCTTCGGGAGGTACATATATAATTTCTGCATTGTTGAGTTCTGCTAATTTTTTTGCAACGCTATCAACTTTATATCTTGGGTCTTGTTGTGATGCGTAATATCGTTTTTGCGGTTCTATTAAATAAATTTTTTTAAGATTTTCATAGTCTTGAAAAATTTCTGAACTTGTTGTGCAAATAAGTTTTTCATTTCCGGTTTTGATTTTCCATCGATTAGTATTTTTTTTGTTTTGTGTATCTAGAGAATAGAGAAATGTTCCTTCAAATTGGTTACTATCAACTAAGTTTGAGAAACTCCAAAGGTCTGGGAATATTACGAGTGTTTGATAACTTCAATCCCATTGGAGGATACGAGTTCCGATTCTACAAGACTGCATTTTGTTTTTAATATTCTTTTTACATTTTTTGATAAGAAGTTTTTCGATTTCTTCATCCAGGAATAATTTAAGAATGTTTTTATAACTTGTGTATCGTTCGTATACCATTCGATGGATAAGGTCTAGTGTGTGTTGTGAAAGAAATGATTTATAAAGTATAGAAAAATTTTGGTCTTCAGAGAATAATGTGTTATAGAGTTCTGGGAAACTTATTTCTTCTCAGAGTACGAGGTATGTGTTTGTTCAATGTTGGATTAAATCTCAAGGTGCGATATTTTTATTCGCATCTTGTAGTATTAAGATTTTATCAAATCAAAAGTATTGATTAAATGCATAGAGATAGAGTTTCACTTTCTTAATGATTGTATCATAAAATTTTATTTTAGAAGTGAGTTGATAAGTTTTGGTTCAACTTCATCATTGATATATCTTTCGATAGGCCTTGCTCCAAATGCTGGATCATAGATTTTATCGATGATTTTTGAAACTTCTGTTTGAGAAAATTTAGGAAGTTTAACAGCTTCGTTCTCTTTCCATGCAGCTAAGAATTTTTTGATTTGATGATTAAATATTTCTTTTAGGTTTTCTTTATCAAGAGGTTTGAATACTATTTTATGGTCAATCCTATTTGAAAGTTCTGGAGTGATATGATTTTTTAATTCATCGAGAACTCTTGTTTTGATTTCATCAAAATGTTTGCTATCAATATCTTTTTGAGTTCCTGTATCAAATCAAATTGTTGTTTTCTTTTTGCTAAATTCTTCTGTTCCAATATTTGAAGTCATAATGATAATAGTGTTTTTGAAATCTATCCATCTTCCTTTGGAGTCTTTGAGCTGTCCTTCATCAAGGATTTGTAATAAAATATTTAGTACATCAGGAGCTGCTTTTTCAATTTCATCTAATAAGACTACAGAATAAGGTTTTCTTTTTACGGCTTCTGTTAGTCCTCCTCATTCATCATAACCTACATATCATGCAGGTGATCAAATAAGTTTAGAAACAGAGAATTTTTCCATATATTCGGACATATCAAATCTAATCATTGCTGATTCATCTCAGAAATAATCTTTGGCGATGAGTTTCGCAAGATATGTTTTCCCTACTCATGAAGGTCCAAGGAAAAGGAAAGAACCGATAGGTTTATCTTTTTTAATAACAGAAAGTCTACTTCTAATAAGTGTTTTTACGATAGTATCAACAGCATCGTTTTGTCAGATGATTTCTTGTTTTAATTCATGATCTAATCTTTTTAATTTTGTAATTTCATCTTCGTTTACGATATTTGTAGGGATTCATGTTTTATCAGCCAAAACATTTCCTATATCTTCTGGTTGGATAATTGTTCTTAAATGTGTAGGAATGTTTTTATTTGATCTAATTTTTTGAAGCTCTTTTTTTAATGCTTGCTCTTCTTCTTTTAGTTCTGCTGCAGAGAAATAATCTTGGTTTTCTATAGCAGATTCAATTTCTTTTTGGATTTGTTCTATTCTTTTTTCTTGTTTTTTATAGTTTTCATCATTTTCAAGTTTGTGTTGCATTGTTGATTTTCTTGCACTAGCTTCATCAAGAATATCGAGTGCTTTATCAGGAAGTTGTTTGTTTAGAATATATCTTTTACTTAGATTAATTGCTTTATCGATGGCTTCTTCTGAAATAATAACACCGTGAAAATCTTCATAGGTTGGTTTTAATCCTAAGATAATATTTTTTGTCATTTCAACAGAAGGTTCGTTTACAACGACTTCTTGAAATCTTCTTTTAAGTACAGCATCTTTTTCTATATATTTTTGGTATTCATCAAATGTTGTTGCTCAGATAAGTTTGATTTTTCCTCTTGAAAGAAGTGGTTTTAACATTTGAGCAGCATCGTTTTGATCTTGTCCTCATGCTCAAATAATTGTATGAAGTTCATCAATAAATAGGATAATATTGTTGGTAGGGTCTGTTGCTTCTTCTAGAATAGATTTCATTCTTGATTCGAATTCTCATCTATATTTTGTTCAAGCAACTAGGGTACCCATATCTAGTAAAAATACTTTTTTATTTTGAAGTTTTTCAGGAACTTCTTTAGCGTTAATTCTTTGGACTAATCCTTCAACGATGGCTGTTTTTCAAACACCAGCTTCTCCTATTAATAAAGGATTATTTTTTGTTTTTCTTAGAAGTGTGTAGATTACTTGATCGATTTCTTTTTCTCTTCAAATGATAGGATCGAGATATCCGTCACGAGCTTCTTTTGTTAGATCGGTTCAGAAATATTCTATTGTTAATTTTTTTTCTTCTTTTTTCTTTTGTTTTGAGGAATCTGCATCGAGTGCGATATTATCATTATCTTCTTTTTCAACGATTTCACTCTCTAAAGTATTTAAGAATTCGTCAATGTTTCATTCATGGTGTGTAATTGTCATTTGCTTGATATCACTATAATCTAAAAGAGATTCTTTTATAAGAGTATCTATAATTCCAAGAAAAGCAAGAAAACCAACCTCTTTGATGATAGGAAGCTTTGACAAATCTTGAATTAATGTTTTTGTTGCTTCGTATGATGATTTTTTTAGTCCAAAACAATGTTTTAGATCTGTAGTTATCATAGGAAAACATATGAGAAGGAAGTCTATCTCTTTTATTTTTGTGGTAGTTGTTTTTAGAGATGGAAGTTTTGTTATTAGCTCTTTGGAAAATTTTAGTTTCCCGTTTCCTATTCAAAGTGTTTTAAAATCAATGCTTTCCATTTTTTGGAGAAGGTATTCAATATATGAGAAAATATGATTTTTTTCTTTTATTCATAATAAGGTGAAAAATGCGTCAGCACGTCAGGATTCGATAATATATGAAAAGTATGCTAAAATCATGTCATCTGCAGTAATGTTTTCTCTTCCTTCAATAAAGGAGAACTTTTCTGCATGTCTTAGTAGTATTTGAACATTTATTGCACTATTTTCAGTAATTGATTTCATAAATATTCTGTATAGAGGTAGATATAAATTTGATTTACGATACTATTTTTCTTTGTATTTTCAACTAATAATTTATCCTTATTACTTCGTATTTGACGGGGAAGTGACGGAGGTGATCTTTTATCAGCATTTCGTTTCTGTTGAGTTGTGAATTTCAGCTTTTTACTTCCAGGAAAATAATTTCTTTGAGCTTTCATTGAGATAATCCATTGAAGACTACGTAATCAACTCACTTTCATAAGAAAACTAAATCTTTGGTATGATAAGGAAATTCTGGGAGTAGAGGAATTACTTTTTCACTTACTTCTCATAAGATACTATTACGTGATTGATTTACGGATCTTTTTTTCTCGTTATTGAGTTTACTGTTAAAATGAAGTAAGAGGACGAGATAGGTAACGATTCATCAGAGGATGAATCACATAACAAGATGAAGGTAATCTGTTATCATGCTGGGTGGTATATAAGATTAAATGTTTATTGTTCTAGGATAGGAGCGTATCCAAAGTATCTTTTGTATTCTCTACTAAATTGGGATTGGGAACTGTATCCTACTTGTTTAGCAGCTTGTTTTACGCTTATTTTTTTGAGTATCAAGAGGCTTTTTGCTTGATTGAGGCGAAGATCTTTGATGTATTGTGTGGGAGAGTAGCCAGTAAAAGCTTTGAATTGGCGAAAAAATGTTGATATGGACATATCGATTCCTTCTATTAGGTTTTCAATGGAGAGTGTTTTATCATAGTCTCTGTTAATTCTTTCGATGATATCTTCGAAAATAGAGAAGCTTTTATTATAAAGAATAAGGTCACAGAAAGTTTCTGCATCTTTTCATTTTATAGTGTAATAGAGGATTTCTCTAATAAGTGAAGGACCTAGGATTTCGGCATCTTTAGGATCTTTAGTGCAGGATAAGAGGCGGGAAAATGCTTGTTGGATGTTATCGTTGATGTCTAAAGGTAAAATTCCTGGTTGCAACTGGTGATGCTTGCTTTTGGGTTTGTATTCTTGTTTGATTTCTTTTATAAGTGAATAGAGATTTTGTCTATTTAAATTAATACATATTCATGCAAAAGGTTTGTCCTTTTCTTTTAATGCCTCGCATATTATAGGAGTGGTGGAAGATATTAGAATAAGTTTCCCGTTTCAATAGGTATATTTTTTATTGTTTAGATAGAGATTTTTTGTTCATGAACTGATAAAAATTAGGCTGGGTTGGTAAATTTGAGGTCATTTTTTTTCAACAGTATTCTTGTAGAAAGTGGATACTCATGGAATATTTGTTTCAAAAATTCATTCTTGTTTATGGAGATTTTTTATCATCGTTGTTATTTCTTCATACATATTTGTGGCGAAAATATGATATAAATGATAGATTTATATAATAATATTACTAAAAATCAATCGAATTTTGCAAATAATGATATTTTTAGGCAAATATTCGGTTAAAAAGAAAGACTGACGATAAAAAATCTCAGTCTTTTTCTGCATGAGAGTCTAATTGTTTTCCCAACTCTTAAGTGTTCTTTGGCACATCAGGATCTCGTCGTTAATGAAGAACGGGAGGTTGTATGATGCTCCGCAGACGAACTGCATCCTAAGTGGCTCGCTGAGTCCAAGTAAGGCTTGAAGCTGGCAGAGACATTTTCTAAGTGTTGTCTTTTCTTTTCTCTGGATGCAATCCAATACTTTAGAGTGGATTACGGAGAGTCGTTGCTCTAATCTCTCAGTTGTGATGCTCTTGTGAGCTTTAATGATTTTAACCATAGAAAAAATTTTTTTGTAATTGTTTTTTTTATTTTTGATTGAATTAGTGATTTATATTTATATGCTCTAAAAATACAAGATAAAGATTTATTTTATTTTATTTTAGAGAACGTGATGCAATTAAAATTGTATAATACTTTAACACGTGAAAAAGAGGTGTTTGTTCCTTTAATGGAAGATGAAAATTATAAAGGAGAAAAAAGAGATTTTGTTTGAATGTATTCATGTTGACCTACTGTTTATTATACTCCACATATTGGGAATTTAAGGGCTTCATTTTCTGCTGATCTTATAAGAAATACTTTAAAATATTTTTGATATTCTGTGAAGGCTGTTATGAATATTACAGATGTTTGACATTTGGTATCAGATGCAGATGATTGAGAAGATAAATTGGAAAAATGAGCTAAGAGAGAAGGAATTTCGGCTCGAGATGTCGCAAAAAAATATGAAGCAATTTTTAGAGCTGGGCTCAAGGATATGCATATTGATGAATTTGATGTTATGCCAAGAGCAACAGAGCATATACAAGAGCAAATAAATTTAGTTAAGCTTTTAGAAGAGAAAGGATTTACTTATGAAGTTCCTTGAGATGGTATTTATATGGATACTAGTAAGGTAGAAGATTATTGAAAATTGATGTGACCGAATTATAAAAAACGTTTGGAAGATTTAAAAGCAGGGGAGAGGGTAGATATGAAAGGGAAAAAGAATCCTACAGATTTCGCACTCTGGAAATTTTCTATGGTTGAGGGAAAAAGAGATATGGAATGGGACTCTCCTTGGGGAGTAGGATTCCCATGATGGCATATAGAATGTAGTGCTATGTCGAGTAAATATTTGGGAGAGCAATTTGATATTCATCATGGTTGATCTGATCATATTACAATTCATCATCCAAATGAAATCGCTCAGGCAGAATGTGGCTTCTGAAAAAAGCCTTGGGTTAAATATTGGATTCATAATGAGTTTTTGCAGGTCGATTGATGAAAAATGAGTAAATCATTGTGAAATTTCTATTCGTTAGAGGATATTAAGAATAAAGGGTTTAATCCATTGGATTTAAGATATTTTTATTTTAAAGCTCAGTATGGAAATTTTCAAAATTTTACATGGGAGGCTTTAGAGCAGGCAAGAAGTGAAAGAAAAGGTCTTATTAAGAAAATTAGAGGAATTCAAGAGATGAATGAAGGATGAGATGCTAAAGATTGGAAAAATGAATTTCAAGAGGCTTTGGCTGATAATATTAATACTCCTAAATTATTGTCAGTTCTTCATCTAGCATTAGCAAATGGTTGAATAGGTGCATTAGAAGCTATTCGTGAGTTGGAAGAAAAAATTTTAAAGATTGGGCTTTTTGATGAAGATGATGTTGAGGAGGAAATTCCTGAGGAGATTGTTGCATTGGCAGAGGAAAGAAAAATAGCTAAATGAGAAAAAAATTATGCTTTAGCAGATGAAATAAGGGGAAAATTACAAGCTATGTGATGGGCTATAAAAGATAGTAAGGAGTGATATGAATTACAAAAGATTTAGTATTATATGTTATTATCCATGAAAAAATATTGTTTATTTATCTTTTCTTTTGTTTGTCTTATTGTTTTGGTTTGATGTTGAACTGATGAAGAGAGTGAGAGTATTTCGACTTGAGAGGTTTTGACATGATGAGAATATTTAGAAGGATTGAGTGGGGAAATAGATACTCAACTTGAGACATTTGATCAAGATAATAGTGATATTACTGGAGAGGTTTTTTCTTGAAATGAACAAGATCAAACTGTTGGGGAAGTAATTGAGGAAACTGTTGCAAAGCAATCTTGGTTTTGAGTCGAAGAATGTAATAGAATTATAGATTTTAATCTTTGTGTTATATCAAAAGCACCGGTAGAAAACCAACCTTCAATGAAAGAGAGTTTGCAGAAGGCAATTGAATCTTGGACCTTAATGGCAAATGCTCAGCTTCGTGAAGTATGTCAGGATGCTGTAAGTAGAGAGAGTTTTAAAGAAGTTGTTGAGCATTATGCAAATTTAGAAGATGGTTGTGCTTATTAATTTATAAGTTAAGTTTGTAGTTGTTATATATGGTAAACGAAAACAATAAAAAACATAGAAAAGGAAAACTTCTCTATGTTTTTTTGGTTTTACATTGAAAAACTGATGTCTCTGCGATTAACTGTGAAGAAAGACTTCAGACCTGATCTAATTTTCATCTCTTTGAAAGTTGTTGTGTGAGCAAGTAAAAGATCAACATCTTTTATTTGTTCTAATGTACAAAAACAATTCTTGAGTGTGAATCGAATTGTGTCTAGTCGGAATCCACTTATGTGACAGAGGATACAGAAGATTAGGGTGACGTAGTCAAGAATCTTAGGGAGTTCGGTAATGACATTATAATTATTACATGTCATTTCTAGTGTTAAATACCCATGTCTTTTTTGATCTTCTATAGGTGGTTCGGAAATTTTGCAACTCGGGATACGAAAGTCTTGAGGTTTCTTTAAAAAGGGAAATTCCAAAATTTTTCCATGTTTAAAGCTACCGTAGGTATGTTTTCCTCCACAGAAAGAATTGATTGTTCTGTTGAATTTTTCAAAGTCGCTCACTTTCATAGAAGAGATACTTTTAATGACCTCCTCAATCATAAGCTTTGGATATTGGCTTATGATGGGAAATCCATCAGTTTTTGTTTTACTACAGATTCTTTTAGTGTGTTCTTTCTCAAATAGATATTCGAGGAGATAGGAATCTATAGCTAAAATCTTATTACATTCAAAAGACTGTTCTTTTCCGTGATCTTTTAGTTCTTGTAGAAAATGCTGATACTGTTTCATATTTGTTTTTGTGTTATTTTTTGTTTGTCGCATATTACTATATCGTTATAGAATAGAAAATAAAGGAAAAAGTTTTGCAATTATATGATTTATTCATTATAGTATTGGTACTCTTTTTATTCCATTGAATGTCAATGGATGACTCATATGGTAGAGCTCTTCGTTGTGATAACGCGGGGCTTTTTTTGTTTTTTGCTTGCAATTGTTGGGAGATTTTGTATAGTGGCAATCACCAAACAAAAACATTTATGCATATTGCAATAAAACAAGTTCTTATTGTTTTGGGTTCTATTGTTGTTCTTTTCTTCCTTTTGGTTTCGGCCTTTGGAGGAATCTCTCTGATTTCCCTTGGGCATAAGAGAGTATCCGTTATCCTAGTTCTCTTTTCTAGGGGATTTAGTACTGGGCAATTAGAATCTGAAATGGACGGTTTCCCGTCCTCAATTGATCATCCACCTAAGTGGTAGCCTAATCCTTGAGGGCTGTGTGTTCGGGGAGTGTTATTAATCAACCTAGTTCATTTTCTAGGTTTTTTTTAAGTTAAAATTGGGTATAGAATTCGAGATTTTTTTAATAAAAAACTAGACTAACTAATCTTAGCCTAGTGTTTTTGAAAATTGTAATATAGCTATTCGATAGTTAATAATTTACTATCTTGAAAAAACGAAGCCAATCCCTACTCTAGAGATTGGTTTTTTATATAATCTATAAATTATCCATGCAAGAAAGCGTTTCTCTTCTTCCATATAATACCTTACAAGTTAATTGTATTGCTAAATATTTTGTAGAAATTCCCAATACTTATCAACTTCTTCAATTCCTAGAAACTGAAGAACGGAAAACGAACAACCATTGGATTGTATGATGATGATCAAATACCCTTTTTTTAAATGATTATTATGATTGAATTGTTCTTCATCCAAATATTAAATGAATTGAAACGATAAAAGAAACAGATAATGAATTATTTCTTCAAGTAGGAGCATGAGAAGATCGAAATGATTTTGTTCACTATACTATAGATAACAATCTTTGTTGAATAGAAAATCTTATATTGATCCCATGAAATGTATGAACCTCAGCTGTCTCAAATATTTGAGCCTATGGGCAAGAAGCTTCAGAAGTAATAGAAGAGGTTATAGGAGTTAATTTAGAAACAAATACTATTCAAAAATTATCAAATGAAGAATGTAATTTTTCATATCGTAATAGTATTTTTAAACATCAATTAAAAGGTAGCTTTATTATAACACATGTTGTTTTTAGACTTCAAAAACTTTCAGAAAGCTATGAATTTAAAACAAGTTATAAAGGAGTTGATGAACTAAATTTAGAAGTTCGTCCATTAAATCAAAGACTTGAAACGATAGCTAACAAAATTGAAGAAATAAGAAAAATGAAACTACCAGACCATACAAAGATATGAACTGCATGAAGTTTCTTTAAAAATCCTGAAGTTTCTCTTCCTGAACGAGAAAATTTAGAAAAACTATATCCAGAACTAAAAGCTCATCTTACTGAAAATGAGACAATGAAACTTTCAGCTGGTCAACTTATTGAGCTTAGTTGATGGAAAGGGAAAGAAATTAATGGCGTGAAAATGTCAGAAAAACATGCATTGATTCTTATTAATGCTAATCCTTCTTGAAAAGCAGTGCAAGCATATGCTGAACAAGTTATGAGTGCAGTAAAAGAAAATTTTTGAGTTCAGCTAGAACCTGAAGTTATTTATTGTTCTTAAAAATTAGAGATTTTAAAAAGTAACGGCATTTAAAATGAACCGTTACTTTTCTGTGAAGTTTAAGTTTTAAGATTTATGAAGATTGTTTCCCAGCTAGTCATTTGATAGCATCAAGAACTTCGATAGGGATCATCCAAACCGTTGTATTAGATTGGTCTGAACTAATATCATTAAGAGATTGTAATGTTCTTAAATGAAGAGCTCCTGGTGCTTCAGCAAGCATTGTTGCAGCTTTTTTAAGATTTTCAGCACTTTCAAGTTCTCATTCTGAAGTAATAATTTTAGCTCTTTTTTCTCTTTCGGCTTCTGCTTGTTTACCAATAGTTCTTTTTAAATCGTCAGGAATATTGATATCTTTAAGTTCTACAGATAAGATATCAACTCCCCAAGAGTCAGATTTAGTATCAACGATAGTTTTGATTTTTTCAGCAGCTTCTTCTCTTTTTGCTAATAATTCATCAAGTTCAAATTGTCCAACAATATTTCTCATTGTTGTAAGAGCAAATTGAGTCATAGCGTAATCAAGATTCCTAACATTAAGTACTGCTTTATCTACTTGATCTTCTTTTACTTTATAGTAGATAACAGCATTTACTCAACAAGCAATATTATCTTTTGTCATCGCTTCTTGAGAAGGGAGATCTACAGCTTTTTCTCTGACATCGACATTGATTGTTTGTTCAATGATTGGGATAATTAAATTAAGCCCAGGAGTCAAAATTCTACTAAATTTCCCTAGAGTTAAAACGACTTTTCTCTCGTATTGGTTAACAACTCTTACCATGGTTAGTAAGACAACAACGAGAACTATTAAGATTCATACTAGCATGAGGTTATTTTTGTAGAGGATAAAAAACTTATTTAGTAAAAGAGGTCTTTACGCCGATAAAATCTCCTTTTTTATGAATGCTATTTTCTAATAGAGATTTTGGATTCTCATAGTATTCAATATCAGAAAAACATCTTAATTTTTCTTCATCAGTAATCGTTATTTCTCATTCAGGTGTTTTGAGTTGGTCAAGAAATTGGATAATACTATCCATATTATTAAGATATTTTTTTTTCTCTTCAGGGCTAAGTTTTAGCTTGCTAAGTTTGGCTAAATGTTCGAGTTCTTGTTCTGAAATACTCATATTATTATTTTATGAATTAAATTTTATCAAAGGCTTCATCTACTTTGGCTTTCGTTTCTTCTTTGAGTTGTTCGTATTGCTTTCTTGCTTCTTCTTCAGCTCTTTCTCAAATTTCTTTAGCGGATTCTTGAGCTTGCTCTCAGAATTTGATAGCTTCTTCAGTTGCTCTATCAAGAACTTGATTTGCTGTATCTAGAGCTTTTTGTGCTCAGGTATTATTTTCAATGAATTCGTTAGTTTTTTCTCATATATATTTTACTCATGATGTGACACCTTGTTTGACTTGTTGATAGTGCTCGGATTCTCTAACGGTATCGACAGATTCATTAATTTTATCTAAAGTTTCAGCACATCAGCTTAGAAAGATAAAAGCAGATAGTGCAATAAGAAGTATAGGTGTTTTCATTAAGGAGATGAAAATGAAGATAAATATTGTATATCACATTATGTAGCGTTTCTTTAATAAAAATCAACAGAAAAAGTTGTTGTAATCTCTGATTAAATTCCTATAGTATGATTAGCAATTTTACTAATATATTACTCATATGGCAGAATTACGTCCAAGTGGATTTCCAGAATATAGTCCTTCACAACAACTTATTTTTGATAAGATAACAGCTACTATTGAAAAGAACTATCAATCGTTTTGATATACACATATTTATACTCCAGCTGTTGAAAAAAATACGGTTCTTCTTTCTAAGAATTGAGAAGAAACTGGAAAGCAGATTTTTTGATTATATTGAATGGCTCAAGGAAAAGATGATTTAAAAGAATATGGATTGCATTTTGATTTAACGGTTCCTTTTGCAAGATATACTCTTGATCGAGAAAATACATTAACATTCCCTTTTAAGAGATATCAAATTCAACCTGTATGGAGAGGAGAAAGGGCTCAGAAATGAAGATATAGGGAATTTTTTCAATGTGATATTGATGTTATTTGGAAATGAGAGAAACAATATCTTTATTATGATGCAGAAATTATTGCTACCTTATGACAGACATTGGAGGATATTTTTGAAGTATGTTCATTAGATGATGAAGCAGTTTTTCATATAAGTAATAAAAAGTTAATCAAAGCTTTCTTATCAACGATAACAAATAACGATGAAGAACAGTCAAAGAAAATTTCTAATTTAATCGATAAGGTTCATAAGATTTGAGAAGAGAATTTTGTCGCAACATTAAAAGATGATTTAGGACTTTGAGGGGAGGTTATTGAAAAGATTCTTTCATTTATTCATTTTAGAAGTTGTAAAATTCAGGATTTAGATACTTTATTATCTTTTAGTTCTGATGATGTATTTATACAAGGAGTACAAGAGTTAAAAGATGTTTTGAATTCTCTTGAAATTTTAAGAGTAGCAAAAGGATTGAAGTTTCAATGGGAGGTTGATCTATCAATTATTAGAGGTTTAGATTATTATACAGGAACAATATTTGAAGCTGTCTTTTCTAAAGATAGTGGATTAGGGTCAATTTGTTGAGGTGGAAGATATGAGAATTTAACATGATATATAGATCCAAAAAAAACAGAATATTGTTGAGTTTGAGGAAGTATTTGAATTAGTAGAATTTTAGGGAAAGTCTTTGAACATCAAGAGATGAATAAACAAACGATAGCTGATTATCTTTTTCTTAATTTTAAGGATACAATGGCTGATATTTTACAATTAGCAGCTCGTTTTTCAAAAGAAGGTAAGAATTTAGAAATATATCCTGAAAACGATAAATTATGAAAACAGTTTTGATATGCTGATAAAAAAGGGATTCCATATGTTGTTGTGTATTGAGAAGGAGAAAAACAACAAGGTATCTATAAAATCAAAAATATGAAGACAGGTGAAGAAGAGTCTCTTAAGTTATAATTTCTTTTATTAGAAACCTATTTTTAATGAATATAGATTCAGTTGTGTTTGTTAAATCAGTGGCTAAAGTGAAAGATTGTCCTGAACCTTTAGCAGAAGTTGCCGTAATTTGAAGATCTAATGTTTGAAAATCAACACTTATTAATATGCTTATGTGAAGAACTGTTGCTAAGGCCTCAGATAAACCATGAAAGACACAGTTAATAAATTATTTCTTGGTTAATGATAAGCGGTATTTTGTAGATTTACCTTGATATGGGTATGCGAAATCGAGTTTAGAAGAAAGAAGAAAATGGATTGATGAGACTTATACTTATTTTATGAAAAGAAAACCTTTTATTTTACTTCTAGTTGATTGAAGTATACCTCCTCAAAAAATTGATTTAGAATTTATGCAAGAATTAGAACAAGAGGGGCTTGAATTTGTAGTAATCTTAACTAAAGTTGATAAAGCTAGTCAAAAAGATGTAAGTAAAAATTTGAAAGTTTTGAAGTGAGAATTATCGAAATATTTACAATATATTCCAGAAATAATTATTTCTTCATCGGTTAAAAAAATGGGAAGAGAGAAGATATTAAATATTATTGAGGAGGTAATTTAATCTTTTTTTAAGATGGTTTGTTATATAATATGATATTTTAGATTTTATGTTTATGATGTTTAAAAATCTTAAAACTTCAACTCAAATTTCTTTAAAGTTTACATTATTTTCAGCTGTTATTTTATTTATTGTAGCGTGTGTTGTAAATCTTTTTTTCTTTTACTCTTGGTATTTAGAAGCAAGACAACCATCTTTTCTTGTTAAGATTTTTTGAGTGTATGGATATAATGAAGATGATATGAATCCGATGGGGAATGATTCTTTTATGGGTAGTGAATCTCAAGGGAATCCTCGCATGCAGGAAGAGAATATGGGGCAGGGAAATCCTGATTTTCAGTGAACATTTCAATGAGAATGAGAAAGACAAAGCGATAAATGAGGAGAGAATATGGTTTTAGATTTTATGAGAGGAACTGGGGAACAAAGAGCTTTTAATGAGGAAAGGAATGAAAGAAATGTAGTTGAAAACATGATGGAAAGAAATCAGTCAAGTGAAGAATTTAGGTCAATTGATGAGGAATTCTCAGTTTCTTGAGAGAATAATTTTGAGCAAAGACCTGTACCAGATAGATATTATTGAAATGTGAAAAATGGAAATTCTACGGGTGAACAGCCTGTTTTTGATGAAAATTTTTATGAAGGGATGCTTCCAATGGGAAGTTGAGATTTTAGAAAAAATCCTCGTTTTCAAGCAGATGAGGCTTGATTAGAAAGCTTCTCTCCCGAGCAGAATTTCCCCCGTCATGAGTTGCGTTTAAATGTAAGTTCGGAGGATGCACAAGAATTAATAGAAAGAGATAATATTTTGAGTATTGTTGAACTTGACGGGTATTATCTTTATTTTAGTAAGGTGTGAGATCAATTGATAATTCGCAATATTACGGATCAAGTTCAATTACAAATTTCTTTGTTATGGATTTCATTGTTAGTTTTTCTTCTTTGAACAGTTCTTTCTTATTTTGTTTCTTTATGGTTTGTAAAAACATCATTAAAAAAACTTAATACACTTAATGAGGCATTAGAACATCTAGATATTGATCATCTTAACAAGAAGATTGAAATTGAATGAGCGGAGGATGATGAAATAAATAAAGTAATAAAAGTATTCAATCAAAGTTTTGAAAAAATTCATGCTCAAACGTTATGATTAAAAGATTTTGTAAGAAATGCATCTCATGAATTAAGGACTCCATTGATGTGAATTTCTACATTGATTGATGTTGCTCGTAAATCGAAAGATTATGAATGAACTTTAATGGAGGTAAAGTGAGAAATTAAAAGAATGGATTCTTTATTAGAAACCTTACTCTTAATTACTAGAGTTGAGGAGAAAATGATGTTAGAGAAGGAAAGACTTGATTTAATTCCTAGTTTGAGAACTACATTAATGCAGTTAAAAGAGGAATTTAAAGATAAAAATATAACAGTTGAGATCGAATTTTTAGAGAAATTAGAAATGAATGTTCATGAACAGTGACGAGAATCTATCATGACAAACATTTTAAGAAATGCGTTTAAGTATACTGATGAAAATTGAATAATAAGAGTTGAGTTGAATGATAGAGAATTTAGGGTATGGAATTCATGAGAAGGAATCGATTCAGAACATTTAGAAAAAATTTGGGAAAGATTTTGGCAATGAGATAGTTCTCATACAGATTCTAAAAGTTTTTGACTTTGACTATATCTTTCAAGACTTTTTGCACAGAAACAGGGATTTGACTTAAGGTGTGAGAGTTGAGAAAAGGGGAAAGGTGTGACATTTATTTTAACTTTTTAAAAGATTTAAGATATGTGATATTCATTATTATTAGTGGAAGATACTAAAACAATAGCAGAGAGTATAAAAAAATATCTTGAGCTGGATTGACATAAAGTGATGCGGGTAGATCATTGAGCGTATGCGAATGAACTTGTTAAACATCAGTCTTTTGATATTATTTTGTTGGATTTGATGCTTCCTTGAGTTGATGGAATAACGATAGCAAAGACGATTAGAGAAGTGCATCCAGAAACACCTATATTAATTATGACTGCAAAAGGACAACTTGAAGATAAATTAGAAGGGTTTGAAGTGTGAGCGGATGATTATTTGGTAAAACCTTTTGATTTAGAGGAGCTAGAGGCTAGAATATTAGCGTTAGCTAAGAGAATCCCACAAAAGGAAGAGCTAGTGTTTGAAGATCTTCGTTTAGATAGAAGTCAGAAAAAAGTGTTTAAAGGAGATGAGGAGTTAAAGTTTTCATTAAAGGAGTTTCAGATTTTAGAAATGTTGATGCTCAATCAATGAGTTGCTGTTTCAAGACTTGATATTATTGAGGAAATTTGGTGATGAGAGGCTTGATTTGAAGAAGATTGAAAATTGGATGTTTATCTTTCAACGATAAGAAGAAAGGTATGAAAGGAATGTATTGAAACAATAAAATGATTTTGATATAGGTTAAATAAGTAATATGCAAGGTGACTGAGATTTAAAAGAACAGTTAGTTTTTGATTTGATAGCGTTGCTTAGTAAAGAATTTAGCCAAAAATGGGATATTCCTAAATGTTTTTCTGATGCTAGAAGTTTTTTGAGAGGTATTATTAATATGAGAGCTCCTTTAGAAAATGAGGAACTTTTTGTGATAGAGGATAAACTGTTACAAGAGGAATTGAAAGAAAAGGTTATTGTTGATGCATTTTCTTTAGAAGAAATAGAACCTCATATTGTACTTTGGAAGTGAGATATTACTTGTATTAAAGCTGACTTTATAGTAAATGCTTGAAATGAGAAAGGGCTTGGGTGTTTTATACCTAAACATCATTGTATTGATAATGCTATTCATTCAGCTGCTTGAATGAGATTGAGGCGAGAATGTTATAATAAACTTTGCTGAAAATTGTTGGAGATATGAGATGTGCTTTGCTGTAATGGGTATAATTTGCCGTCAACATATGTATTAACTACTGTTGGGCCCGAAGTTACTGGGATGGTTGAATCTTATCATGAGCAAGCTTTGGAAAAAGTGTATCGTAATGTTCTTGAATTTGCGATTGGACATTGAGGGAAAACGATTGTTCTTCCATCTCTTTCAACTTGAGTTTTTTGATTCCCTATTCAAAAGGCAAAATTGATTGCTGTACGTACGGTTAGAGAATTTCTTAAAAAACATGATATCAAGGTGGTTTTTAACCTTTTTACGGACTATGATTTTAAACAATATAAAGAACTTTTCTAAGATTTTTGTTAATTTTACTTGCAATAGTGATTAAAAAATCTAAGCTAAATTTGAATTTAGATTTTCAGTATGTGTTAACATGAATCTTACTACTACCACAACAACAACCACAACCGATTAGTTCGGAAGGGTTTTCGTGGTAATGATATATTCGAAAACTCTTGCCGGTCAAGGGTTTTTATTTACTGAAAAGCTTATTTTATATCCTTTGTCTTAATTTAAATGGATGATTTGTTATTAAGAAAGAGACATTCTCTTTCTCACATCTTAGCTCAGGCAGTACAAAGAGAGCAGCAATGGGATGTGGAAGTTGCTATTGGACCAGCTATTGATAACGGGTTCTATTATGATTTCTTATTTAGTTCTGAAAAACAGATTAAAGAAGAAGACTTAAAAAAGATTCAAAATCAAATGGAAAAAATCGTTAAAGAGAATCAAGATTTTGTTCTTTTTTCTTTGTCAGATGAGGAATCAAAGAAATTGGTTGTAGAACTTATGAAGCAAAAATATAAGGAAGAAATGAGATCAGAATTTGCTGCAGCATGAGAAGAAATTACTTTTTATGCTAATACAATAGTTGAGTGAGCAAAAGATGCATTATTGAGAGATGTTGATGCTGAATATGTAAAATATTATGAAAAAGTTACAGCATATCTTCAAGAAAAATTCCCTGAAAAATTTAATGGAAAATTTGTTACTTTTTTGGATATGTGTGAAGGACCTCATGTTGCTTCTACAAAAGAACTTGATACGAAAGCCTTTAAATTAGATAAACTTGCTTGAGCTTATTGGAGAGGTAATTCTAATAATGTGATGATGGTGAGAGTTTATGGATTAGCTTTTGATACTAAGGAAGAGCTTCAACATTATCAAGCAATGATGGAGGAAGCTAAGAAAAGAGATCATAGAATCTTAGGACAGAAATTAAAAATTTTTACGATTTCTCCTTTAGTTGGTTCAGGATTGCCATTATTACAACCTAATGGAATGATTATTAGAAAGGAAGTTGAAGATTATTTATGGGAACTTCATAAAGATAAAGGATATTTAAGAGTATGGACTCCACATTTAGCAAAAGAAGATTTGTATAAAACTTCAGGACACGCTGATAAGTTTGGAGATGAGCTTTTTAGAGTAAAAGGAAAGGAAGAAAGTTTCTTTATGAAACCTATGAATTGTCCTCATCATATGCAAATTTTTGCAGATAATCAGTTTAGTTATCGTGATATGCCTATAAGATATTTTGAACCTGCTACAGTATATAGAGATGAAAAGACTGGACAATTATCAGGATTAACACGTGTAAGATCTATTACACAAGATGATGGGCATCTTTTCTGTCGTGTAAGTCAGATTACTGATGAAGTTGGAACTATCGTGCAAATTATTAAAGAGTTCTATACTACATTAGGAATGATTGATGATTATCGGGTAAGGCTTTCTATTAGAGGACCTGAGGGAAAATATTTAGGAGATGATAGTGTTTGGGAAAAAGCAGAAGGAGCATTAAGAGCTGCATCTGAAAAATATGAGCTTCCATATAGAATTTGAATTTGAGAAGCTGCATTCTATGGTCCTAAGCTTGATTTTATGTTTAAAGATGCTATTGGTAGAGAATGGCAATTAGCAACTATTCAATGTGATTTTAATTTGCCAGTTAGATTTGATCTTTCATTTACTAATGAAGAATGAGAAAAGGAAAGACCTGTAGTTATTCATAGAGCGATTTCTTGATCATTAGAAAGATTTATGGGAGTTATGATTGAACAATTTGGTTGAGCGTTCCCATTATGGTTGGCTCCTGTTCAATTCCAAATCGTTCCTGTTGCTGATAAATTTAATGATTATGCTTATGAATTAGCAGCACAAATGAGAAAACAAGATTTTAGAGTTAAAGTTGATGATACTAACGATAGTTTCTCTAAGAAGATTCGTAACTCTGAACTGATGAAAGTTCCTTATACATTGATTGTTTGAGAAAAAGAAGTTGAATGAAAAACGGTTTCTGTAAGAGAATTTAGAAGTAAGAAACAATATGTGTTAGGAACTGAGGAATTGCTTGAACAGGTAAGAGTTGAAAGAAAAGAGAGAAGAATATAGTGTTATAAGTCAAGTGTATCTATATGAAAATAGAGGGGTTTTGTTGGAAAAATCTCTTTATTTTTTTGAAGTTTAGTTTTTTTTTAGTATAATTTAGTGTAGTATTTTATTCCTTATATTTCATAATGGGAAGAATAAACAAAAAATTATTTACAAAATTTTCTTTAAAGGTATTGTTATTAGTTGGTGTTTTGTGAAGTTTTTGAGGAGTTTTTAATGGCTCTATGGCAGCAACGAATGATAGTTGGATACAAACATT
>JAFTEM010000007.1 GCA_017453665.1 bacterium | reverse complement strand
TTCTGGGGTGGTAGTTCAGCCGGCTAGAACGCCTGCCTGTCACGCAGGAGGTCGAGGGTTCGAGTCCCTTCCATCCCGCCACTTCTCTAACTCTATGGTCTTATCGTCTAACGGCTAGGACAGGAGACTTTCAATCTTCTAATCGGGGTTCGATTCCCCGTAAGACCGCCATTATAATGGGTGATTAGCTCAGTTGGCTAGAGCATCTGCCTTACAAGCAGGGGGTCATAGGTTCGAGTCCTATATCACCCACCATTCAAGTTTAAAGGCCAGAATATGAAGGGCCTATAGCTCAGTTGGTTAGAGCAGAAGACTCATAATCTTTTGGTCGCTGGTTCAAGTCCAGCTAGGCCCAGTTAAAATAACTTGAATTTAAAGCGTGAAACTTTAATATCACATTGTCCGTTATGCGGGTGTAACTCAATTGGCTAGAGTGCCTGCCTTCCAAGCAGACTGTTGCGGGTTCGAGTCCCGTCACCCGCTCCATTTGAATTTTTGGAGCTTACATAATTTAGAGTTAATAGTTGAGAACTAGAAAGTTGAGGGGTTTGATATCCTTCATTTTTTTATAGAAAATTTCATCACCATATAAAACTCTCACTTGCTCATTTTAATTACAATGGTGCATTTTGAATTATAATTTTTAAAGCAATTAAACAACTTGCATTTGAAAAATACAACTTTAATATGACACCATTTCTTCCGAGAGTACTCATTTCAATTTATTTTATCTTTTACCCATATGAAAAAATTTATTCTCTCAACACTATGTGCTGCCTTTTTATTTACATCATGAATTTCTTTCTGAAATATTGGTGGAACGCTTAATATAGATACTTACTTATCCTCTATGAGCAATAAAGAAAAAATAGCTCAAATGATAATGCCTGCATTTAGAAAAGATTCAAAAGTTGAAATCAACAACGATAATATAAAAGAAATTTTATCAGCTAATGCATATGCTGGTGTAATATTATTTGCAGAAAATACTCCTGATATCGAATCAACAATGAAATTTATTGATTTTTTACAAGATGCGAATAAAGAAAACACTACAAGATTATTAATAGCTATTGATCAAGAAGGTTGATACGTAACAAGACTTTGAGTTTGAACAACAATGCCTGGTAATATGGCTTTAGCATCAACAAAAGACCCCAAATATACCTATGATGCTGCAAAAGTTATGGCTAAAGAATTAAAGCTTCTTGGAATAAATATTAATTTTGCACCTGTTGTTGATATTAATAGCAACCCTGCAAATCCTGTAATAGGAATAAGATCCTTTTCTGATAATCCTGATGTTGTCTTAGCTCATGCCAAAGAATATATGAAAGGATTACATAGCGAATGAATCATAGCTTCTTTAAAACATTTTCCATGACATTGAGATAGTTTAACAGATACACATACTAATCTTTCAATTATAGATAAATCATATGACGAATTAAAGGCTCTTGAATTAAAACCTTTCCAAGAATTAATAGATGATGGTGTAGAAATGGTTATGACAGCTCATACAATTTATCCCCAAATAGAATCAGAAACCTATATATCAAAAAAAGATTGAAATACTTATTTTGTACCAGCTACATTATCAAAAGAAATACTAACAGATATGCTAAGAACCGAGATGTGATTTAGCGGAATAATTATAAGTGATGCACTTGGTATGGCCGCTATTTCAGAACAATTTGGATTAATCGATGCTTCTGTTAGAGCTATTAATGCTTGAGTTGATATTTTATTAATGCCTTTTGAATACGATCATAACAAAGAAGAGTTAAATGAATATATCGAAACATTGGCAGCTAAAGTAGGAACTGAAATTGATGAGAAGACTGTTAATGATGCAGTTAGAAGAGTATTAGCACTAAAAGAAGAAAAATGACTCTTTGAAAACTACGATAATACTTATTTAGAAGAGAATATCACAGCTGCAAAAATTAATGTAAGTTCTAAAGAAAGTCATAACGAGGAATTCGAAATAGCAAAAAAAGTTATTACACTCATTAAAAATGATAACAATGTTTTGCCTTTAAATACAGAAGATAAAACAGTGATCTTGTATAAATATGCAACGCACATCGAAGCTGTTAATAACGCGATTTCAATACTAAAAAAAGATGGATATAGTATTAATGAAGACGCTATCCTAGTCTACCCAATGTACGACGGTAGTTGAGCAATTGCATTATGAAACATTAGAGAACAGCTAAGTTGAGCTGATAACGTTATTATTCTTCACTCTTTATACGATTCAGCAGACTTATCGACTATAGATTTTGATTGAATAAATGAGATTATAGACTACGCACATGAAAACAATTGTAAGGTAATAGCTATAAGTACTCAACTTCCATACGATGTCGTAAAATTCAACAATGCTGATGCTATTCTTCTTACTTATCTTGCAAATTGAATAAGATTTAATTTAGATGACTATGAACAAGAATTACCAAAATATGGACCAAATGTTATAGCTAGTATCTATCAGTTATTTGCAAAGAATACTTCTATGGAAGGAGTACTCCCTGTTGATATCTATAACATAGATGCTGATAATACCTTTACAGATGAAGTTGTCTATAAAAGAGGCTTTTGATTATCTTATTCTGAAATAGAGGAAGAAACTCCTGTTGTAGAAAAAACAGAAATCGAACAAGCATATGAATTCTCTTTTGAAAATGGAATTACAACAAAGGAATCAATCCAAGATGCTGATATGCAGTCTCCTCTAACTAGAATCGCAATGGCCAAAATGTTATCAAACTATGCCATTAATGTATTAGGTAAAGTGCCAGCAAATATGATAGTTCCTAACTTCTCCGATATAACAACAGAACTTGATGATGCTTATGATTGATGAGTATCTCTTGCTTATCAACTATGAATTATGGGAATTTGAATAAATAAGTTTAGACCATATGATGAGGTAACAAGGGCTGAATTTGCTACAGCATTATCAAGATTGTTATTCTGAACTCAAGATTGAATCGATAGTTATTATTCAACCCATCTTGCTAAATTAAAAGAAGAATGAATCATAACGAATGATGAACCATGATTAAAGGAAGTAAGATGATATGTAATGTTGATGCTTATGAGATCAGCCAAAAAATAGAAAATGCTTTTTTGATTTTTAAGAAAAATATAAGGACTCCCGATTCCAAGGAGTCCTTCTTTATTGTATAAGATGGTGCATTATTCTATATCATCCCGCTTTGGTTCCTTTTCATCAAGAGCCAATATCTCTCTTCACTTTTTTGTTCTCTTCATAATTAAATTGATGACAAATCACGATGAACATACTATTACTGTAATCAACCATCATAGAAGAAGTTCTGCGGCGAGATCATAATTTCCATCATATCTAAATCAATTTTTAGCTAATGTTATTAACTGTCATACGAACATTATAAGAAGTCATATTGGCGCAAAATATTTTATAGAGAAATTAAACCATCGCTTAGGCATCTTGAATTTATCGGTGTTCTTATTGATTTCATCAAGTACTTTATTTGTTTTAAAGAATCGACCAATAAGAATAGATTCTAGAATTCATACGATAATCATACAATATTGATTAATCCAGTTATCCATGATATCAACAAATGCTACTCAAGCTCATGTAGTAAAGATTAGTCAGATAACAGCAGCTAAAATCGCTGAGATTTTCAATATCTTTTTTTTCTGTTTTCTAAATCCATCACTTATAGATGTTGCAACAGCTTCTAATATTGAGAAAGCTGAATCTATAGCAAGAGTACAAAGCATAAAATAGAATATGAATCAGAATATTGCATTAAATACTCAACTTGAAGTCAGATTAACAATTGCCGTTGGATAGATGATAAATGCTGTTGCGATACCTGATGCACTCATATCAGCTACTGTCAAACCTGTAGAATACATTGTTGTGAACAATACTATAGCAGAGAGAACAGATATTAATAAATCACTTACCGCTATTATTGTTGCATCAACTGCCACATTGGTATCTTTTCTTAAGAAAGAACCATAAACAAACATTATAGAAACAGCGATTGACAAGCTAAAGAATGCTTGTCCCATTGCTGCTATCCAAAGACTTGGATCTAAAAGAACATTAAACTGAGGAATAAATAATGTTGATAAAGCTTCTCAGAGATGAGGATTATTAATAAATCCTTTTATTGCTAGAATAAAGAGTAAGATTACAGGTAGAATTACTGTATATTTTACTAATTTTCCAATCTTTTTAGCTCCATCTTTTATACAAAGATACATTAGAATCCAAGCGATAACAAAACAAATTAACATTAATGGATTAATATAGAGACCATCTCCAGTTAATGAAGTATTGAATGTTGCTCAAATAGTAGTTTGCCATAAAGTAGAAGCTGTTTCTGTAGTTGAAGCATCTGTTGCAAATTTATAACTCATAACACACATCAAGATGCATCGAGCAAATACGGCAGCATAGAAAACCATCATAAAAAATGAATTAGCTGTCGCTACCCAACCTATCCATTTTCATTTCCTACTTACTGCATTCAATGCTAATGGAGCAGATCTTTGCGTTTTTCTTCAAATCGAAATTTCTAGCATTAAGATTGGAATTCCTAACAATAACATACAGATTATATATGCTATAAGAAACGCTCCACCTCCATATTCAGCACAAAGTCATGGGAATCTCCATGCATTTCATAATCAAACAGCAGATCATACCGCAGCAAGAATAAAAGCCCATCTACTTGTTCGTCTTTCTCTCATTAATAATTTAAAAAATATAAAAATTAGTATATTTATCAGTTATTAACTAATTATTAGGATTATTAAGGTGTTCTCCTATTTCATCCCACATTGGTTCTTTTTCTTCAAGGGCCAATATTTCTCTTCATCTTTTTGTCTTTTTCATAATTGCATTAATAACAAATCACACAGCAAATACGAATACAACAGTTCACCATCATAGTAATATTTCTGCTGTCAAATTATAATCGTTATTATATCTAAATCAGCTTTTCACAAGGATAATTAACTGCCATACAAATAAAACAGTTAACATTGCTGGGGCAACGTATCTTATTGAAAAAATAAACCACCATTTAGACATTTTATATTTCTCAGTATTCTTATTTATTTCTTCAAGTATCTTTTTAGGTTTAAAGAATCGACCAACAAGAATAACTTCTAAGATTCAAACCATAATCATACAGTATTGATTTACCCAATTATCAACAATATCTATAAAAGCAACTCATGCTCCTGTTATGAAAATAAGTCCTAATGCTGCACCTATAACAGACAATGCCTGAGATACCCATTTCTTCTCTACCCTTAAATAATCACTTAATGCCGTGGAAACTGATTCTAACATTGAAAATGCAGAGTCTATGGCTAAAGTACAAAGCATAAAGTAGAAAACGAATCAGAATATTGCATTAAAGACTCAATTTGAAGTCAGATTAACAATAGCTGTTGGATAGATTATAAAAGCGGTTGAGATACCTGACACACTCATGTCATTCACCGTTAAACCAGTAGAATACATGGTAGTGAATAACACAATTCAAGATAATATTGATATCGCTAGATCACTAAATGTTATAATAAGTCAATCTACAAAGATATTAGAATTTTTCCTTAAAAAAGATCCATAAACAATCATTACTCCTGACATTATAGAGAGGCTAAAGAATGATTGTCCCATTGCTCCTAACCATAAATCTGCATTATAAAAAGCATCAATTTGAGGGATGAAAAGTGCGTTTAATGCTTCTCACAAATGAGGGTTGTTTATAAATCATTTAATAGCTAATATTAAAAGCATAATAACAGGTAACGTTACGGTATATTTTACAATCTTTCAAACTTGTTTAGCACCGTCTTTTATACACAAATATATTAGTATCCAAGCTATAATAAAACATAGTAGCATTAAAAAGTTAACATAAAGTCCTTGAAGTTCAAATGAAGTGTTAAATGTTGCTAAAATGCTCGTTTGCCAAAGTGTAGATGCAGCTTCTGTAGTTCCTGCATCTGCAGCAAATTTATATGATGATAGACACATCAAGATACATCGAGCAAATACGGCAGCATAAAAAATCATTATAACAAAACTATTAGCTGTTGCAGCCCAACCTATCCATTTCGATTTCTTATTTAATGTTGCAAGCGCTTGTGGTGCGCTTTTCTGTGTTCTTCTTCATATAGCAATTTCCATTATTAATAATGGAAGCCCCAATAGTAACATACAAATGATATATGCTATAAGAAAAGATCCTCATCAAAATTCAGCACAAAGTCATGGAAACCTTCGAGCATTTCAGAGTCCAACAGCAGATCAAATTGCTGCTAAAATAAACGCTCATCTGTTAGCCCATCTATCTCTCATTTATTGTATCATTTGTAAATATAATAGTTCAGTAATGTTTATTGATTATGGGGATTTTTTCAAAGGAAAAGTAATAAAAAATCTTAAAAAAAAACAAAAAGCCTGTCAAGAGGCTTTTCAGAGTTAGACTTAAATTATATAATGTCTGATATTATTGTCCTTGTTCAACTTCTTTAATATCATCGTCTTGGTTTACTGAGAAATCAAGAGACTTATAGAAATCTCCATCAGGCAAATGAAGTTTGAAATTATTTGTATAATCCCAAGTAGCAGTTGCTTTATCTATATCTAATCCTAAAACATGACCACCTGTTTTTCTATCTTTTGTAATAAAATGAAGATGCCATCCAGCAGCATTTAAATCAGACATATATTCAGGAGTATATAATGCAACAACTGTTCCTTCTACATCACTTAATTCTTTTTCAGTTTGATCAACCCTTAACACTTCAACTAATGTTTTATATGGTTCTGATTGTTTTCTTTCGCTTCTAATATGCATAGTATTGAATGCTCCAGAAATAGCTACCATATAAAATCTATTATTTCCTAGTTTATCTACTTTACTATCTAATTGTGCTTTTAAATCATCGATGTTACTAATATTATTTAATTCATATTGTTCGTCATTATCAAAGAAAGTAACATTAGCAAATGGGATTAATTCATCATCAGATGGGACCTCGATTTCTAATTTATCATTTGCTCTATAAACAACTCAATCGAGCATTATTAATTCTCCATTTAACCCGTCAAATGTTCCAAGTCCTATATTTCCTAATCATTTGAGTTCTTTAATAGTTTTTGATCCATAATAATCTCATAGTGTTAATCCTTGTAAAAGAGATACTTGGTTTAATGATTCAGTATCTTTTGTATTACAACAACCTGTGATTACAAAAAGAGACAATGATAACATCATTAGTAGTCAGAATTTTTTCATTTGATATAAATTATAAAATAAAATTGAACTTAATGTATTAAAATAGTGGTTAAAATCAATCTTTAATTAACACAACTCTTATCCCCCCTCATTTCCTTTTTTTAACTATTATTTCTCTTTTTTCACTTCCAAGATTTGGGGTAATGTTAAACTCTTTTATTAAATATACATCAAAAATATTGCCAATAAATATAGCAGTAGTTAACATAGTTTTTATATTAAACAATGTTTATTTCTTTCCCGGTGTAAATCTCCAAGAATCTTTTTTATTAAGATACATCTTAACTTCTTCGTCTGTTAGTTTTTCACTTTTAACAAGAGCATTAAGTTTATAATAAGGAATATCAATCACTTCTCACATTAGATCATGTTCCATTAAAAAGTTTTCAAACGCTTCCTTATCTTTTATAGAATATATATTCGTCTTAGAAACTCAAAGTTTGCTAGAATTTCAAAAGAGCTGTTCAAATCCTTTCTTTTCAACATATTCGATAAGAATCTCTTTGATACTTTCCTTTTCCTTATCGTATTCTGAAGCTTTTTTACTTGCTTCAACATAACGATCTACAAGTTTTTTAATAGTTTGTTCTCAAAGCTCTCCTGCATCAACCGTCTCATCTTCACAGTTGAGATGTTGCCATAAAGGACAAACCATTTGATATTCACAATACTTACAATATGGGTTTTGTTTTGTAGGAAAGGCTGTTGTTTTTGCTCCCATATTATATTCAAATCTTGCATGTTCAATTTTATCAATAGCATTTGAATATTTAGATACTACAGCATCAACACTTTCTTGAGATATTTCTCGTTCATCAAGAAGAGAAAAATGAAGATAATGTAATCTTGCCTTAATACTTTTTAAATATTTTCCATATTTCTGTTGAATTCCATGAGCATACAATGTCAATTGTTCTCTATATTGATCTTTATCTTCAGGAGGAAGGTTTTTATTTGTTTTGTAATCATTAATCACGAAATTTCATTCTTCATCTTTATCCAACCTATCAATTATTCAACGGAATTGCTTATTATCAGAAAGTTGTTTGTTATCTAAAGAAAAATTTAGTGAGAGTTCTGTATCTACAACTTTAATGTTATCAAATGGAGCGTATTTCTCATAATATTCTTCAAGATAATGTTCACCCCTTCTGAGGTAATCTTCTTCATATTGATCTCCTTTATAAATCAATTTATCTCATGCTTCTGCAATACTATTTTTCCATAAATCATGGAATTTTCCTAAAACATCAGCTTTAATAGGAGTTTTAAAAATATTTACTTGTTGATATAGCCATTCTAATGCCCCATGAACACTTGTTCCCAAAATAAGATCTGGAGATGTCTCAAATTCTCTTTCTAATCCATCAATATAACGATATTGATATTTCCTAGGACATTGTTCATAAAGATTAATTTGTGAAAATGAGTATACAACCATAAGGAAATTTTCTTAATGAATAAAGAATATTATGAAGATTTAGAACCCCGTTTATCAATAGAGAATACTGCCATAAGTACAGAACAATTAAGAATTCCTATTGTTGCAATAATTTTCCGTATTAAATCAGATTGTAAAAACGCTTTCCAGATATCCATACATATGAGCAGTCAAACAATAGCGATACTAATAATTAAAATCCAACTTCCAATAGAAGCAATCTCAGTATAATTTTTGAATTTATCATATAAACTTGGCGTTGCAGAAATTGCTAAAATAGCAAGGAACAATACAAGATAAGTAAGAAGTGTACGTCAAATTATATCTTCATTAATATTTCACCAAATAGCTGTTATTCCTAAAACAGAAATAATAATTGCTCAAGCTACTGCAAAATATAAAAGAATTTTTTTAATAGTTGGGTTCATGGCAGAAAAAGAAAATATAAATACAGAAACCATTATTTAATCTCAACTCTATAAAAAACATTTCAATTTTCAAGATTTAAGAAAAAGAGCGATTCAACGCTCTTCAGATTCTTTTTTTGGAATATTTTATAATCAAGTAGTAGTATCGTCACTAAAATCATAATATAGAGTACCATTATATTGATTAGCTTCTTGCGATTTTTTTATAATATTTCCTAAGCTACCAATATCACTAAGAATTTTTCCCATATAAGAGAATATAGCCTTTGCTGTATATTTTTCAGCTCATTGAACGTGCATAAATTTCAATAATGTAGGAGCTGCAAATAAGAACATGATAGTAAAAAACATTCCTAGAATCATATATCTAATACTACTCCATGCTGCTTGAATCTTTTCTGCTTTCCCGTTAGAGAAGATAAACAAAAAGATTGCCCTTAAGAACGCATAAATACATCCTCAACAGATAATAAGAACAATTGCTCAAAGTACATAAAGTACAATTTCCTCAAATCCTCAACTAATTGTTGGCATTATTGTCATGTTCAATCAATTTTAGTGGTAAAAAAGAAAAAATCCTTTAAAGGATTTTTTACTCTTTATCAGCATTCTTTGGTAAACTTTTTCTTTCTCTCATAACAAAGAACTTCTGGAAAAGAGCATCGTTTGTTTCTTTATAAAGAAGCTTTGCTACTCTTTCAGACATTTGTGAACCTTTAGAAACCCATTCTTTAACAGCATCAACATTAACTTCTAATTTATGATGCAATGGATCATAAGAACCAAGAACTTCTTTGTATCCAAATTTTGCAGGTTTTGTATGTTCAGTTAAGACAATTCTATAAAAAGGTCTCTTAGATCTTCCATGTCTTGATAATCTAATTGTTAACATATTAGAATGTAATAAAAAAATTAAAAAATGGAACCAATTACTTTAACTTCTCTTTTGAAGTATGTTCTGTATGTTTTTTACAATGTTTGCAGTATTTTTGTTCTGCTAATTTAGGAGTTACTGCCTTATTAATACTTGTAAAGTAATTTGTAGCCTTACAATCACTACAAACCATTGCAACCTTAATAACTCCACCTTTCTTTTTTGCGGCCATCTTACACCATTGGCAAATAAAATAAAAGATATTGAATGACTTTTGAGATGATCTAATTTTTACTGGCACTAGGTAGACTCGAACCACCGACCTCGCCCTTATGAGAGGCGCGCTCTAACCTGCTGAGCTATAGTGCCATAAATGAAGCGTCGCTAAAATTATTACGACTTGATTTGACTTATAACTATTAGAGAGTAAAAATCAACTGAAATTGAGGAAAAATAATTTAACACACAAAAATCCCCACTAAAAGAATATAAAGGCGCTGCGGTTTTTTTTAACAAAAAATGCCACATATAGCATCTCATAATAGCAAAAATCAAGAAAGAGAGGAATCGAACCTCCACTACCAGCTTCGGAGACTGGTGTGCTACCACTACACCACTTTCTTTTAAAACACATCATATGTAAGGATTTTCTTCCCCTTTTCAATCTTATAACGTAGGATCTGTTTTCTTAAATGCAATTTTAAAATTCAAATGTGATGCAGCAAGAAGGGTAATGAGAGCGATAACTAACGAAACTAGTGGAATCATTGATGTATAAACAACTACTTGGTCATTATTAAAAATCTTATCGTATAAGTCTCCTTTAAAATATCCTAATGAAAAATAGATAGCAGTTAAGATGCTTCCTAAGCATAACACACACCATAACAATGTTTGAAGCTTTTTTTCAAAAACTTCAGAAGAAAATTGGATAGAGAGATGTGAATTAACAGCAAAAAACCATAATCCTAAAACGTATAAAAGTAGAATAATTGTTGGCTGTGCATTTACTAAAAAATCACCAATTGAAGCATAACTCATACCTAGAAATGTTTGATCACCAATCCCCTGAAGCTGAGCTGCTCGTTGTAAAAGAGCTGTTCATAATGCAATACTAAAAGCGAGTAATATGTAACTTCAAAAGGTTATTTTTACTAATTTTTCAGCTTTTAAAAAAGAAAGAAGCAAGACCACAATCACAATTAAAAATAACACAGCAACATCTATTTGCATTATTTGCGCAAAAAAGGAATAAAAAATATTGCATCTTTCTAAGAGATAACTACACCTATGTAGTGTATCATACTGTTTATAGTATTAATTTCAATTTTAATTACCAAAGAAAGTATGGCTAAGAAAAAACACTGATTTACACTAGTGGAGGTAATGATAGTAGTTTTAATTGTTTCTACAACTTTTATTGGGATCATTACTTGAATTATATCAACAACAAATTACTTAACAGAAACAAGACAAAAGGTTATTGCTATTAATCTTGCAAAAGAAGGAGTCGAAATTATGTATAATATTAGAAATACAAACTGGAGAAGACGAGAAGATCAAAGAGATGCTTGTTGGCTAAAAAAAGATCCTAATATTAATGCTGCATGATCTACTTGTTCATGAGATGCATGGATTACTTCATGAAGACGAAGTATTTTACAAAACTGATGATATTATACCCTTAATAGGCAGGCTGATTGATGAGATTTAGCATCAGAGAAAAAACTCACAGAAGATATAAAAGCATTTTCTGATGAATTAGCAGGTTGAACATTCTTAAAAGAAGAATATGCTCTACATATGACCGGGTGAAAACGGTATAATTATTGAGAAGAGCCTTCTTGACACGAAACTGGTGCCTGAATGTTTTATAGATATATCGCAGTTGATTGATTATATAAAAAGGGAACATCAACTAATGAAAAAATGGACTGTCAAAACTGAGCTTCTGGTGAATGTTGATCTTGAGGTGTAGCAAAAGAACTTCGCTTTTGTTCTGTAGTAATGTATACAAGACCAAAGGTATGAAGAATCCAAATATGTTCTATAATGACAAATTTTGAGGAGTAATTACTCCTCTTTTTTTTCAAATAATGCTCAAAATTTTTCAACTTCTCAAGAAGCTCTATATACCCACTTATTTTTATCATCAACAGCAGTACTCCATACTGCTTCTCATTTTTCTAAAGAACGAGGGACATCTAACACTCTTTGATTTCTAGATCCTCTAAATTTTAATTTCAAATCTAAAAGATCTTGTTCAAATCTTCCATCAACTAAAACATCAAGTGTTGAAAGAATCTTATGTGTATAAGGAAGATTAGGGAACATATATTCGGTAATAAATTCATAGGTATATCCAGAAAAGCACCAAATTGTTTTCTCTGGGCACTTTTCTTTAAGTTGTTTTAAAAGATTCCGAACTTCTTCTTGGTTTTCTGGTGCAAGAGGCTCTCCTCAAAGAAGTGTTATTCCTGTAATATGAGGTTTTCAAACTTCTTTAATGATGGTATCAATGACTTCTTGTGTAAAAAGAGAACCATAGTTAAAATCCCAGGCCACTGCATTAAAACAACCAACACATCAATGAGGACATCCGCTTACAAAAAGAGAGACCCTTAATCAGGGTCCGTTCGCAGTATCCATTGTTTTTATTGTTCAATAATTCATTATACTAAGGCTTTTTACTAAGATACATGTAAAACTCTCTTTGAAATTTCTTTTGTCTTTCCTAAATTCCAGAAGTTTTCTCCTAAATAACCACAAGTTCTACGAGTTACATTCATTTTCTTTTGATCTTTATTGTGACATTGTGGACATTCCCATTCACTATTCTCATTTACAATAATTTCTCCATCAAAACCGCATACATGACAGTAATCAGATTTTGTGTTAAATTCTGCATACATGATATTATCATACATGAATCTAATGAGTGTTTCTATAGCAGGAAGATTCTTTTGCATATTAGGCATCTCAATATAAGAAATAGCTCCTCCTGATGAAATCTTTTGGAATTGTGACTCGAATGCTAATTTAGAAATAGCATCGATTTTTTCTCTTACATCAACATGATATGAGTTTGTATAATATCCTTTATCTGTAACATCTTTAATTTCTCCAAATCTCTTTCTATCAATTTTAGCAAAACGGTAACATAGAGATTCAGCAGGTGTTCCATAAAGAGCAAATCAAATATTTGTTTCTTTTTTCCATTGTAATACTTTATCTTTAAGTGTTTGGATAACTTTCAAAGCAAATCTTTCTCCTTCTGGAGTAGTGTGAGATCCTCCAGTAATTAATACAGAAGCTTCATATAATCCAATATAACCAAGAGAAATTGTTGAATATCCTCAATAAAGGAATTTATCAATAGTTTCTCCTTTCTTTAATCTAGCGATAGCTCAATATTGCCAGTGAATAGGACTAATATCAGAAGGAGTTCCCTTTAATCTTTCATGTCTACACATAAGAGCTCTAAAACATAACTGTAATCTATCTTCTAATATTTCAAAGAATTTCTTTTCATCATGATTTGCAAGAATAGCAACTTGAGGGATATTGATGGTTACAACTCCTTGATTAAATCTACCTTCAAATTTATATTCTCCATTTTCATCTTTCCATGGAGCAAGGAATGAACGACATCCCATAGGAGCGAAAACGTTACCATCCTCAATTTCTCTCATCTTTTTAGCTGAGATATAATCAGGATACATTCTCTTAGCTGAACATTGAGCAGCTAATTTTGTTAAGTAATCATATTTACCTCCTTTTAGACAGTTATGTTCATCTAATACATATACTAACTTAGGGAAAGCTGGGGTAACGTATACTCAAACCTCATTCTTAATTCCTTGAATTCTTTGTTTGAAGATTTCTTCAATAATTTCAGCAGTTTCTTGAATATATTCGTCTTTTTCATCAAGTTCTAGGAAGAGTGTTACAAATGGTGATTGACCATTAGTAGTCATAAGTGTATTAATTTGATATTGGATTGTCTGAACACCAGAAGAGAGTTCATCTTGTACTCTAGATTGTACAAGTTTCTCAATTTGTTCTTCGCTAAATTCCTTACCAAATTGTTCTTTATACTTCCTTCTATACTTTTCTTTTGTATTATGAAGATATTTTCAAAGATGTTTAATATTTACTGATTGTCATCCGTATTGAGATGAAGCAACAGATGCAATAATTTGTGTCATAACAGTACAAGCTACTTGGAAAGATTTAGGAGTTTCTACTAACTTTCCATTCATTACTGTACCATTTTCAAACATATCTTTAATATTTACCAAACAACAATTGAATATTGGTTGTACAAAATAATCCATATCATGAAAGTGTAATACTCCTTCATCATGTGCATTTCTAATTTCTTCAGGTAATAACATTCTACGAGTCAAATCCTTTGAAACCTCTCATGCAATTAAGTCTCTTTGAGTAGAAGCAATAGCTGAATCTTTATTAGAATTCTCTTGTCCAACTTCTTTATTATCGTTACGGATGAGTGTAAGAATAGAATCATCAGTTGTATTAGCTTTTCTTACTAACGCTCTTTGAAAACGATAAATAATATATTTTTTAGCTAATTCAGCCTTATGCATTTCTATAAGCTGTTTCTCGATATAGTCTTGGATTTCTTCAATAGGAACAATCCCCTTTTTTGTACTTTCTAGAGATCTGATGATTTCAGAAATGAGGAAATCACTTGCTTGTTCTTTTTCTGGAACTTCTTTATTTGCCTTTTGAATAGCAACACGAATCTTTTCTGCATCATATGCTACCTCAGATCCGTTTCTTTTAATTACCTTTCTAATTGTCATTTTAATCATAAAAGAAGTTATAAAAAAATCCTGACTACTGTCGGAACTAGAATAAAAAGTATCCTTCAAAACGTTCCTACACCACAACATTTTGTGTTCTATTTTTTATTCAATCACAAGATATTGTATTTTATAGAAAAATCAAGAGAAAAAATGTATTATTTTTTTTCTATTGATAACAGGTAGTTAGCAAGTTTTTAACATTTAAGAGAAAAATCGTATTAGTTTTAGCTTTTATAAAGAACTTTAGTGCTTGAAAATATAGGTAATATGCTTGTTTTTTAAAATATTTGACTTTTGTCATTTTTTTAACAATACAATGAATAGGAGGAGGGTTTTCAGTGAGTAAGGATATCTTTGAAATGATTTTTTTAACAAAAAATTAAGAGAAAAATTTTTAAGAATATTTTTCTGTGAAACCGTTGAAATATCAAAGGAGATACCTATATCTTAATTACCTTTATACGAATATTTTAAGTATGGAAAATTCTCGAAAATCGACTATTTATTCAATCATCCCTCTTATTATTTTGATTGTAATTATTGCATTTACACGAAATGGAGCTAAAAAAGGAGAGCTTCAAGAGGCAGAAAAGGTTTTTAGGATTAATAATTATCAAAACTATGAACCATCTGTTCAGTGAGATACCTTAACACGAAGTGATGGTTGATATTATATCGGAGAATTTTCAGAAAATGAAGGAAGTCCTAAACATCAAAGACATTGATATTGAACTATGTATTATCCAGATGGATGTGTTTTAACAGGAGATTGGATTAATTGAATTGTAGAAGGAAAAGGAACCTATGATTGTAATGAAGGAATCTATTCTTGAGAATTTAAAAATAATATGATCAACGGAATAGGAATTCTTATGAATAATGATGGATCTTACTATTCATGAGAATGGTTAAATGAAGAGCCTCATTGATATGGAATTTTGCATTATAATGATTGAGAAGTTTATGAATGATATCGATCTTGAGGAAGTAAACGATGAACTTGAAAATATACCGCTAAAGACTGAAGTATTTTTGAAGGAATCTTTTTCAAGGGAATGAAAAATTGAAATTGAAAATTGAGTTATCCTGATTGAAACAGTATTGAAGGAGTTCGAATAAATGATGAACTTCAGGAAAATACATTGTAATATTTTAGTTCTTTATTGAGAGAAATAGTATGTTCTTTTCCCTCTCTCCAAAAGAGTTAGCCTATATTAGTATCAGTCTTGCAATCATTGTGGTTTTAGCCACTCTTGCAATGATTCTTTTCCCCAAATATATAAATAAATGGGATAAAGAACTTGCATTTGAAGGAAAAGAACAACCATGACTTCTTTATCTTGCCTTATTCCTTAATTACGCAATCACCCCTCTTACTGTGAGTATTTTTTATCTTATCATGGTCGCAATCTTTTTATGGCAAAAAGAATATAGAATAATTTGAATAGGAGTTTCTAGTATTATAATGGTTTCAATTCTTTTCTGGAGCTTAAAAAGAATTACCCAAAGACCAAGACCAAAAGATGCAAAAATAAAGTTTAAGGACTATAGTTTTCCTAGCTGACATACTTGAGCTGGTTTCGTATTTTTTCTTTCATTCGCATTAGCTTCTGTTTGGCTATTAGATATCCATTATTATGAACGAGTTTTTGTTTTAGCACTTATCGGATGAGCTATTATCGCCTGGAGTAGATGGTATATTCATGTTCATTGGTTAAGCGATGTTATTATCGGATCTTTCCTTGGTATCTGATGTTTTATCTTCTCTTATCTTCTTTTCTTTTATTTTGGAGATGCTTTGTTCAATGCTTTTGAACAAGTATTCTTTAGCTTATAATGAGAAAAATGATGTATGATGTAATCATTATATGAGCTTGAGCATCTTGATTATTCCTTTGAAGTCTCTTAAAAGATAAAAAAGTTGCTCTTATAGAAAAAAACGAACAAGCTGGGAATAAGCTTCTTCTTTCATGAAAAGGAAGATGTAATTTTACAAATCTTAATGTTAATAAAGAACATTATTTCTGAGATGATTTAGAAAGACTCCAACAACTTTTTAAAGAGTTTTGAGCACAAGAAGTTATTAAATATTTTAATGAGAAAGGTATCGAGACAAAAGAAGAAGATAATGGAAGAATGTTCTTAAAATCAAATAAATCAAAAGAACTCTTAAGTTTCCTTCTTAAGGGAAATGAAGAAAATGGGAATACGATTTTCTATAACGAAGAAGTAACAGATATTTCAAAAGAAAATGATGGGTATAGTATCCTAACATCTTCTCAAACATTCTTAACAAAACACATTGTTATTGCTTCTTGATGAAAAACCTTTCCTCAAATAGGAGGATCTGACTTTATTTTTAGGTTTTCAAAGAAGTTTTGAATAGCTGTACAGAATCCAACGCCTGCTCTTTGTTGAATAACAACAAAAGAAGACCTTTCTTCTTTAAGTTGAAGTTCTGTGTTCGCTGAAGTGGTAGTAAAAGAAAAAACAGGAAAGAGTATCTTTAATAAATCTTGAGTTATCCTTTTTACCCATCGAGGAATCTCATGACCTTTAGTATTCAATCTTTCATTATTGTTATGAAAGTATAAAAAAGAGCTTTCTGAATTAAAAATAAAACTTAGTATTAAACAAACTGATATTACTAAAAGGCTTCTTGCCCATCTTAAAGCTCCAAAATGATTAAGAAATTACATCCTTAGTTTAACTCCACAACTTCTCAAAGACCGAGAAACAGCAAAAGTAATGGCATGATGAGTTCTTTTTGATGAAGTAAATGAGTCTTTTGAATTAAAAAAAATTCCAGGAATTTTTGTCCTTGGAGAAGCATTAAATGTTACTTGAGAAACATGAGGATATAATCTTCAATGGTGTTGGACATCAGCATACCATTGTGCAAAAGCTTTGAACTAATCTAATAGATTATGAACATTCTTTAAGAAACGATCATCAACATGCGTATAAATCTGTGTTGTAGTGATTGATGAATGCCCTAATAACGTCTGAACTGATCTAATATCAGCTCATTTTTTTAATAACGAGGTAGCAAAAGAGTGTCTTAAAGTATGAGGAGTTACTTTTTTAGTAATTCCTACTAATTTTGCATATTTTCTAACAAGCTCTTCAATAGAATTCCTTGAGAGTTTTTTTCAATAACTATTACGAGAAAGAGAAATAAAGAGCGCTGGATAATCATCATCTCTTAGATCAAGATAGATAGCAAGTTTTTCTAATGCTGCTTTTGTAAAAAACACAGATCTCATCTTAGAACCTTTTCCTATAATTGAGAACTGTTTTTCTCAAAGGACAATATCTTTTCTTTCAAGATTAATAAGTTCAGAAACTCTCAGTCCTGTTCAATAAAGAATATTTAAAATAAGATCATCTCTTGCAGATTGAAGCTCGTCTTCCGTGTATAATAATGGAGCATTTAAAATAAGCTCAATTTCTTCTTCTAATAAAAAGTTAATTTCTCTTGGAGGAATCTTTGCAAGCTCTAGTTTTTCAGGACTGATACATTCAATCTCATTTTTTGTTAAGAATTTAAAAAATGATCTTAATGCAATAATATAATAATTAACAGTTTTTTTACTTAATCAGCGACTAGATAGCTCCATCCTATATTGAAGAATATCAAGTGGTTTAATATCTTGAACATCAGGATCCCTAAAATAAGCGACAGCGTTCTGTATCCAAAAAGTATAATTCTCAACTGTTTTTGGACTCGCGTTTTTAGTGTTTTCTAAATATTGCTTAAAAAGCATCGCAAAATAAGACATCTTCATAGAATGGTTTCCTTCTTTTTGAAAAATATCAAAAGATGGAGCATCTTGACGAGCCCCACCTTTTTTTATAGAAGTTTTTTTAACTTTCTTAGGCATTTGCTTTTTCTATATATCCATCAAAAGTAGCTTTTTGCTCTGTCCATGTAGATATATCAATATTTTCACCTTTTTCAAGTTTATCTATGAGTGCTTTTGCTTGTCATTCCAATGCAGTACCGTATTTAAACATTGTTGTATTGTTTGCTGAAGCACCTTGGTCTTTTAATTCAGCACCCTTTGCTTGGTATTGCATAGCCTCTTGTTTGATAAGGTCTGTATTATTAAGCGCTCATACAATATCTTCAACACCAGCTAAAGGATCAACAGCTTCTCAACCAATTTCTGAACCTTCTGGAAGAACTTCAGGACCTGCTGGATTAGCAATTGGATCAACTTCTGGTTCTTTAGGTGTACTTGGAACTGTCGGTTCAATACTAGTACTCTCTTCACCATCAGTTAAATCAATAACTAAAATATCATCATCACTTCCTGCTAGAAGTTCTCCATCAACAGGAACTGCTCCTGGATTTTCTTCTATAATTTCTACGTTTTCTTCTTCAGATCAAGTAAGTGTTTCTGTTGGTTCGTTTTGCTCAGGATCTTGTGTTGTACTACCTGTTTGTTCGATAGCTGAACCATGTTCTTCAGGATCTTGATAGGTGATAACAGGGGTAGGAGTATCTGGTGTTTGTATTCATCAAACAAAAAGATCTGGATATCTAATATAGACAATAGCTCATGCAGCAACGATTCATAATACTGAGAAGATTCATATTGTTGCTTTTTTAGATCAACCTTTTAATGAGACTCCTCATAGTTTAGATAATAATCATGAAGTCATTGGATTTGATGCAGCAGCTTGTTGTTGGGTTGGCATTGCATTCAAATCTAATGTTGGTTTAGCTTCTTGATTAGTTCCGTTTTGGAAATCAACAACGTTTTTACCTTCAAGTGTTGATTTCATTGCCATAAAGGGATCAATTTCTCATACATTTTCAGCTTGTTGTTCTGCACTAGCTTGAGTATTTTGTGTCATCATTTCATCAAGATTAAGTGGAGCTGCAGCTTGTTCTCCTTCTTGAGCTTGAGCTACAGCAGTTTCTTGAGCTGGAGCTTCTGCTTGAGGATTTTGTGCTGTCATTCAATCACTTACTCATTCTTGTGGAGCAGGGCTTTCTGTTTGTGCTGTAAAATTATTTAAATTTAGTGTTTGTGCTTCTTGAGGTTCTCCCATTAAAGCATCCATATTAAGTGTCCCTTCTGGTTCTTCTGCCATAGGTTCTTCTAATAATGGATTTGGAGCAGCTGGAGTTTCTGATAATGCAGCTGCATCAGCACTTGGTAGCTCAACTTCTTCTTGGAATTTTAAAGTATCAGAAAGTGTTTCTCCATTTTGAGGTTCTCAAATTGCATCACTATTTCATTGTGCATCTAAAGAGATATCTGGAGAAGCTTGGCTATTCAAATTAGCATCAGCTGGAGCTTCTGAAAATAATAAAGAACTTCCGTTATCACTTATTTGATCTGGAATAAAGGTTTCATCAGCAGCTTGTATTGATGAAAACATTCCTCCTCATTGAGCTGGTGCTTCATCTTGAGGAAGAGAAGTATTTTCGCTATTTAAGTTAAATTGAGGTTGTTCTGAAACAGTATCAACACTCATTTGTGGTTGTTCTTGGAATGTTGGAGCAGTATTTATGTTTTCAATAGGTTCTGGCGTTACTGATTCTGTTTGAACTGGTTCTGATGGTTCTTGAATAGCAGCCTCTTGAATAGGAGCTGATGGCTCTTGAGGAGCTGAAACATCAGGAAAATCGATATCAAGAATTGAATTATCTTGAGCTGGAGCTTCTTGAACAGGAGTTTCTTGAGCTGGAGCTTCTGCTTGAGGTAAATCGATATCTGGTATAGCAGATTCTACAGACTTTTCTTCTTCAGTAGCTTTTTCAGAACTAGCTGCTTTTTCAGTAGGAGTATCAGCATAAGAATCTGGTAAATCGAGATTAAAATCAAGTGAATCATTTGTTTGAGCAACAGTATTTTCTTCAGATGAAGGATTAGTTGCTTCATCAGATGCTTGAGGAGTTGAAGAAACAATTCCTAAATCAAATTCATCATTTTGTGTTGCTTGATTACTTGAAGGAACTGGTGTTGTCCCTGCTTTTTTATCAGTACTTGGCATTACCTTAAATTGAAAAGTTAAAATTCCACAAATCAATTATATCCGCAAATGAAAAAAAAGCAAAAAATAGGCGAAAAAATGAATAAAAAAATAGCCGAAATTTTTTAATAAAAAAACAAAAACTATCCCAGGTTGTAATGAAGGGATAGTTTTTG
>JAFTEM010000002.1 GCA_017453665.1 bacterium | reverse complement strand
TTTTAATGGAGCCAGCTGTCGGAATTGAACCGACAACCTACCGCTTACAAGGCGGTTGCTCTACCTATTGAGCTAAGCTGGCATAAGTCCCTAGAGGACTATTTCTTTAAAGAATCAAAAGCTTTAGAAACTCTAGCCTTTTTTCTAGCAGCGTTTCTCTTTTTGATGATTCCTACTTTTTCTGCTTTATCGATAGCTTTGAATACCTTACTCAAATCCTCAATAGTCAGTTCTTCTTTTGCTTCGACTGCTTTAAGGAATTTTTTCATAGCCATCTTCATTCTCAACTTGAAATCGTAGTTTCTTTTAGCGAGAACCTGAGACCTATTCATAGCTTTAACTGCAGACTTCTTAATTGGCATTGAAAAACTGATAACTAAATATAAAGCACAAATTCTCCGAGAGTGGGGTTCGAACCCACGACCAATTGGTTAACAGCCAACTGCTCTACCGCTGAGCTACCTCGGATTAACGAAAGACACTATACAAAATTTGGACCCATTTTCAAGAGATTTTTTACTTTTTACGAACAAATATTCAATCAATAATAAATAATATTAGTTCATAATTGTATTCGTCTTGATTTTAATCAACTACCGGGAACAGGACTTGAACCTGCACACCGTAAGGCACTTGGTTCTAAGCCAAGCGTGTCTACCAGTTCCACCATCCCGGCGTCAGTTGATTACTCGAGAGTATATTCTCGGGAGACAGGATTCGAACCTGTAACCCCCAGATTCAGAGTCTGATGCTCTACCTATTAAGCTACTCCCGATTGGCTAGATAGCTATTTGGTTGCGGAGGATGGAATTGAACCACCTATCTTCGGGTTATGAGCCCGACGAGATACCGTTTCTCTACTCCGCATTAAAAACTGGGGAACCAGGATTCGAACCTGGACAAACGGAGTCAAAGTCCGGTGTCCTACCATTAGACGATTCCCCAATTACTTCAATTTAACGAGTAAACTTATACAGTTTTAACTGTTAAATGCAAGTGAAAATGCTAAAAAATTTTTTTAAATAAAAAATGTAGGAGAATTAATGCATTCTCCTACGCTTCCGCATAAAGTTTGATCCAACGTGTATCCAAAAGTTTTTGAAATGTCTTGAGATATTTACTTAGTTGGCCAAAAAATTCTTCTCGCGTCTTCTTTTTCTTGTAAGCTTTTGCTAACGACATATTCATTTTGTCAAAGAAGATACAATCAGCATCAATCCCTTCTCCTTTGCGAAATGAGCGACAAGGTGTCAGCTTGCGATAGCTTCCATACGGCGAGGCTTCTGACCTCCCCAGCATTGATACTCCAAAAAGGAAATGAATTCGAGCGCTATCCCATCCATAAGCAACAGGAAAGTTCTCTATCTCTTTTCGTGCATCAAAAAGAAGAGCACAATCATTAAATATTTTAACCGCACGATTAATCATGTTTTTAGCGGTCATTTCCTCAGTATTCTTTAGAATCCGAGAAACAATTTTTTTTACTTCTTGTTGGGTCATAGTTGGTTTTTGGTTTTTTGTTTTTTCTACTTCTAAGGAAATGGAAATCTAAATTCAAGAAAAAAACTCCTAAAAAAAGATTAGGAGTTTTATATATGAATTGTGAAGTTAGAAGGCAATTGTCTATTTTCAAATAATTTTATCAATAAGTCCATATGCTAATGCATCTTCTGGACTCATCCATTTATTTCTTTCCATATCAGCTAGTGCTTCTTCATACTTTTTTCATGAATGTTTAGCAATAATATCTGTTAATATTTCCTTTACTTTCATCATTTCTTCTGCTTCTATTTGGATATCAGTTGCTTGTCCAGAAATACCTCCGCCTGCTATAAGTGGCTGATGGATCATTACTCTAGAATGAGGAAGAGCGAATCTTTTCCCCTTTGTTCCTCATGCAAGCAAAAGTGATCCCATAGATGCAGCCAATCCAGTACAAATAGTTTGGATATCACATTTTAAGATTTGCATTGTGTCATAAATAGCCAACCCTGAATTAACTTCTCCTCCGGGAGTATTGATATACATAATTACATCTTTATCAGGATCTTTTTTTTCTAAGAAAAGCATTTGTGCGATAATTGTATTAGCCATAGCACTATGTACTTGCTCTCCAACGAAAATAATTCTATCTTCTAACAATCTTGAATAAATATCGTAGGCTCTTTCTCCTGCTTTAGTTTTTTCGATAACGGTAGGAATTAATGTCATTCGCTTACGTTTATGGTATAAAAGTTAAAAATTCAATCTTTCTTTTAGTGTTTTTTTTTAAGATTTCAACTTGAATTTTTTAATAAAAACACTACTCATACAATATACTCTTTATCCTTTGTATTTTGCTAATGAAAAAAATCTGAATTTCTCTTATGTGATTATGACTTCTTGTGATAAGTAATTGAGTATTTGCCGCTTGATTAACAGGTTCTCAAATAGAGGCTTTTAGTAAAAAATTAGATACTAATAGAACACAACTCCTAGAGAACTTAGAAAGCAGTAAGAAAAAATTAGAAAGCACAGCTAAAGAGAGTTCTGCTATAACAGAAACAACACTTTTTAAAGCAGCAAGTTGTTTATGAGCTATTTCAGGAGAAGATCAAGATTTAGATTTTAATAAACTTGTTTCTTGACTCCAAGAGACAATTCTTAATGAATATATCCAACTTGATTGAGATATTAAGAGACTAAGCTTTGGATTAACTACACAAGATCCTATAGTCTTTGAAAGTTCTCTAGATACTTACTATAATCAGAATGCACAAAAAATTACTGATTTAGAAAGCACTTACTACACAAAAGCTACAGCAGCTAAAAACAATTTCTTAGCTTATGTTGACAATAATTCTGAACTATTAAACGGATTGGCTGTTAAATTAGATGCATTTACAATGATTGAATCTGCAGCTGATAACGTAACAAAGGCTTTAGAAGATTTCTCTGGGGCTATTAATAAAAATTCAACATTATTAGTTGATTTAGAAAAAGCGAGAGCTGAAGCTGAAGAAGCTTTTGAAGCTCAATTAGATAAAGTTATTACTGAATATATTGAAAAATATCAACCAAATAGTGATGTTCAAGCTCAATATTATATTAACAAAGATAATTTTATAAAGAAATTTAGAACTGAGATTAAAAAATCTGAGTACTATCTTTTCTCTGCACTCTTTTCTTATGAAAATTATGAAACTTTATTAGATAAAAAAGCTAATGTTGATAAACAATTCTTAAATTCAGAAAAGACTGTTGATTGTTCTCTTCTTCTCACAACAAGCTTTAATATTACAAGTTATGCTAAAGATGTCGATACAACAAGTGAAAGCTTAGTAAAAGGACTTAATCTTTTAACTGATGCCATAAATGATTGAAAAATTAATATGTCTATTTTAGAGGCTCCAACTGTTACTTATTTCCAAAAAGATAGTGAAACTTTAACAAGAAAACTTGTAAGAAACTTTAGAACAATGTTAGAATCAATTTCTCCTGTTCAGGAAGCAGAAGAACAAACTGGTAGTGTTGAAGAAAATGTTGTAACAGAAACTCCAGTTACAAATGTTGTCTTTACTCAAGCATTTAAGAAAAATCAATATTATGAACAAGTAAAAACATTACAGACTGTTCTTAAAAAACGAGGATACTATGATGGTGAGATTACTTGAGTATATTCTCCAGCAACTATTGAAGCTGTTTATCATTTCCAACTTAAAGAAGGAATTATTACAGGAAAAGAAAAAGATAAATCAGCATACGGTTGGTTTGGTACAGCAACTAGAGCAAAAATGAATAGTTTATTACAATAATTTTTTAGAAAATTCTCCTTAGTATTGGGAGAATTTTTATATGTTTAGTAGATAGTTTTGAACATCATGGCAAGAAAAAGATGATTTACTCTGATTGAAATAATTTTAGTAGTACTTATTTCCTCATCTATTATTGTGATTATGTATAGGCTTTTGGAAACCCTACCAAAAGTTAAGAATTTTAATGATGCCAGACAGACGCTTATCCAACAGACAAATGATGCTATGGATAGATTAGCTATTATTTTTCAAGATTATACTGTAGATTATGAGGAATATTATAATAGAAAAGCTGTAGGTTGTACTCTTGATAAAGGACATTGTACAGAAGATACTTATTATTGAAATGGAAATACAAATCATACATTGTTAACCTCAACAAATTGATCATCGTGAAGTCCTTATTCTTATGGACAGTATAAAAGAACGTTTTGGAGTTATTGAGAAGATACAGATAACGACGGAAATATCGTGGGAGATGCTGATGATAGGGATTATGGGAATTGACAAGAAGCAATTAGTAATCCAACGAGTATAAAGGAACTTTATCTTATTTCTCACGATTGATCTAGAAGAATTTTCTTAAGAAGATATTTGCATGAATATACGTGAAGCGATAAAACAAATTTTTGAACAGGATATTATTGAATCCAAATGCTTAAGTTAAGAGGGTTTGATGCGTGAAGTAAACATCAATTTGATGCAGCAAGTGATTCTTGAGTTTTCGATGGTCAAATAGATACTTGGGCATGTGATCATGGACAAATGTTTGAGTGTACCTGAAATGCCTTAAAAACAGCTACATCATCAACAGAACTTTATCCTTGATATAAACTTCCTGGTAGTAAAGATGATTGATGGGTAGACCTCTTTGATGAGAAACTAAATATCACAGATTGGAATATTGAAATTTATCCAGTAAAAGACCCAGACCTTGCTTGGGCAGAAATGAATCAACAAATAAATCCTTATATCAAAATATCTCTCACTGCATGATTGAGCGAACATCTTTCTTCAAATAGAAATTGGTGAGGATCTTGATGATTTGAATATACTTTAGAAACGGTTTTTGATACGAAAGGATTTTATATTAAATAAATCTTGAATTACTCATTATGAATAGTCTTTATAGTCCAAAAAGATCTCATAGTAAAGAGGCTTCTTTACGAATGATGATAAAAAATATTCCGTTTATCAATGCTACAATTCATAGTAAAGAATTAACATTGATTGTGTTTTTCTTATTCTTATTTGGAATCCTTATCCTCAAACTTTTTTGGCTACAGATTGTTAAGCATGACGAATATGATATCCAATTAAGTAAGCTTCATTATAAAGAATCTTCATTAACTCCTGAAAGAGGTAATATTTATGCATTAGATAAATGATGACATGAAGTGCAATTGACAGAAAATATCACTCTTTATGATTTAGCGTTAGACCCAGCGGATTTAACAGAATTTCCTGCAGAAAATGCATCAAAAGGTTTACCAACAGGAGCTATGAAACCTCGTTTCATAGAAATTATTGCTCCTATTATCTATAAACATCTTTGCGTAATTAACGGGATGAAGGAACCGACAAAAGCAGAATGTGTAAGGAATGTCGAACTTTTTGCTTGAGTAGATCTTCTTCCTAAAAAACCTGATCTTTTCTATTATGGACAATGAGAAAAATCACCAGAATACGATACCTTTGATTTTACATGATATGAAGAACAATATAATAGGGTCGTTGATGAATTCTCTGAAGCTAGAGCAATTGATTTAATTAAGAGAAGGCTTGATGAAAAGATTCAAATTTGAGTAAAAACATCGAATTATCTTTGATATTATACTGAACCAAGATTTTTAGAAGAACTAAAACAATTAGAGCTTCCATTTGTTTCAATAGAAAAAGAAAATTATCTTTACGTTGTCCCTGCTAAAGTAACAAACAAATCCCGCGCTATTGCTCAATTAAAAGCTATTTTACAGAAATGGAAATATCCAGTTTGAGAGAATTTTGAAAAACTTTTTGAGTATCAAGAACGAAGATATATTAAACTTATTTCTTGATTAAATCCTGAATTAGCGGAAGAAGTTAGAAATCTCAAAACCGAACATCAAAATGAGAAATCAAAAAAAGATCCAACCAATAACCGTTTTATAGGAATCCCTGTCCTCTATTGATTAATCCTTGAACCATATACAACAAGGTATTATCCTTATGGTGATTTTATGGCTAATATTCTCTGATTTGTTGGTAAGAATTGAGTGGCATATTATTGAATAGAACAATATTATGATGATATGCTCAAAGGAACAAAAGGAGAAATAAAATGAAGAAGTTCTGGAATGGCTTGAAATGTTGGAACTAATGAATTTGAGATAGTTCAACCAGTAGATTGAAGTGATATTTATCTAACAATAGATCTTTGACTTCAGAGAGAGGCTGAACAACTTGCAAAACAGCAACTTATAGATTTAAGAGCTGATGCTATTAATATCTTAGTCTTTGATACAGAAAAATGAGAAGTAAAAGCTTCTGTGAGTGCTCCAAGTTTTAATCCAAATTCTTATAATGATGCATATACATTAATGCCATTGGGAGAAGAATATGCTTATATTATTGATGATTTAAGTTATAATGAGATTCCTGTTTATATTTATACATGAGGAAATTATAGGACAGCAACCATTAGTGAAAGACAAAACACAGGACTTCAAAAATTTATAGAAAGCAATATTTATTGACCTCAAGTTTTTGTTGATAATAATATCTCTACACCATTTGAACCAGGAAGTATTTTTAAATCATTCACTACAGCAATTGGACTTGATACTGATGAAGTTTCCTTAAATGATCAATATACCGACAAATGATATGTTGATGTTTGACCATTTACGATCAAGAACGCTACTAAGATTTGTGAATGAACTCACAATTATTTGCATGCGCTGATATGGTCTTGTAATATCTGAATGGTAAATATTGTTCAAAAGATTCAAAAATATGCATTCTATAATTACCTTAGCAAACTTTGATTTTGAGAATTAACAGAGATTGAACTTGCATGAGAAAAAGAAGGATTTGTTGATAAAGAAAATATTGTATCGTTATCAAGATTCTTAAACAATTCGTTCGGACAGTGATTAACAGTAACCCAGATTCAATTAGCTGCAGCATATGCTGCACTTGTAAATGGTGGATACTATATGAAACCAACTATTATTTCTCAGATTATTAATAAAGGGTCTGAGAATACTGAACAAGAAATTTCTTCTTATCAAGAAAAGAAAAAAATCTTTAAAAATTCTACATCTGAGGCTATCACTAAATGATTATGGGAGGTCTTAAATACGAATAATGAGCTTGTAAATGCGAACATTCCAGAAGTAAAATTAGGAGCAAAAAGTTGAACCGCGCAGATTGCCTTCCGTTGAAAATATGGAAGATGAGAAGGTTGGACAAACGGAACCTTTGCTTGAGTAATCACTGTTGATAATCCAAGATATGTTGTACTTATTTGGATTCGTCGTCCAAGAAGAAGTCAGTGGTGATGATTTACCGCCTGACCTATCTTTAAACAAATAGCTTCTTATGTTCTTGCTTATGATATCTAGAGTGACTTACTTTGGTTTTCTAATTGCACAGCTATTGGATAGAGTTCTCTTAGAAGTGAAGGTTTAAGAATATCATAATGTTTTAAAATAAGTGATTGATTATTTTTTAAATAGGTTGTTCTTCTATTGATTAGTGTTGAGTACGTGTCGACTTGTGAAAGAAGTGTTTTTACTGCACTTTGTTGGGCTTGTAATTCTCATAGACAGCTTCTTGCTGATTGTGCACTCTGTACTGCTTGATTGAATCCATTCTCGTTTCTAGAGCTCAAACTTGTTGTATAGAGTTGGTTTGCTCTTGAAAGCTGGTTCTCACAATTCTGGATTTTATTTGCAATAGTTTGTAACTCACTATTTAAACTGTTTTTATGATATCATAAAGCATTTGTTAATGAAGTTCCATCTCTTAAATATCTTGTAAGATTTGTACTTCTTTCATTTGAATCGAGAAGTTGTGAAATATTTTCTTTAAGAAAATAATCAGATTGACTAAGGACATACCAAAGATCTGAATAATCTCATTTTGCATTCGTTGTAGAAACGTATTCTACTCACATTTTTGTTCAATATTGAAAATGATATTGGATAATTTCAGTTACTCTTGATGCTGATGTAAAACTGAATCCCAACAAAGCTATAGCTAATATTCCTATAACTTGTTTTTTCATATTTTTCAATAAAGATAAAATTAAAGATTTTGAACGGCTTGAAGCATATCCGCCATTGGAAGATAAATCGCAGCAACGATTAATCATACAACGGATGCGATTAACACCATAAAGATTGGTGAAATTAGAGACGTAGCCATATCGATAGTATTTCTAAAGTTATTACGGTAGAAAATAGACATTTTCCCTAGCACACTTGTTAATGATCAAGTATTTTCTCACACATTAATAATCTGCGTTAAGATTGGATCAAAAAGTGATGATGAAGATAATGCTTCATACAAGGTAAATCAAGATTCAAGATCTGATTTTGCATCAAGCATTTTCTTTTTATAATTAAAATTATCAAAGATACTTGCTAAAAGATTCAATGACACTACTGGAGATACTCATGCCTCATAAAATTGAGAGAGAAGGTTTGAGAATCTATACATATAGAATGTTTTTACTACATCTCAAATTACAGGAACTTTTACAAATAAGGTATCCATAAAAACTTTAAAGATTACGACCTTACTATAAGCAACCTTATATCCAACAACTACTCCAACAACAATAAGGAATATCATAATCCAATATTGTTCAAAAAAGTCGGAAAGATCGAGCATAAACTGTGTAATTGCTGGAAGCTCAGTGTTTCATTGTACGAACATCTCTACCATTCCTGGCATAACGTATACTAGGATAACGATTACAGCAATAACAGCAATTGCTAAAATCATAATAGGGTAACTTAATGCTTTAGAAATCTTAGAGTTAATTTCCTGGTTGTTTTCCAATTCTTCTGCGAGCTGAGCAACAACTGAAGACATATTACCTGTAATCTGTGCGGATCTAATAAGCTCGATTTCCTCTGAATTAAAGAAATAATCATATTCAGAAAGCGCATCTGCAAGTGATGCTCATTCAGTTAAGGAATAGATCATTCCGTTAATCATATCTCTTAATGTTTTATTAGATTCTGATTTATTGATTGAAACTAAAGATTCTCTGATACCAAGACCTGCATTTTGTGATACCGCAAGAAGTCTGAAAAAATTTACCTTTGAGTCAAGACTAGGTTTATTAACTTCTTGGATAATATTATCGATAAAATTTTTTTGCATTTTTTATTTAGTCTTTGGTATAAAGTATCTATTTCTTATTTCTTAGTCTTACGAACCTGTAGAGTTCATCAAGTGTTGTCATTCATTTCATGATTTTAAAGATACCGTCTCTCTCAAGATCAATCATACCTTTTGCTAGAGCGTAGTGTCCGATATCGAATGCTGATTTACCATCCAAAATCAAACTCTTAATATCATCGGTATAATCCATAAGCTCATAGATTCAAACTCTACCTTTATATCATGAACCTCCACATAAAGGACAGATTCCTCCTGTTTTTGGATCTTTACCTGTTCAAATAGCAATAATACCGTCTTTAATAAATGTTGACCATTCTTGACCGGTAATTCCTCTACTCATAAGTTCATCTTTAAGTGCGTCTCTATCGAACTCTTTGAAGGTTTCTAGCGCATTTTGATACCTTGGATCTGCTTGTACATTAGTTGTTGTTTTACAATTAGGACAAATATTTCTACAAAGTCTTTGCGCAATTACGAGGTTGAAAGTACCTGCTACCATAAATGGTTTTGCTCAAAGATTGAAGGCTCTGGTAAGCGTTTCTACAGCTGAGTTGGTATGGATTGTAGAGAACACCAAGTGTCAGGTCATGGCTGATTCCATGGCCATTTCTAGAGTCTCCTTATCACGAATTTCTCATACCATGATAACATCAGGGTCTTGTCTGAGGGCAGATCTTAAACCTGAAAGAAAAGTATAACCAATATCAGATCTTACCTGTGATTGGTTTAATCCTTCCATTTTGTTTTCTACCGGATCTTCATAAGTAATAATATTTCTTTCAATATCATTAATTTCGTTTAGAGCGGCATAAAGTGTTGTTGTTTTTCAAGAACCAGTAGGTCCAGTATTAAGCAAAATACCGTTCGGATCTTGAAGATGTTTTTCGATAGAAACTTTATTTGAACCTACAATACCTAGCGTATTGAGGGCGGGGATAGCTTTTGATTTATCTACGATACGCATTACGAGTTTTTCTCACCAAACAGTAGGTAAGGTGTTCGCACGCAGATCGATTTCTTTATTTGTTTGAGTTATAGAAGAAACTCTGGCATCCTGTGGTAATCTCTTTTCATCAGGTCTCATCTGTCCTGATTCAATCTTAAATTTTGAAATTACTGATTCATGAAGAGATCTAGGATACTGGATAAGTTCTTGAAGCACTCAGTCTATTCTTAATCTGATTCTAGAATAGTTTTCAAGAGGCTCAATATGGATATCTGAAGCACCTTCTTCTACAGC
>JAFTEM010000006.1 GCA_017453665.1 bacterium | reverse complement strand
TTAATTCTTATATTAAAACTGAATATGATGTTATCATACAAATAATCGCTAATAGTAACCTTTGAGATGATTTAGAATACCGAGACACCTTATACGAAGAAAAAAAAGTTCAATTCCTTAAACTTTTCTCTCAAAGAACAATGATTAAACAGGCAATGTCGAGTTTTGAGGAAGAACTTTTGGGAAAAGCTAAAATGTTCTTAGAAGAAACCCTAGTATCAAGAATAACAGAACTAGAACTCCAAATTGGTGCACTAAAAGAAGAAATAGAAAATAATACATCTAATTATAGAGCAAAAAAAACATTAGAAGAACTTCTTCACAAAAAAGATGTTGTTGAAAAGCTTCAAATAGCTAGTGATATGACGAACTTCTTAGAAGTATTCTCTGAATATCTTACTTTATTTCCATTCTCTTCAACATGAAAATAGGTCTTATTTCTAGTGGAATGGAAACGCTTGCATTATTCCATTTTCTTACTCGTTATAATCATGAATATGTGATTTATTTTGATTCTTTAAATGCTCCATATTGAGATAAACATTTTTCTACAAGTTTAGAAAATGTAAAAAAGGGAATCAAATATCTAAAATCACAATGAGTAGAGAAAATTATTATTCCTCCTGTATATGAATTAACATTACAAGAAGAAGCTAGCATTCTTCCATTATTCTCAAATTATCTTATGAGGGAAGTCTTTCCTCATTCATTAGTTTGAAAACTTGGACTCCTAGGAGAATTTGCTGATTTAGAAATGGCTCAAAATCTTATAGAAGAATTTTCTAAAAAGTATACTCCTAGTTTAGAACAAAAATCAGTTAAACGTTTTTCATATCCTTTTCATTATTGGGCAAAAGAGGTGTGAATCTTAAATCCTTTATTAACAAGACTTTCTTGGAAATCCTTACTTACTAATACCTTAATAAAACAAGAACTCCGTTATTTTAAAGATGCGAATGTTGATACTGTTATCCCATTAAATTATCTTTATTTTAACGCAGAAAAAACGATTTCCAAATTCTTTAACTTTAAAAAGATTAGGTTTCATCGTTTAGATAAATTAGAAAAGATTTTTACAGAACTTGTTAAAAATGAAGAAGATAACTATACCATAAGCATTCATGCAACAGATCAAACATCTTTTCTTAAAAGAGAAAAAAGAATGATTTGGCTTTTACAAAGAGGAAAAACTATAGAGATTCAACGACTTTAATTATCTATTTTGATATTTATGAAGTGCGCTATTCTATGATCTTGAAGCTGGGGAACAGCACTCTCTCAAGTGCTAGCATATAATAATCATACTCCATGGCTTTGGTCTATCTCAGAAAAAGAAGTTAAAGATATTAACGATAAAAGAGAAAATACCACCTATCTTCCATGAGTCCTATTAAGGGAGAATATTCATTGTTCTTTAGATTTTGAGGAGGTGATCTCTGGTGCAGAACTTGTTGTTTTTGCTTTACCATCTCATGCTCTTCATGTTGGTATTGAAAAACTAAAACCATATTATCACTGACAAAAACTTATCTTAGCTTCAAAATGACGAAGAAAAGATTGCTTTCAACCGCTTTCAACATTAATAAAAGACTGATTAGGAGAAGATATTCCTCTTGTAATACTTTCTTGAGCCTCTCATGCTGAAGAAGTTGTAAAAGAGATTCCAACAGGAGTAGTATTAGCATCTCAAGATGAGAAGTTAATAATGGAGGTAAAAAATAGTATTCAAACATCTTGGTTTAGATGTTCTTTGTCTCAAGAAGTTGTTTGAGTGCAATTCGCATGAGCGTTAAAAAACATTGTGGCACTTGCTTCATGATTAAGTAATGGACTTGGATATTGAATCAATACAAGAGCATTAATTTTTACGAAAGGAATCTGAGAAATAAAAAAATTAGGAGAATATCTTTGAATCTCTGTTGATGCATTACTCTCTTATGCTGGAGTTGGTGATCTCTATGTTACCTGTTCCAGTCCATTAAGTAGAAATCGAAATGCCTGAAATGCTATTGCAAAAGGAGTAAAAAAAGAAGATATCCTTGCATGAAAGATTAGTAATATGATATGTGAGGGACTTTATATGATAGATATCTTAGAAAACTTCCTAAATGAGAATGATTTAGAGCTTCCTCTTACTAGAATGCTTGTTGATATTGTAAATTACTGAGAGGAACCTAAATGACTTTTTGATAAATTTTTGGAGAGTGCTTAAAATCTTCTTGCAATTTCCTATTAAAATACTATGTTTTTAGCATAGTTATTACTTATTATTATCCATTAATCTAATACAGCTATGCGATGATATCTAATATTAACATTTCTTGTAGGAGTTGCTCTATGATATGTTATCTTTTATTTTCAATATGAGCATAAAGATGTTGTTGGCGAGTTAAGAAAAAACTTAAAACAAGCTAACGATCAACTCCTTTCTCTTCAAGAAGAAATGGAAGAAATCTCTGCTCAAAACGAGCTCTTTAGAGAAAAAACAACAGAACTTTTAGAGAAAAATGATGAGCTTTCTGATGTGGTTGCTGAACTTTGAAAATACTATGTTCATATGAAAAAAGCTTCAGAAAAGACAGCAGAACTTTCTAAATATCTTCATGAACCAGATGAAGAAATGGAAGAAAAATTAGAATCACTTTCTGAGAGTGAAAAAAATCAATTAAAAAACAGTTTCTTTTAAAGCATGCTTGATTTTTAATTGTATTTTAATAAAAGTTCATTTATTATAATTAAGCTTTAGCCGGTTTTAACTTCACAATTCTGAATGTTCTTTCACGTAAGTTGAATTAAGGATACTTCTGAGAAAAACTATACGATTGATCTTCTTATAGAAAGTGATGATATTATAAAAGCGAGAGCTTTCTTATCTGAAGAAAAAGTCGTTACGCTTTGATTAGATGAATATAAAGAAGAACCTCAAAAATTTTGAGATTTTTTTGCTGAAGTGAAAGTAAAGTCATGAGCTGTAGCAACATTTGTTTGAAATTTTCCAAAATATGAGGAATTTGTTGCTCAACTTGTAAAATTGAAGTTTGATATTGTTAAAGTTGATGCATATTCAAATCCTCTTAATGAAGAAGAGACAAAAAAGACGATAGAAAGACTTTTAAAACAAGAAGAAGAACATGAAGCACTTATTAAAAAGCAGAAAGAAGAGGCAGAAAAGAAAAATAGATTAAACTATACTGATGATAAGCTTTTAAAGGCATATGAAGCAATTGATCAGGTAGTTGATCAAATAGATCAACTTATTAGTATATGATGAGATAATATTCTCCCTGAAACAAAAAAGAAGTTTGATGATATGAGATGAGAAATCGCAAAACTTCGTCTCGCAACCAATCTTGATAAAATTATTGATGAGCTTCATAAAGCATTGAATCTTATTATTGATACGCAAGATTTTCTCCTTTGAAAACTATGAGATGATAAAATATATCCTGTTGTTCCTGGTTCTCAAACAACCAATATTGAGGTTATTAGAGAACAAGCAAGACTCTTTAAAGCAAAACTTCTTTCAACGCTTTGAGCACCTCTTTCTGCTGAGGAAAATTCATACGTTTCTTTGGGATATTCAAAACTTTTCTATCAGTATCTAAAAAAAGACATCCTATTTTGAATTAAAAATAAATTTGCGATTGTACAATGAATCTTTTGATGAGCAGAACTTCTAATCTTGTTTGTACTTTTAGAGGTTGCAATTCTTTCTGTTACTTGAAAATATATTTGAATAGAGCTTAGTCTCGATAGATATTGAATTATTTTTATCTATTTAGCAACAGGAGGTCGATTATTTAGAATTATTAATACCTATATTCGTCCTAAGACAATGCTTGTTTATGCACTTTCTCTCTTAGGAGCTATTCTTATCTATATTTGAATTATGTATGCCTTTAAAATAATTTTAGTTTTCTAGTTATATGATACCGTGATTTATCTTATCGTTTTAGTACTCTGTTGATTATTTATTGCCTTTTTTGCGCTTTTAGAGTTGTGGTATCTTTGAATCTTCCCTCTTCTTTTTTTGGTAATGTTTTTCTCTCAAAGTTTTGTTGATATGAGAATGTCGTTTCAATGAACAGATTTTATTAAAAAATATGGACTCTATTGATTTTCTCTTCTTGTTTTTTTCTGACTACTTTGAATGTTAGAATTTTTTAATTACTCATATCAAAGTTCGTTTTTTATCCTTCTTTTCTTGTCTTGGATAGCTCGATATGTTTCCTATTTCATTGAATATAATGATGGGAAAAAACTCTTTTTTCATGGCTTCTTATTCATTCTCGCATTATTACTTTGAAATGGTTATCTCACAGAAGGGATTCCATGACTTTCTTCCATGTCTCTATTTGCCTTATGAGCAGCTATCCTTTGATTCTGAGGACTTTATTATTTAGTATGAGCATTTAAAGAGGTTAGTAAAGATTATCAATATTATTTTTTATTTAGTATTTTTTTACTACTATTAGATGCTGTATATCTTAACATCCCTAGCGCTCTTTATGCCTTAGATGTAGATTTGCTGATTTATATGCTTGTTATGTGAATCCTTTCATATGCTTTAGCTCATTATTCTAAAAAAGAGATTCCTATTAGAAGAGAGATCTCTTTAAGAAGAGTTCTTGCAGGTGAAAAGATTTTAGAGGCAAGAAAAAAGGAAATAAAAATCCCTCTAATCCAAACCTTTGCATGATTTGTTCATGAGACGCCAACAATTATTAAATATCTCTCAGAATATGTGAATGTAATATTACTCTTATGAGTTGTTATTGCTTATTTGATTCCTATTTTTCAATGAAAAATTGTTCCACAAATGTGGTATCGATGATGAATTATCTTCTTCTTAATTAATGCTTTTTTATTGAAAAAATATCGAATCTTTACCGTCATCACAAGATTTGCTGTTGTTATTATTGTTAATTTCTCCCTCTATATCAGTCTCTTAACATTCGGAGAATCAATAACAGATATGATTCCTTGGCTTATTGCTCGAAATATTCTTTGCTGACTTTTGATTTTCTATACAAAATTACCTTGAGTTAGAGCTTATGTTAAACAATCGGATGTAGCATTCTGGCTTATAACATGTCTTGTTGCAATGCTTTTAAATATTGTTCTTTTGCTAAGATTAGATGCAATTACCTGACAAGTAGTATTCTCACTTATCTTCCTTTATTTAGGAGCTTGGTGATGGATATCTTATTATGTTATCCAATTAATAAAAGAATTTCCAACACTTATTGTCGTCGAAAAAGAAGATCCGATTGATAGTCTTTTAGAAAAAGAAATAGAAATTAAGAGTTAGTATCTTCAGATAATTCAGGGATTTCTATTGTAATAAGATTCTTTTGTAAACTAAAACTTTTTGGTGTAGAAAGCTGATCTCGATTTGCTTTCTTTTTTCTTATAACTTCAAGTTTCTCGATATCACTTTTTTCTTTAGAAGAATTAAGTTCATATGTTGCAAGCTTCATAAAATACCCCTCAGTTGAAGCTAAATTAATATAATATAAGAATAAGAATCCAAAAAAAAGTGCTGCTGTTAGAAGCCCTCCTACTTTTATCACATCTCATAAATCTTTTCTTTCTCTATATTTTGTTAACCAACTTTTATATGATTTATGAAAATTATTATATGATTGATAAGCAAAGGTTTTTATTTTATGCTGGGTATCTTCTCGGAGATTAACATTTTCTTCTGACATAATCCATAAGTATTTTTGATTAAAGTTTTTCGATAATTCTGAGTTTCGCACTTCTTGCTGCTTTATTTTTTTGAACTTCAGTGTAATGAGGAACAATAACTTTTTTATTAATAAGCTTAAATCCTCAGCTTTCAGCTAAAGCTTTGAAACAGTTTTTAGTTATTCTATCTTCCACGCTATGATATGTAATAATAAAACATCTTCAACCTTTTTTTAGTGAATCTGGAAAAGATGATAAAAAGATTTTTAATTGATCAAGTTCTTTATTTACCATAATCCTAATTACTTGAAAAATCACAGCAATCTTCTTTTGATTAAAATGATAGCTCGTAAGAAAATCTTTAAGTTCAAAGGTTGTTATAAATCAAACTTTTTTTCTTCTCTCACAAATAAGTTTTGTTAAATATTCTGCTGTTTTTTTTGAGAAATCACCATATTCTTCTAATGCTTCTTGAATAATTTCTGCTTTTTCTGTATTCAGCCATTTTTCTGCTGTTATTGGATTCTTTTCTTGATCGAATCTCATATCTAATGGGGCATCTGTTTTAATAGAAAATCAACGACTTCAATCTTTAAAATGTTCTAAATTAACTCATAAATCTAAAAGCTCATAATCAAATAATCATTGTTTTTTAGAAATATCAAGAATCTGAGAATAGGAAGAATGAAGAATAGAAATATACTCTTTATATTGTTTTGTAAGTTCTTCAGCTTTTTTAATCATAAGTGGGTCAATATCTGTTCAAATAATCTTCATCCCTTCTAAATCTCTTTTTTTCTGTTCGTGTGAAAGAAAAAATTCTGCATGTCCTCAATGTCAAAATGTTCCATCAAATCAGTTTTTCCGACCTTCAGGAAGATTATCATAGATTTCTTGTGCTAAAACAGGAATATGACGTAACATTATTCTATTACTAAAGTAAATTATTCATCATACTTATATGAAAGTAGATTATATTCTTCTGTATCATAAGCAGTTATTCCTTCCTCATGCCAAAGAAAGAATTCGTTTATTCAAAGTTCTAATGCCATCTTAGAACAAATTGTACAATAAGGTTTTCAAGCTTTAGAAATATTTCCTTCTTTATCAAGACGGATAAAATAAAGATTTGCTCATTCTAGTTGTTCAGCATGATGCCTTAATGCATCAAACATCGCTCTTTGTTCTGCATGAATACAACAAGTTTTATCAGTAACTTTTCTGTGGTATTGTGTTTTATCCATTTCACATCTTCTTTGATCTTCTAATTCCTTTGCTGGAGAGTTATATCATGTTCAAATAATACTTCAATCTTTTACAATCACACATCAACATTTTGATCTTTTACAACTTGCGTTTTTAGCTATCTCAGCAGCCTCTTTCATATAATTTTCTGCTAATTTTTCTTCTTCTCAAGTAAGAATCCTCATTAAAAATACTTAATTTATAAAAGTTCTAAAATTCTTTCATACAATGCTATTGCGTTAAAATCGCTTTGCTCGTATTGATATTCAGCCATAATACTTGTAAGTTTCTCATAACAAGGAGTTATTATTTCTAAGGGTTTTCATAATTTCTCTAAATGTTCTATGAGTTTCTTATGAGGTTTTTGATCAAGAATAATTCCAAGTCTTTTTGCCTCTTTAAAGAGTTCTTTTCATTCTTCACTAAAAAGCGAATCCCATTGATTTAAGATATGAAGAGAGATGCGAGCTTCAATAGTTGCTAAAAGCTGAGAAAGTTTTACAAGTTCCTCAAAATGAGTTCCCATTCCTATTAAACAAATTTCAGCTTTTTCAGGTGAAAGTAATGACAGGATATTCTTTTTATCTATAAGTGATTTATCTATAAATTGCACTCAAGATTCTTCATCACTTGATGATGCATAAATATTCTCTGGAACTTCTTGATTACTAAGAGGGATAAAAATATTACCTTCTTTTTGTAGTCCTTTTATAAAATCTTCTAAATCCCAAGGGAATAAAATGGTTATTTTTTCATGGAGTTCTCATACATGCTCAATTTCTGGATGAAATTTCTTAGAAAAGCTTGCTAATCATGAATGAGCACTAAGAACACAAATACTGCTAAATCATTGAATGTAAGAAAAGATATCTTCAATTCAAAGTTTATCAAGAATAAGTAAGATATGACTATTCTTATCTAATCAAGGAAAGAAACTTTCGAGATGTTGATCTATTCTTTTTACTTCTGTTACTTCACTAAGTTCTTTGTTATCAGAAAAAATACCATCAAAATGAATATTTTCTTCTGCTAGAAGTTCTAAGAAATGATTACTTAGAACAAGTTTTGAAAGATTAATTGATTCCATAAGTTACTAAAAATATAAATTCTACACCGCTTTCTTTTTTAACCACCATTCAGATTGTCTTGTTAAAAATTGAGCATCTTTTTTATTCTCTAATAATAATTTTGTTGCTTCTTCTAAGAAGATAGTGTTCTGACTTCCTTTCAAAAGGACAATCCATTTCTCTTTAGAGGTTTGAAGAAACTTTTCTACCTCTTTAGCGACTTCTTTATATGAATGACAAAGCGTTAATTGTTCTTTTGAAAACCCTATTTTCTGGATTTCATCAGCAAGATAAGAATGCATACTTTTTCAAAGTAATACAACATGATCTGCAGATTGCTGAACATATCCCGCGAGAAGGCGATGTTCTTTTTCTGTAAGTTCTCATAATTCTCTCATATCTCCAAGTACTAATAATATTTTTCTTTTTTCTTTCATTGCTTTTTGGAGTGCAAGTGTTGTATCTATAAGCTTTCTTACACTTAGTGGAGATGCGTTATAGGTTGAATCGATAAGAATACTTTGATGCTTTCCTTTAAAAATAGAACACCTTCATGGTTGAAGCTTATAAATTAAAGGATTTTTTAAGAACTTTTTTAAATCTATTTCTTTACCAGTGAATCTTTGTGCAAGAATTTGAGCTATTGTAAGTGCTACGCTAATATATCAATAATTGGGTTTTCATAAAAGATTGGTTTTTAGGTGATATTTTTCGGTCTTTATAGCTACTTCTAAATCTACTAATGCAAGATGTTCTTTTTTCATATCAACTGTTAATTTCTCTCAAGAAAAATGGATATCTGCTGTAGAGTCATATCAAACAGTTTGATATGTAAACTCATCAATTCAAAGCGTTCAAATAAGCTGCTGTGCATAGCTATCATCAGCATTTAAGAATGCGATTTCTTTCGTATTTTTAACCATTTTTACCTCTTCTCTTGCAATCTCTGTTGGGTTTCAAAATTGTTCAGAATGTACAGCATCAATAGCAGTAAAAACTCAAATATCTGGCTTATTGATACTTACTAAGAACTCCATTTCTTTTGGTCTATCAATTCCATATTCCAAAACGATACAGTCATAATGTTTATTTCAAAACAAAGCTTTCCAAAAAGCTTTAGCTCCTATTTTTAAGAAATAAGGGATTCTTGGCTCTCGAGATTCAACTTCTAATATAGATAATGACATTCCTAATTCTCAATTAAAATTTTTAGGGGAAGTATAGATTACTTTTTCAGGGAATGCATTTTCTAATGTTTGATGAATAATCATGCGACAAGAGGTTTTACCAACGCTTCAATTTACTCAAATACTAAGCGCATGACTTCTTTGTAAATATTTTTTAGCACACCAACCTAAAAAGCGATAATATTGGAATAATAATTTTTCTTTCATAAAAAAATTAAAAGGAAGTTAAATCACTAACAATTAGTAGTAAATTATGTTGAAAATACAAGTCGAATCGCTATCTTTCTTTTGATACTTTTTTAATTATTGTTACAAACACATGGTAAAAATAGATGCATCAAAAGTAAAAAAAGGAACAGTCCTAGAAATGGATGGACAATTATTTGTTGTATTAGATCTTTCTTTTATGCAAATGCAACAAAGACAAGGTTCTTATACTTATAAAGTAAGAAATTTAGCAACAAATGGTGTTCAAAACGTTACTGTTAAATCAGGAATTACACTAGATCAAGCTGAAATCTCTACTCAAAATGCTGTATATCTTTACAATACTGGAGATTCTTACTCTTTCATGGAAAACGATACAGGAGAAATCCATGAAATTCAAGCTGATACTATTGAAGATATTACAGGATATCTCAAAGATAATCTTGATGTTTATCTACAAATTTATAATGGAAACGTAATTAACGTAATTCTTCCATCAACAATTACATATACAATTACTGATACTGTTCCAGGAATTAAAGGAAATAGAGCTCAATCATGAACAAAACCTGCTACATTAGAAACAGGTATGGAAATCCAAGTACCTCTTCATAAAGAAGTTGGAGATACTGTTACTTTGAATACATTAACTGGTGGTGTTAGCTAAAATAAAGTAATTTTTCCCTGAAGATATAGGAGCGTATGTTCCTATATTTTTTTATAAAAAAATGAGGAATTTGATAATTTATATTTGACTTTTATAAACATTTTTATACACTCCATTCTATAAGGCAAAATCTTGTTTTGTTTTTTGGTCCGTATAATGAAAAGTAATCGTGTTCTTAAAAATTGTGTTATCCTAATTATTGCGCCGTTTTTAGCATGGTGATTACTTTTTATAATGAATGACCTCTCTTGACTAACAGCGAGTGTCCTTGATATTTGAGAAATTCAAAAAGTCAGAGATGAATGATGGGATTTAGCCTATAAGACAGAGAATCAAATACTCGAAATTTTCTGATCTGAAAAAGTGTTATCTGCAGAAAATGTTGAGGTTGAGGTACTTTATAACCCAGAAAGAATAGTCCTTGATACAGAGAATATCTCTTGAGAGAACTATACGATTTTAAAGGATGAATCATGAATTTTTGAAATCAAACTTGATAATCTTAAAAGTCGTGGTTATGAAGAATGACGATTTGAAGTTCCTTATTCATGAGATGAAACCCAAATTCTTTTATGAGACTCTCGAAAAAAAGAATGAGAAAAAAGAACATCTCTTAGTATTGGAAACTTAAATACACTAGAAGAACATTCTATTTTACCCTAAGTATATCTCTAATGAAAAAATTTTTAATTTGATTACTAGCCTGCTTCTCTTTGTATTCTTATACATTTGCAGCATCCTATCCTGACAGCTTTCAAGTTGAAGTTGATCCGCCAACATTTAAAGTTAACCAAGCTGTTGATATGAAAATAACCGCCATTAAAGATGGAGAGGTTATGAAAGACTATGAAGGAAGTTTCTCTATCTACGTTACAGAAGATAACAACTTACTTCAATCTCATGAAGCAACTGTTCCAGAAGGAGGATGGTGAACAATGAAATTAGAAAACCAAGGGGTTGTTCCTTATACACAAGGGTTAATTATAAAAAAACCAGGAACATTTGTTATCAATGTTGTTGAATTTACAGATGATAATATCTCTTGAACGGCAACATTTACTGTATCTTCAGATAATGTAATTGTACCTGGGAATATCACAATTCTTTCTCCAGATCAAAATATTACAGAAGAACAGTCTCCAATTTCAATTATGGCAAATGCGCCAGACTATACGAATGCGCGTATCCAAATCTATTTGAACGGATTAATGGTAAAAGAGTGAATGACTGATGGTAATGGATTCTTAAGTGATAGTATACAAGTAGGACAAGCATGAACAAATACTCTAGAATTAAGAGCTGTTAATCTTCAATGAGCAACAGTAGCACAATCTCAAATTATTTCTTTTCTTTATTCTCCTATTTCAGACGATTTACTAGATGAAATCGTTATGACGCCAAATAGAGATATCAAAATAGGTGATAAGGTTCGTTTTGAGATTACAACCGATGAACATGCAAGTTCTGCTAAGCTCTATCTTTCATGAACAGATAACGATAATAATAACGAATTCCTTATGGATAAAGAAGGTGATTGATATTTTTCAAAAGACCTTAGTTTACCAGCTACTGGAAATTTCGTTGCTAATGTTGAGCTAACAGCCGCAACAGAAGCAAGACTTTATACAGGAACACTTTATTTCACAGTAGACCAGAACGTTCAAATCACAAATTTGAAAATCTATTGAGATGAAGAGAAGAATGGATTAGTACATGTATCTTGGGATACTGATGGATGAGATAGTGATGATTATGTAGTACTTTATTGGGAAAAAGATGTTGGTTCTGAAGATAGTAATCCTTGGCAAGAATTTAGTACAGGGAAAGCTTATGATTTAACATTAGCTCCATGAAGAACTTACGAATTTAGGGTATATGCTACAGATGCAGATCATTTCCAAGAAGGAGTACCTTCTGATGTTGTAGAGTTTGCATACGAAGGAATCATTGGTTCTTGACCAGATGAACCTACAAATTATTCAGGAGTAAATTCAATGTGTGATGATGGACACTGTGTAGCAACTCCTCCTACTTGTGTTGTAGGAAGTATTAAATTTACAACAGAAGAAATCTGAAATAAAAATTATCTTGTATGGTCTCCAGTAGAGAATGTTACAAAATATCTTGTTTATAAATCTGATTTTGAAGACGGAAGTAACAAACAATTTGTAGGAGAAACAGAACTTACAAGATTTGAATATCCATTCGATAAATCAGCAAAAAGTGAGGTGTATGCATATTATACTATAGAAGCTATTTGTACTGATGGACAAAAAGTGATTGTAACAGAAGTAAACAAAGTAAAAGTTTGACCTTTTGAAGATATGTTACTTATCTTAGTTTCAACACTATTACTCTATTTTATGTATAGAGTATATACCTATCGTGTATAAAAAATTTTTTCTTATAATTTTTCTAATACAAAAACTTAATTTTTTACCTTGCCTGAAAACATGAAGTTAAACAAAAGATACGAACCTCAAAATAAAACAAGAAAACCTGAAAAACAGCAAGCAGATTTCTTATTTCCCGTTGTTTTCCCCTCTTATCAAAAAATCTCAGGGAAAACAGCTCCTCAATATCTTAATCAGGCAATTGAACGAAATATTAGAGCACAAAAACTCGATAAAAATATTGTTCCTTGTTTTATTCGTAATGTCGATAGTATAGGTGATTCATCTATTCTTGAAGGGAAAGAAAAACTTCCATTTGTTGCAAAACTTCAAAGATTAAGTACGCATAAGGAAAAAATTTATAAAAAATCATTACCACTTTTTTCTCAAATATTTTTTCAAAACCACTTTGATGCAATTCATAAATTCCTACTTTCCGATGAAAAAAATGAAGTATTATTAGATCGCCTTCAAGAAAAAGGGGTATGGAAAAATAAAGAGGAACTTGTTTATTGGGATATCACAACGCAAAGTATTGTTGAGCCTGATGCTATAGAACGAAGAAAAGAGAAACAAATACAACTTGTTGTTAAATGTTTTGTTGAAACAAAAAACGATATCTTCCCTCTTGTTGTTGAGGATCCAATGCTTTTGTTTTCTGATGTCGGAATTGTTATCCATTCAAATGATAAAAGATATAAAAAACATCTTTGAAAAAAAATTATTATTCCTGTCATAAATAAAGCAGTTCCTATTCTAGGTTCAACAGATATTGATACGATTAAGAATAATTGAATTCAAAGACTCAATCCGCTTCTTGATCAAAAAATGTTAGAGAGGGTAAAAGAATTATGACTTCCAACGGACGAAAATTATATCGATGATTATTGATGTTTTTCTAAAAAAGTTGCTAACTTTTGATGAAAATCTATTTTTGAATTTACCGATAACGTTATTGAGACATTAGGAACAATCGGAAATCTTGCCTCACAAGAAGAAGTAATTAAAGATATCCCATATTCAAAAGCTACATGACAGCGTCTTATAAAGAAAATTGTCCCTATGACAATTATTGATTTCTCAGCACTACAAGAAGAATTCTCTGCTTGGATTGAAAATAATTTTGCAGATCATGCTGAGTTTTTAAACTTTTCTACTCCAGAAATTTTATTAGAAACAAAGAATCCATACGCACAAAAATTATCACTCTTAGAAACACCAGATGGAGGTTTTGAAAATTTTAATCTTGGTTCTTATTCTAACTTCTCAATTTTTGGACTTCTTTTACTAGACCAATTAAGAAAAGAACATATATCCCCATCATTTACTGTCGATGAATTGATAGATTTAGTATTGTTACTTCCAGAAGACGAACGAGAAGACTTAGAAAACCAAATAGGTGAATGAAAAAAAATACAAGAATTAAAAGAAAATCTTCGCTCAAAACAAAGTGAAGAGCTTATAGAACAAATTTTATGAGAGCTTGAAAAACTAAAACGAATAGAAGCTAATGATGAAACATTTAAAGTAGATTATAAGCAACTTTTCTGAGATAAAATTCTTCACTGTATTGCTTGTTCTGATACTTTTCTTCAAGCTGTTTCATTGATTCAAACCTCAACATCTCAAGTTGTCTTCCACGTAGATGAACTTGCTTCACAAACTATAAAAAATTTCTTTTTCTTCTTATTTATACTATGATGAACAGAATGTTCTATCTTTACCCACGAAGAAACAGATAAAATCGCTATCCATTTCCCTGAAAGATTCCAAAAACTAGCAGAAAATTTTGGTTGGGAGACGTTAAAACTCGCTCTTGTTCAACAAGAAAAATGTGATGAAAAAAGAATAGAGGAAAATTTTTGATACCTCAAGCATTTATGGAATCTTTTTAAAGTTCTCTATGAAAATTGAGCATATCCTGAAAATAACAAAAACGAGTTCATGACAGATGGAAAATGAATGTTTATCCTCTGAAGGCGAAATGATATAAAGACAAAACGAGAATCAACGTCATTTAAAGCTAAAGAATATGCACAACATATAAAACTTTTAAAGGATTTTACAAGAGAAGAATTTGCGCGATATTTAACACTTGTAAAAGAAGAAAAAGAGAATGGAAGTTTTTTACTAGCTGGTCAAATTTATCTTGATATACTTGATCATCTTAGTGTTATCATCCCTGAATTTGTCTTTATGGTAAAACAACATTATTGAAAAGAAGTTAAGGCATTAGATATTGATAAATTCTATTCTGATACTAAAGACTATAAAGCAAGTATTATCTTTGATATCTTTAAGTGAATCTTTCATCTTAAAGAAGAATTATGATTAAAAAAACATATGCCAATCGATTTCTATATCAAAGCGAATCCTAATATTATTGATTTACTTCATTCTTATGAATCAAGTTTAAAATCATTATTTCATATAAAAACTATTGAATATTTAAGAACGAATGAAGATATTCCTTCTTGATATAAAGAATTTACAATCCTTGATATGAGCCTTTGAGTAAAACCATATGTAGTATGAAAAAAAGAAAGTACATTTGACGAACGAGAAAGAGAAATGAAAGCAAAGCAACAAACAGCTGATTACATAAGATCAATGTTAATGTCGCTCTCACTTAATCCACTTACTCCTGCTGAAAAAATATCAGAAAAACAGCAGGAATTAAACGATATTATGGCCGATATCCAACATTTGGAAATAAAAATCCAAAAAGCCAAGATGGAAAAAAAGGCATAAGCACAAAACTCTTGCAGAACAAGGGAAAAAGCGTATAATAAAATTTAATCAAATGTTTTATTTTTTTGAAAGGAAATTTTTAAAATGACGAGTGTATCTCCGAAGAAATCAGTAGTTGCACGATGAGGATCTTTTCTAGCACTATTCATAGTTCTATTTTGACTCATATACTACACATCATTAAATACTATAACACAGGCAGAAGAAAGTATCGTTGAAGACCCAGAGATTACTACAGTTTCAGATGTCTTTCAACAATTAACACTTGAAAAGCCAGGAAAATTTGCATCAACACAAGATATTGTTGTAACAGCTCAAGCAAATGGGAAAGTTGCAACAATTTATTATAAAGAAGGACAACAAGTAAATTGAGGACAACCTGTAATTGCACTTTCTGATACAATAGCAAGTTATAAACTTCAAACAGATAGAGCTAAGAATTCTTTAAATAGAGCTATTCTTACTAAACAACAAACCGAATTAACACTTAATCAACAGATTGAATCAGCAAAGAATGCTTATGAAAACGCACAACAAGCATATGAATATGCAAAAAAAGCTTCAGATATTGCTGTGAAACAAGCTGGACTTCAAGTAACAACTGCTGATAGTAGTATCGATACTCTTAAGAATTCATTCTGAACAACAAAGACATCGGTACTTAATTTTATGAATAACGTTATCGATACAGCTGATAAACTTCTAGGAATATCTCAATATTATGAAGATAATCTTGATAAATGAGTAGAGGTCTATATCTGAGCAAAAGATTCAAGTAAAAAAGAAAAGGCTAAGCAAGAATTAAGAGAACTTTATACACTTAGAGATAAAATTAAGGCATTAGCTGATGTTCCTTCTACAAACGATGAACTAAAAACATCAACAGATAGTCTTGCTAATGCTATCCAAACAACATCAAATTTTGCAGGAACAATGGTTGAGGTGATGAGAAATTCTATTAGTTCTGTTGGTACCTTATCACAAGCTGAAATTGATGGATATATCTCAACCTTCCAATTATATCAGAACTGACTTCTAGGACAATCAAGTTTAAAAGCTGTTATTACTGAATTTAAAGGAAAGGTTGATGCTCAATTAAGTGATGATTGAACAATTACACAAGAATCAGCTAATCTTTGATTAGAAAATGCTTTAGCTTCAACCGAGAATTCACTTTTCCAAACAGAAATTGCACTTAAAAATGCGAAATTAAATTATGATACCTTAGTAGAGAATAAATGAGTTCAACTTGATCTATTATCTAATGCTATTGTTGATGCTAAGATTGCTTATGAAACAGCACTTACTCAATATAATAAATTATCGGTAAGAAGCCCTGTCTCTTGAGTGATAGGAGAGATCTTAGTAAGTGAATGACAAGAGGTTTGAGCTGGAACACAAATGTTTAAGGTTTCTGGTACAAAAAAACAACAAATTGAGGTTTATATTACTGCTGATGAATACCAATATCTTCAAGATGATAAACCAGTTGAAGTTGTTTATCAAGACCAAAGCTTGACTGGAACTATCGATGCTATTAGTACAGTAGCAGATAAAACAAATCTCTTTAAAGCAACAATTCAACTCGATACTGATGTTTCTCTTTTGTGAGATGTTGCTAAAGTAAAATTCCCTATTAAACTTCAAAAGAACACTCTTCTTCCATTAGATCAAGTAAAGATTCTTAATGATAATGAATGAGAGATTAAAATTTGGAACGGTGAAAATACAGAAAAACAAACAGTTCAAATTAAAAAAGTTTGGTGAAGCTTTGTTGAGTTAAAAGAAGCTCTTTCATGAGATTTGAAACTTGTACTTAATTAATCTTTAGAAAAAAACTTAAGAAGTGGCTTAATTGTCACTTCTTTTTTATGCAAACAAATCATCTAATACTTTGATAGCTTGGTTTTGATTAAGGAAATAAGGAGATGTTGCAATACTAATAAGTTTCGCATTTTTCATTAAAAGCTTTGTTTTTCCTATCGTTCATTGATAGTCTTGGATACTCATAGCTGATTCCCAAAAATCCAAATCGATATCTAATATATATTCTCATGAAGGGATTTCATAATGTAATAATCCATATTCTGTTCTTATCTGTTCTACTTCAGAAATAATTCAGGATTTAATTCCTGGCTGGATAAAGTTCCCAACATTACAACAAGTATTAGTAAAATCAACAATAGCTTCCCATGTTTCTTCATTTAAAACAAACGCATTTTCTTTCATATCACTATGTTGATCAATATGGAGTAACGCTAATCCTTTTTTTAGGTTCCCTTTTAGCACTTCCCTTCGCCAAAAAGCAAACGCATGATTATGATTGTCGAAAACATAGGTAGGAACGTCTTCGAATAAAAAATAAAGAAAGTTTTCTAATCAAGAATATTCAACTCTCCCTTCATTATTTTTTTCAGCAAAAACAATTTTTTCTCCTAAAAGAATACCATTCTTTTTTACTTCTTGAAAGGTTGTTTCTTTTAGCTCAGGAATCCAAAGCCTTGATTTAGAATCTTCAGTATAAGAAAAACTATTGTTTCATACATTCGCTTTTAGTTCCCATCATCCATATTCAAACATTGTTAAGAATAAGCAATAAAGTCTAGTTAAGGTCTCGATTAATAGGTTCTTTTCAAATACTCGTTAGTAACGAATTACAAGTTGAAAACGGTTTACTTCAAAAAAATCATCTATTAGCAGAAAAAGGAGATGGATGAGCTGATTTTATAACAAAATGTTTATCCGTATCTATTAAACTTTCTTTTTCTTGAGCAAAAGCTCACCATAAAATAAATACTAATCCTTCTTTTTCATCAGAAAGTTTTTTTATTACTGCGTCAGTAAAAATATGCCATCATGCATCTTTATGAGAGTTAGGACTATCTTTCCTTACTGTTAACCCTGCATTTAAAAGCAGTACTCCTTGTTTTGCCCATTTTTCAAGGTTTCAACTTTCTGGAGGAGTAATACCTAAATCATCTTGTAATTCTTTAAAAATATTTCTTAATGAAGGAGGGATCCTAATTCCATCTTGTACAGAAAAACTTAATCAATGAGCTTCTCATACTCAATGATAAGGGTCTTGTCAAAGAATAACTACTTTCACTTCATCAAAAGGGGTGAGATTAAAAGCATTAAAAATATCTTTTCCTTGTGGATATATTGTATATCAAGCTTGAATCTCTGATAATAAAAATTCTTTTATCTTTGGAAAATAAGGTTTAGAGAATTCGTCTTTTAATACCTCCTTCCAAGAACTTTCTATAGCAACAGAGCTAATTTCTACCATTATTTTAAAAAAGATAATTAAATTTAGTCGAATAATGCCATGGTTTTTTCTTTTAAACTACGAATAGGATAAAGTTCATATAATCAATCTTGATGTATAATAATTGCAAATCATGAGAGATAATTAATCCAAGTTTCCTTTGTAAAAGAAAGTTTTAAATCAGTTAATCGACATAAAAATGGAACAACAATCATATCGTGGGTAGTAATCCATGAAAAAGGATGATTTTCTGTAAGCTCACAAAGTGTAGCTACTAAAGCTAAAGATTTTTCTTTTCATAATTCTTTGTGTTCTTTGTATCGATCTTCTATTCTAAATTTTCTATAATAATCATAATCTACAACCTTAATAGGATGATATACTCAGTCAAAGTTGTCCCAGTCAGATAACTCTTGAGCAGTGAATCAAGGATATCAACGAGCCTGACCTATGTAATATGAAGTTTCAACAGTTCTTCTAAAAGCTGTGGATCAGTAAAAGTCAGAAGTAGTATCCGAGAATCTTCAACCTTGAAGCCTTTTTCAAAGCTTTTTAGCCTGTTCTATACCACTTTCTACTAATCCTCATTTGTGAGAAAAATCCCTTCAGCGTTCAGCATGACGAACTACAAAAATAATTCTATCATCTTCTTTGATATTCTGATAGACTTTATCAATGAGGTTATAATCACAAACTTTAAATCAATAAGTATTTTCTCAATAATTATATTTCATAATGTTGATATCATGTTTAAAGAACTCCTATTTTTCCATCATCTTTGATGGTTTTTTCTGGAAGATTTCAATCTTGTTTTCCTAGAGAAATAAGTGCAAATGGAACAATATTTTCTTCTAATTTGAAATGAGCAGCAATATTCTCCATTTCTTTTTTATGAGGATAAAGCCCTAACCAAACACTCCCTATCCCTTTGTCATGTGCAGCTAAAAGAACTGTTTGAATACTAGCTCCCATATCCTGAGGGATAAATTCTTCACTTTTAACACAGTTTTTATCATAACATGCTAGGATTACTCATCATGCATTAGCAAGCATTTTCCCAAACTCCATAAGTTCTGAAAGGAAAATATGGTCTTCTTTTTTGCTAATAATGTAATATTTCCATGCCTGTTGATTATGCGCTGATGGAGCAAATAATCAATAATGGATGATTTCTTTTAGCTCATCTTGTGTAAGAATATTATTAGCATAGTTCCTAACAGATCTACGGGTTGTTATAGCGGTTAAAGTATCCATATTTATAATGAAAGTTAAAAACTATCCCTAAGATACTTTTTCTTTTTGTTGATACAAGGGGAAAATTTCAATTTTTCTTTGATATTTTAACGTTAATGTATATATTCTCTGTATCAGAAAATTTTAGAGAGACGAATATGTATATGGTTTTTGAATTCTGAACATTAAAAGTATTAAAACAACACCACCATTTTATAATGTCAAAAATAAATACCTCAGATTTTTTTCTCGTTTGATGATCTGTGAGAGATCTTATTCTTTGATTGACAAAATCTCCTGATGATATTGATTTTACAATGGCATGAAATCCATTAGAACTTTATGATACCATCAATAAAGAATGACTTTCTCATTTTATAACAGAAAAATTTTGAACAATAACGCTAATTCCTCAAGATCAAAAATGAAATAATAACATCAAATATGAGCTTACGCCTTTACGTGCTGAAACTTGATATTGAGATTTCCGTCATCCTGAAGAAATCTTTTGGAGTGATGATTTACTACTAGATTATCAAAGAAGAGATTTCAGTATTAATGCAATGTATTATACTACGCAGAACTTAAAAGCTCCAAGTCATGAAAAAGAAAAACTTATTAATGAAGAAACTATTTTAACGATTCTAAAAAAAGAAGGATTTATCTATCTTGAGAATTATGAAACACTTATTATCCAAGATAAAAAACTTCTTTCTCAATGCTTTCCTAAAGGAAAAACAGATAAAGATTTCCTTTATTATCTTCTTGATATCCAACAATATGGGTATTTGCTTGATGGGGAACTAAAACCTTCTGATGAAAAAAAACATATCGATCTTCATATTATCATAGACCCAGCATTAGGGCTTCAAGATATTTATTACAAAAAGCTTCAAACCGTTGGGGATCCTGATGCGAGATTTCAAGAAGATGCATTAAGACTTCTAAGAGCATTAAGATTCGTAAATGTTATTAATGAAAAACTTCAAAATCTTAATAAAGATAAACCAAGCGATCCAAAAAATAAAATGAAGATTTTTGATTTCGAAGTAGAAACCTGGAAAGCAATCAAAAGGAATCATGAGTTATTAAAAAATATTGCAAAAGAAAGAATTAGAGAAGAATTAATTAAAGCTTTCACAAAAGGAAATCCTTTCGCATTAGTATGACTTATTGATGAGGCTGAAATGCTTCCAATTATCTTCCCTGCGCTTGCGTTGACAAAACATGTAGATCAACCAATAAGATATCATCCTTTTGATGTCTATACCCACATCCTTTTAACGGTCTATCATCTTCAACAAATTAATCCAAATTACTTGGTTAGATTCGCTATGCTTTATCATGATGTATGAAAAGTTGGGCAATATGCAGAATACCAAAAGAATCTTTCAAGAGAAGAAATAAGAAAAGTTTTATCATGACCACTTAATCATAGATATTCTTCTGCCGTATTTGCAAAAGAAGATTTCTCTAAACTAGGGTTCTCTCATAAAGAGATAGAAGAAATCGAATGGTATATTAAAGAGCATCATACTCCTTGAGAAATCCTACAAGCCAATCCTGTCAATCGAGAAAAAAAATTAAGAAAAATGCTTTCAGAAAGTTGATATGAGAGAGTAAATAATCTTCTAGATATTAATATTGCCGATAGATTAGGAATGTATAATCCTCTCCAAAATGCAGGAGATTTAAGTGATTCTTGGTATCTAAAAGAACTACTTGCTGAAATTAATGAAAAAGAAGGACAATTTACAGCTAAAGATTTAGCAGTCAATTGAAAAGATATTATGGAATATTTCCACTTACAACCATGAAAGCTTGTATGAGAACTGCTTAATGTAGGATTAGATTGGGTACTTTGAGATATTGAGAATAGGAACAAAGCAAAACATATCTATGCCAATCTTGCAAATTATTTAAAAAACAAAGAAGATGCTCATTAAGAGCTCTTGATGAAGTTTACTATCACTATATTCTAAACATAACACATGAAAACATCAAAATTAAAACTTCTATGATACATTCTATGATCAATTATTATCATTTCTTGGATAGTATTCCTTTTTCTTGATGCTAAAGGATATCATATTTCTTTAGATAGTGTAAAATCAATCTTTAGCTTCGCTAACACTGATGAAAATCCATCAAAAGGAAGTGTTGATTGAGATGAGGTTGTTTTAAGTGAAGAAGATTTAGCGTTCCTTTCATGATTTTTGCAAGAGGATACAAAAATCACAACCAAAGATGCAGCAAGTTTATGAAATATTAAGGAAAAAATTGCGATATTAGAACAAATCTATACTCAACAAAGGACACTAGAAGTTGTTCAACTCCTTATTGATGCCTATATGCTAGATAATCAATATGAAAAAGTAAAAAAATTCTATAATACCCTTCCTGAAGCTATTCAATGATATCTTGATCCAGCACTTCTTTTCAAGATAGGGGTTAATTCCTTCTCTCAAACAACCGAAACTGAATATAAAAGTTTAAAACGTCTGTTAATCGAATATCATTCTCAAGGAATTCTTTCTGATGAAGAATCACTTTATTATTCAGTTGCTTTTCAATTAATTGATGGAGAATATGAAGCTGCTAAAACAGCTATGCAGGGACTCCTATGAACAAAATATGAGGATTTTGTTATCGCTATCCAATCGGCATTTAATCAATATAGTTTACTTGATGATGTTCCTGAATATTATCAAGATGGACTCATGGCTTATCAATTAATGAAACAAGGATTCCTTGCTGGTGCAAAAAAAATAGCAATTCGTATAGTTAACGAACATTGAGATTATATCCTTCCTTATCAAGTACTTGCTAATGTTGATTTTCTTATGGGGAAACGAGACTCAGCAGCACGTTATTTTCATCAACTCTTAGAACTTGATCCTCAAGAAAAAAGCTCTTATCTCTATTATTTAGGAATCTGTTATTATCATCTAGAAGATTATTCAAATGCTGTACTTTATTTGGCTCAAATTACCGATTATGATATTATGTTAGATTCTGATAGATATCTTATCTTAAGTTATATCGCGCTTTGAGAAAAGAACAGAGTATTTGGATGATGGCAAAGATTATTATGATATCCGACAATAAAAGCAGCAGACTTTTATTCGTTTTATGAAGAAGCGTTTTGGAAACCATATCGTAAAGGAAAATCTTCTTATTACTTAGATCAAAATGCTAAACTTGTTCAGGATTATCTTACGGCTTGTCCTTTAAATCTTACTTGAGATGATACACAAATCTGTACATATGGACAGCTAGGACTATTAGCCATTAAAAACTCAAATATTAGTCCAGATTTAGAGCTCCAACTTTCTCGCCTTGCAAGAAAATATGCTAAGCCAGAATTCTTTCAATTTCTAGGAGAAATTCAACTTCAACAATGAGATACTCAAGAAGCTTCAGCTTCATTTATGAGAGCACTGTGATTAACGAAAGATTCTGAGGAAAAAAATCATCTTAAACAAAGAATCTTAGAAGCTAATGAGATTTAGTACTGCTTAAAAAAACATACAATTATTCGCTAAGAAATTTCTTTTTCCAATCTTCAAGAATTCTATTTAAATAAACAATATTATGGAGACCCACTAAGCTTCCTCATAAAGTTTCTTGTTCTCTAATAAGATGGCATAAATAGGCTTTAGAAAAGTTTTTACAAGTATAACAATCACAGCTTTCTGTTAATGGAGAGAAATCTGTTCTATATTGAGAATTAGTAATTTTGATATTTCAATGATCTGAGAATGCGATTCCGTGTCTTCAAAGTCTAGTTGCAGTTACACAATCAAACATATCAATTCCTTGTTCAATACCATAGAGTAAATCTTCTGGAGTTCCAACTCCCATAAGATATCTCGGTTTATCGTTTGGTAAAAGTGGTGCAGTGTGAGCAACAACTTCTTGGATAAGCTCCTTAGACTCACCAACACTTACCCCTCAAATAGCGATTCCATCTCGAGCATATTGACTAAGGTATTCAGCTGATTGGGTTCTTAAATCAAGATATGTCCCTCATTGAACAATAGGGAACAAAACACCTCTTGCTTCGTCATACTTTTTTTCAAAATGTTCAAATGCTCTACTTGCCCAACGATGCGTCATAGCGATATGTTTTTCTATCGTTTTTTTATCTGATCATGCTGGAGAACAAACATCAAGTACCATCATAATATCTGACCCGAGTTCACATTGAGTGTCAACGACATTTTCTGGAGTAAAAATATGCTTAGAACCATCATAAGGAGAAGTAAATTTAACTCCCTCTTCTGTTAATTTCATTCCTACTTTATGGGTATGTTTTTGATCATTGAATTTTTGGTTTGCAAGTCATAAAGAGAAAACCTGGAACCCTCAAGAATCGGTTAAAATAAGTCAATTTTTTCGGTTTTCAAAAGTATGAAGTCCTCATGCAGCTTGTACTATTTTGCTTCCTGGTCTAAGATAAAGATGAAAGGTGTTCGCCAAAATAAGCTTAATAGGCTCTATATTTTCTCAAATATATTTTGGGTCTTGTAAGATATCTAAGATTAATCCTTTTATAGTTGCTTTTGTTCCAACAGGCATAAAAATAGGAGTTCTAATAGATACTCCATTAAGAGTAATTTCTCATACTCTTGCGTTTCATTTTTGCTTTAAAATCTTAAAGTTTAGTTTTCACATATAATTAATATTAATAAGTAATTGGCGATTCTTAGTATGAGGATTTGCTGTTTGAATGCAATATAATATTCGAATCCTTGAAATCATTTTTCAAATAACTATATTGATTTCTGAATATTTATCTTAAAGAGATTATCAATGAAATTATCAGTAGACCATTCGCAAAGATATGCTAAAATGAGAGCACATACAGCTACTCACCTTTTGCATGCAGAACTTGCTCAATTTTTTCCAGATACAAAACAAGCGTGATCATTGGTAGACTCAGATCTTTTAAGATTTGATTTTTATGCAGATAGATTACTTAATGAAGAGGAACTTGCTCTTATCGAAGAAAGAGTAAATAAAATTATCTATATGGCATGTGAAGTAAAAATAGAGGAAATGGGAATAGAAGATGCTGGTAAGTTATGAGCTAAAATGTTTTTTGAAGAGAAATACTGAGATGTTGTGCGTGTAGTCCAAGTTTTTAATAATAATTGCCCAGACTTATCAAATGAAGAAAAAACTTATTTCTCATGACGCTGAGATAAACTCTCTATAGAGCTTTGTTGATGAACACATGTTAGTAATACTAAAGATATCTGAGCATTTTGTATTATATCACAAGAAGCTGTTGCTTCATGAATTAAAAGACTAACTGCTTTAACAGGGCCAAGAGTAATTGAGAAATTAAAAAATCAATCTTCATTATTATCAAATCTTACACAACTTTTAGAAGTTAAATCATCTGCACAACTTATAGAAAAAGCACAAAAACTTCTTAAAGATTTCTCTGAAGTTAAATCTCAAGTAGAGTCATTAGAAGTAAAATCAATCCAAAGCTTTTTAGCTTCATGAGAAAAGAAATCAAACGAAAATTTTGATGTTATTATGAAGGTACCTTTAGATATGAATTTTAAAAATCTTTGATTTCAAGCGAAACAATTGTTTTCGTGAAAGACAGTACTTTTATGAACAGAAAACGGTAATTTTATGCTTTTCACAAAAGAAGGAACCTCTGCTAAAGAACTAGCTCAAAAATGTGGATTAAAATGAGGTGGAAATGATCAACAGGTTCAATGAAGAGACGAAAAGGTTATTACTTTACTCTAAGAAAGACGGTTAATTTTTAAGATAGTAGTATGGAATATAAAGTTTATGGTTGTAAGGTAAATAAATTTTATCTTAATAAATGGATAGCTCATCTAACAGAAAAAAATCAACTTTCTGATGATGTTTTTTTGGTTGCGACTTGTGTTGTAACAGATAGAGCAAAAATGAAATGGGTTAAAGAAGTTGTAGAAAAAGCGAAAGAATGAAAACGTATTTTTATTGCTTGATGCTGATCTATTACTTGATGAAAACCAACTCCAAGAGATACTTTTTTTTCTTATTATCCAGAATTAAAACCTTATGATTCTCAAATAACGTTATTAGCAGAAGATCCTTTAGAAGGTGCTGAATGCTGATTTTCTTTTAAAATGCCATGACAAAAACTTCGAACTAAAAATTATGTTATTATCCAAAATGGATGTGATAATCATTGTTCTTTTTGTTTAACAATTTTTAAGAGAGGACCTCATAGGAATCGCCCTTTAGAAGAAATTATAGAAGAAATCCATCAAATCGAACAGTGATGATGAAAAGAAATCGTATTAACAGGAATTAATTTAGCAGCACGAGGGACAAGCGATACGAGGAACTCAAATGAATCAAAATTTAATGAACTCTTAAAAACGATTATTAAAGAAACTTCTGTCCCAAGAATAAGAATATCAAGTTTAGATCCTCAATATTTAAATGATGAATTTTTTGAGATATTAAATAATCAAAGATTTTGCCCCCATTTCCATTTTTCTATTCAAAGTTTTTCAGATGAAGTATTAAAAAATATGAATAGAGCATATGATTCCAAAAAGCTTGATTATACTTTAAAAGCTATTAGAGCACTAGATCGTCCTGATAGAGAATTTATTTCCGTAGGAGCAGATATTATTTCATGATTCGCATGAGAAACTGATGAAGATTTTGAAATTACTTGTGAGGGAATCAAAAAATATTGAATAACAAAACTTCATGCATTTCCATTTTCAGATCATCATATTGCAGAAAAAATACCTGCATCATTATTACCGAACCAAGTTCCCCAAGAGCTTAGAAAGTGGAGGAATAGAAAATTAATAGAAATTTGAGATCAAGTACGTGATGAGTTTATCATTAAAAATTATTGAAGGAAAGCTGAAGTCTTAATTGAAGAAGTGAAAAACTGAAAATCTAAATGATGGACAGATAATTATATCCAGCTTGCACTTCCTAAAGAATATCATTCTTGAGAAATAGTTATTACAAACATTACAGAAGAGAACTGTATTTTTTAATGCTTATTTCCCAAATCAGAAAAATTATCGATTTTGGGAAATAAAGAAGCTCCAATTAATCATAAAAACAATCCATGCTTTCATAAAATATCTTTGTAACGCCTCTTTGTGTCCTATAAAATCAAAAGAAGGGGATATCTTCCAACAAAAGATAAAAAAAAGAAATAACGCCACGCTTTCAGATCCTAGATGCTTGCCCAAAAATTATTATCGCAAAAACAAAATGAAGCATATACCAAGAAAAGTGAGTTCATATCATAAGTATAGCTCGTTGGTTAGTTTGAGAAGCTTATTAAGAAAATAAGGTAGTTGTGTGTTCACGAAGGAACCTTCACTTTGCTGTTTTCTCGACCTTTCAAAGCCTAAGGAGAAGTGGTTCGATATCTTCTTCTAATGTTTTTTCACTGACTCCCAATTGAACTGCTAAAGTTTTTACTCCAATAGGACGGTCATAACTCTCTAAAATTTCAAGATATTTTTTGTGGATAGGCATCATTCCACCATCATCAATTTGAGCATGTTTAAGAAACTTCGTTAAATCCTTTTCTTTTATCTCTTCTATTTTGTTACTTACAACATAATCTCTTAATTTGATAACAAAATTATGGATTTCTCTAGGTACAGGAGCTATCTTTTTAACAGCTAAATCTAAAAGTCCATCTTCATATACTAAATTGTAGTGTCTAAGATAATATTCAAGGATATATTTTTTCTCATCTTCATTATATTCCATAAAATGAAAATGATATACAAATCTATTTTTCATTGGTTGAGAAAGTGTTTCTGGCTTAGTAGTAGCTCCGACTAATGTAAACTGGTTGATAGGAAGCCTAAGATTCCCTCCCTCAGGTAAAATCATATCAATAACAAAATCCTCCATCGCAATATAAAGTACTTCTTCAATTGTTGGTTTTAATCTATGAATTTCATCAATAAAAAGAATATCTCCTTTTTCTAAAGAATTTAAAACACTAACTAACTCACTTGGTTTAGAAAGTGCATATCAAGTAATAACTTTTAATTGAGAACCTAATTGTTTAGCAATAATTCAAGCCATTGTTGTTTTTCAAAACCCACTTGGTCATGAAAAAAGGATATGTCAGAGCGACCCTTGTCTTTTTTGAGCACTATCTATTGCTGTAGAAAGTACTGCTTTTATAGAATCTTGACCAACGAATTCAGAAAAAGATTCAGGTCTTTGATTTAATAACGAATCATTAGCTGTTTCAACTGAGATTTTTTTAACTTCCATAATACAATAGCATTTCGTAAAATATTTTCTTATTAATACGTTTATAGGGATTAAAATCAAAAGATTTTTATGTGTCAAAAATTCCAAGAATTAAGATACACAGACATAAAAATTATTTTATATTCACATCTTCTAATATCATAATTCAATCTCCCTCTTCACTAGGAATAATCTCGTAATTGATTTGCTTTTTTTCTAGGAATTCATATAATGTAGTTAGTTTTGTTTGATACTTTACGACATCGTCCAAAAGTATAAGATTATTTTCTGAGCTAAGATTATTGTTTATTTTCTCTAAATAATTTCCGTACTGACTTTTTTGAGCGTCAACGAATACAAAATCACAGTTTAGGGGTAAGACATTTACTGTTGTTTCTGATTTCGTAATATCAAATGGATATAAAGTAATATTCCAGCATTGTGCTGTTGAAATATTCCTTTGTGCTTCTAAATATGCAGGATATGCAACTTCAAATGTTGTTAAGTGTCCTCCTCGCTTTTGTATAGTACTAGCAATAACAATACTACTATATCATACAGCAGACCCGATTTCCAAACATACCTTTGGTTTTCTTTCATCTAATGTTTTGCGGAGGATGGCTTCGCTTTCTACTGAGATAAGAGGAATACGTCTTGCAACACAAGAAGCTCTTAATTGAGTTAAAAACTCATCTAACATTTTATTTATACACTATAGAAACTAAAACAAATGGAAACTATTATGCAATCAAACATTTCTATTAATTTATGAGAAAAAAACAACAAAAAACCAAACACTCATAGAACACAAAGAAGACCTTCATCAAGACCTTCACAACAGCCATTATCTTCTGAGGCTTTTCTTAGACATAGAAATAAACCTGTACATCAAAAAATTGATGATCCTAAAAAACTTATTAAAAGAGGAGAAAAACCAGTAAGAATTTTCTGACTCTGAGGATTAGAACAAATAGGTTCTAATATGACAGTTATCGAATACGAAAACGATATTCTCATTATCGATGCAGGTATGGAATTTGCCGATGATTCAATGCCTTGAGTAGATTATATTATCCCTGATATTAGTTATCTTATAGCAAAGAAAAAGAATATTAAAGGGCTTATTATTACTCACGGACACTTAGATCATATCGGTGCAGTAAAGAACATTCTTTCTAATCTTGATTATCCAACAATCTATACTTCACCTTTGACTATTGGTATGATTAAAAGAAATCTTGATGATAAAGATGCTAAAAATTTAAAATATAAACTTGTTGATCCAGATATTGATGTTTTTAAACTTTGAGTATTTACAGTAGAATTCTTTAGAGTAAATCACTCAATTCCTGAAGCAATGTGAGCATCAATCCATACTCCTAAAGGGCTTCTTGTTTTCTCTTGAGATTTTAAAATTGACTTCACTCCTGCTATTGATAAGCCAGCAGATTTATGAAAAATTTCAAGAATAGGACAAGAAGGGGTAAGAATGTATCTTTGAGAATCAACAAATGCTAACAAACCATGACATTCTGTTTCAGAAAAAATTATTGGTGAGAACTTAGATAAAATCATAGGAACTTATAGAAAAACAAGAATGGTTGTTTCTACTTTCGCATCAAACGTTGGTAGAATTATCCAAATTATTAACAGTGCAATTAAATACGATAAAGTTGTATTCCTCGCATGAAGATCAATGGTTGCTAATGTACAACTTTGTCAGGAATTAGGATACATTAACTCTCCAAAAGGAATGATTCGTCAGCTTACAACAGAGGCTGAATCAATGCCTGATGAAAAAGTATTAGTACTCTGTACTTGATCACAAGGAGAAGAGAATAGTGCTCTTGTAAGAATGGCTAAATGAGAAGTAAAAGATTTTATGCTCAGACCTTGAGATTCTGTACTCCTTTCTTCTCATACTATTCCAGGAAACGAAAAAGCAGTTGTTGGTATGATTAATGATTTAGTAAAAATCTGAGTTGATGTTATCGATGAGCCAGGACTTGATACGCATACTTCATGACATGGATGCCAAGAAGATTTAAAAATGATGATGTCTCTTCTTAATCCTGAATATTTTTGTCCAATCCACGGAGAACCATATATGAGACACGCCAATAAAAAGGTAGCAATGCAATTATGATATGAAGATGATAAAATTCTTCTTCCTGAAAACGGACAAATTATGGAGCTTTATGAAGATATTGCATTTGTTTCTGATAAAAAATTAAAACTTGATACCGTAATGATTGATGGTAAGGGAGAATGACATCTTTCAGGAGAATATGTAATGAAGGCAAGAAGTATAATGGGAGAAAATGGTATTGTTGGACTTATCTTTAAAGTTGATGCTAAAACAAAAGAACTTGTTGGAAACATCCAAATCGAATCAAGAGGTTTTGTTTATTCATCAGAAGTAAAAAAAATCCATACACAAATCGTTGATTTTGCTAGAGCAAAATATAATGATAATGCTAAGAAAAAAATGGAAGTAAAAGATAATCTTAGAATAATTAGAGATGAATTGGGTGAATATATCACAAAAATCATCGGTAGAGTTCCAATGCTTATGCTTATGTATGTTTATATTAACAGAGAAGCTATCCAAAATATTCCAGTAGAAGCTAATGACGAAATTATTGGAATGACGCTAGAAGAACAAGGAGGTTATACGGATTAATTTAGTATTTTTTAAGAAAAATTATGCAAATTATTACGAAAAATAAGAGAGCATATTTTGATTATGAAATAGATAAAGAATATGAAGCTTGAATTATTTTAAAATGACATGAAGCTAAGTCTATTAAGACTTCTCATGTTAATATTCAGGATGCCGTAATTCTTATAGAAAATAGAGAGGTCCGAATTTATAATATGGATATCCCTTTATACGAGAAGACTTCTCCTGTATTGGTTCCACATTATCGTCCTAAGGGGAAAAGGAAATTACTACTAAACAAATCAGAAATCACAAAAATTGCTGCAAGTTTAGATAAACCATGAATGGTCGCATTAGCACTACAGATTTTTGTAAATAAAGGATGATTTATAAAACTAAAAATAGGAATTTGAAGACGTCATAAAAAAGTAGAGAAAAAACAAATTATTAAAGAAAGGGATATTAAAAAACAAATGGAAAAAGATATTCGTTCTATATAGTTCTGATCTTAAAAGCATATGGAGATTATTTATAAAAAAGGGATACGCCGTATTTACGCAAAAGAAAATTGAAAAGATATTTTGCTCGTTATCCCATCTTCTAAAAAAGATGATAAAAAAGCACTTGAGGTAGGACTTCAATTAGTTGAAAAATTAGAAAAAAAATTAGCAAAGAAGAAAAGAATAGAGCTTTTTAAAGGTGATGAAGTACTTTTATTTTGAGAATATATTCCTAAATCAGAGTTTCCGTCTTCTTTAACGACAGAGAAGAAACGGGCCATGTTTTTTAAGCAGGAACTTTTTGAGTATGCAAATCCTTTATTGCAGCAAATGGCTCAAAAATTATGATTTAAAGATATTCCCTTAAGAATAAGAAAAGTAAAATCAGTGCGATGAACCTGTACACATGATAATCGTATTTTGTTAAATCAAACACTTGTTCATCTTCCAAGTAGATTAATTCAATACGTCATTATTCATGAAGCTTGTCACTTAGTTCAAAAAAATCATAGTGATAAATTTTGGGAATTGGTTGAAAAGTATTGTCCAAACTATAAAGAATTAAAGAAAGAATTAAAAAATCAAATATTGCTATAAAATGTTTAAAAAAAGTTAAAAATAATTTGTGGTTAATTTATTTCTAAAATTCTAAAACTATGGAAAAAATCCCGACAATACAGAATAAGATAATTGTCCATAAGTATAAAGAAAAAAGAGCACAAGAACTCTTAGAAACGCTTAATTCTATAACAAAGGATGATATTAATGAGTTAGTAACAGAAATCGAAATTAAGGAACCTGTACATGATTTGGAATGGGCAAGAAATGCACTTTGTGATACATCTGAAACATTGGAACACTATAAAAACTATGAAGAAGCTCTAAAAATTATTTCTCAATCTAAAGAGCCAATATACTTCATGCAGTTTTAAAAAAAGACTTGACATTTTATTGTAAAATGATATTATATTTTTGTTATAAAAAACAAGTACAAACAAAAACTGAATGATTATGGAAATGAAGAAGTTTAACAAAATTTGGGGCTCCCTATTGGGTGTTATTTCGATTATTAGCATCGCAATTGTTTACAACAATCAGGAAGCTGCAATTCCAGTGTCCTACGTAGGACTTGCTGTCGCTGCATGTACCACATTCATCGTATGCATGCAGGTCGCCAACTATCATGGTTACGAGGACTACAATCCTGGAAAATGGTGGTTTACCTATTCGGTATGTTGGGGGCTCTGCTTTATAGGGCTCATTTACGCTGCAGGATTTCATCTCATTCCTGAGCATGTTGCATCATCAATTCTATGTGGAAACCCTGCCGTCCTTGCACCCGTGATTGGACTCTTCCTCGCTCAGACATGGAAGTCCGTATTCCGAGGAGAAGAACTAGTTATCTAGCCTCTAGTATTAACCTATTTAAAGCCAGCAACTGAAAATCTGTTGCTGGTTCTTTTTTTAGAAAAAAATCTGGCTAAAAAAATAGTAAGATTTTTGATTTTTTTTGCATTTTTGTTTATAATTAGTTTGTTTTAAGAAACTTTACTGTGAAGCGATAAGTATGGAAACAGCAGATTTTAGGGCACAATTACAGCAATCAATACTTAGATCAGACATCGTGAAGATTTTTGATAATCTTTTAACTAT
>JAFTEM010000005.1 GCA_017453665.1 bacterium | reverse complement strand
TTCTTCATTCTTCATCATTTTCTTCTTCTCCATAATTTTTATCAAATGCTACGGTATATTTTGCTTTCCAACACGCAAAAAGAGTAATATCATTTTCAATACTACTTTCGAAATCATAACTATTTTCACATGATTCATCACTATACCATCATAAGAAATTATATCATTCCTTTTCTTCAATGTTTGGTTCATCAAAGGTTGTTCATTCCTCTACTAATTGAGTTCTTGTGTCATCTCAATTAATAGTTTTTACATAATAATAGGTTATTGATGGTTGATACTGGTCTTCAGGTTCTATTGATCAACCTTCGGTCTCTTCAACGTAGACCTCAACGGAAGAATTATTTAAGTTCTCCCCCCCCCCTCAATTTTCTTCAGCTTCAGAAGCGTAGGTAATCGGAGTCATTACCTCTGTTGCGAGAAGGATTAAAAGTGATAAAACTCATGTGATTCTTTTCATTATTCTACAATAACAGATAAAAAATAATCATTGATATTATAAAAGTACAATTTATTTTTTTCAAAAATTCACCCCCTCCTTTAAAATTTAATACTTGACATTTTTAATTTTTTACAACATTATTTAATAATTTTTATAACAAAAGTTCTAAAGGTATATATTCTTTCATTTTCCTTTAAAAATTCTTTTAACAAAATATTAAACTTTACAAAACAGAAGAGATTTATAACATTCTTGTGTTTTATTTTTATTATAAGCAACGTCTAAAACATCACCATATAATGAATTTATAAGGAATGGTGATGATCCCTATGCTTATAGTGTGTATTGATGAGGTTGTTGTTGAGCTCCTGAATGTGAAGCTATAGTTAATAAAGAGAACATACAACAAACTATAATTAATATTTCTATACGAATCCTTTTTATCCTTATTTCACGGGTTGTTTCTTCTCTATTAATTTGTTGAATACAAAAGATTAGGAATCATAAATCATCAACAAAGAGTATATTAATTTATTGAGCAATTTTTGCTTTAATAATAACCGTTTTACTTATCCTTTATTATTTTTTTCTTAAAAGATAGTATCAAATAACAAGGAAATTTTCATTTTTTTAAAATAAAACACCATTTCTATTTAAAATTTTTTTAACCAAAAATTTTCTTGTATTTTTATTCGTTTTAACTACCCTCTTTATGGGTTTTTATTTTTTTAATGAAAATATTATTATGAAAATCTTGGTATTAAACAGTGGTAGTTCTTCACTAAAATATCAGCTTTTTGATATGGAGAATAATGAAGTTCTTGCTAAAGGGCTTGTTGAAAGAATTGGTATTGAAGGAAGTAAAATTAAACATAAGACTTGAGCCTGAGTTAAACATGATGTTGAAGGATTCTTAGAAAACCATGAAGTAGCACTAAATAAAGTACTAAATCTTCTTGTTGATCCTGAGGTAGGAGCTCTAAAAGATTTAAAAGAGATTGATGCTGTTTGACATAGAATGGTACATGGAGGTGAAAGCTTCAAACAATCTGTTCTTATTGATGAACATGTAAAAACTGAATTTAAGAATCTAACAGAATTAGCTCCATTACACAATCCTGCTAATCTTATGGGAGTTGAAGCTGTTGAAAAAGTATTACCTTGAGTTCCTAATGTTTGAGTCTTTGATACTGCATTCCATCAAACAATGAAAGCTGAGAATTTTTTGTATGCACTACCTTATAGATGGTATGAAGAATATAAAATTAGAAGATATGGATTTCATGGGACTTCTCACAGATATGTTTCATGAAGAATTAATGAAATACTGGGAAGAAATGATTTAAGAGTAATTACATGCCATGTTTGAAATGGAGCTAGTATTACTGCTATTAAAAATGGAGAAGTTGTTGAAACTTCTATGGGATTAACACCATTGGAAGGAGTAATTATGTGATCTAGATGTGGTAATATTGACCCAGCTATTATTCCATTTATGATGAAGAAAGAGAATCTTAATGCTGATCAAATTGATAAGATTATGAATAAAGAATCTGGAGTCTTAGGATTATCTGGTAAATCAAGTGATCACAGAGATATTGAAGATGGATATAATGCAGGTAATGAGAGAGAGGTTACTATTATGAAAATGTATACTAATGCTATCTTAAAATATATTTGAGCTTATGCTGCACTTTTAGGAGGTGTTGATGCTATTGTATTTACAGCTTGAGTATTAGAAAATTCAAAACTTCAAAGAAAATTATTAGCTGAACAATTATGATGGCTAGGTGTTGATTATGATGATAGCAAAAATGATTTTAGAGGAGAAGAAAGATGCTTAACAAAAGAAGGTAGTAAGGTTCAGCTTTGGGTTGTTCCTACTGATGAAGAATTGATGATTGCTAAAGATACTTATGATATCGTTAAAGGATAATTTTATAACGGTAAACATGTAGAATCCCTTTGGGTATATTCCTGAGGGGATTTTTTAATAACCTTAATAAAATTATTTTATATAATTTTACCAGAAAAAAAATAAGGATATCAAAAAGTCCTAGTTGAAGGAATATAAATTGTGCTTTATAAGTATATTTACTTATTTTTTGTGCAAATCCGGGAGTCGACTCCTAGATTTACACAATAATTATTTTTTACTGATTTTCAACTACACTTTTAATACTTATATTATGAGAAAAAAACTCCATATAAATCGACAAAAATCAATGCATTTCACTTCTGAATAAGTATAAAAACAAAAAAAGGAGCAAAAGCCCCTTAATGTATTTTAATCCCCAATTATAATTTTCAAAGAAGATCTCATAATTTTTCTTCTTGATCTGCTTTTACATCTTTAGCCATTTGCTCTCTTCCCATTGTATCGATAACAGCTTCCCATTTTTTCAATCTCATTTCTCTTTCAGCATCTATTGCCTGAGCACTTTGTTCTTCTTCAACATTTTCAGCTCTTAGGATTTGAAGATTCATTTGTTCTTCAACATAGATTTCATAAAGCCTTAACATCTGGAAAGACCAAAGTTCTGATACTGTTTTAACAACGCTTTGATCTCAACTTTTAACAGCAATATATAATTCATTTTTTTGAGTTTCTTCATCCAATTTAAGTTCATAATCACTTGAGAATGATCCTGTTACTAACTTTTCTAATAATGCCCAATCGAAATCATCCCCTAATTCATCAGGAGTTATGAACGGAATATATGAAAACTTTGACAAATATTCTGTATACCATAACTGGTCCTCTGCATCTCATTGGATAGGTCAATAGAGTTTTTCATATTTTTCTACAATTTCCTTTTTGTCTGGTTTTCCTCTCATTTCATCAATGAAAGATTGAAAATTAAAGAGCATATTCAACTTATATAAAAAGTAAAAGTTAAATTTTTCTCAACTAGCTTATAGTAAAATTAAGGGTAAATGCAAGTTTTTTTCACAAGAGTTTTTCAGTATTTAGGGTAGTCATTCCTCAAATTTAATTTCTTGTTGAATCTTAGAAGACTTGAAAACAAAACAACAATTTCTAATATACTTTTATCTTTATATCTTCTTAACATCTATGAAAAAAGAAGAAATCTATGAAAATCCTAGCACATTATCGTATTATTCTCATAATTTCAGATTCTATTTTGCTGGTTTTAGTATCGCTGTAGGAATCTTTATTATTCTTTTTGTACTTTGATTTTTTTCTTTTAATAAAACTCCTCAACTTTTAAGTAATCCTAAAGTATTGAATTATGTTGGAGATTCTGCTTTCATATCAGATTTTTCAGGAGAAAAAGAAGAGCTTGTTGTTAAAAAGAATCCAATATCAACAATATTGACTGCATATCCTCGCCTTTATCATATCTGAGAGAAACAACTCCCCTCTTTAGATAAAAATTATTATCTTATCAAAAAGCAAAATACTACATCTCCTACGATTAGTTCTCTTATTAGAGACCTTAGACTTCCTGAAATAAAGACTAATGCACTAAAATGATGAGCAATTAATGCTGTTAGCTTTTATACTCCTAATAACAATTATATTGTTGATTTAGATTTAAGTAGTGCTAGCATTTCACTTATCAATGCTGATACAGCACTTATAAGTTGAAAGCAATTTACAGAGAAAGAGATTAAAAAGTTTGTAAAGTCTGAACTCACTACACTATGACTTTCTTTAAAATATTATGATGACCCTCTTGTTTTTCAAGAGACTCCTGGATATCTTGATCTGTTTTATCCAAGACTTATTGATGATAGTCCTGTTTATCTTTCTGAAAATGAACAAGATGGTATTCGAGCAAGATTTGATTTAAAGAACTGAAAACTTTTAAGCGTAGTTAACTATAGTAGCCAATCCTACCTAGTTTCAAAAACTCCATTAGGTAAAACAGAAGATGATCTTCTCAAAGAACTTCAGCAACGTTGAGATATTGATATTACTAAAAAATGAGTAGAGAACGCCGTTCAAATGGAAGAATGAGAACTTATTTATTTAGATAAATGAGCGTATCTTATTCCATCATTTCTTTTTAAATCAAAAAATACAGAAGAAGTTGTTATCCTTCCTCTGTATTAAAAATACTATTTTATTCGATTACTCTCATCAAGAGTTTTGCTAAAGTTCCTCTTTGTGCAACCTTATCTCGTTGAGATTGAGGAATTGAAATATTTTCAAGATATCATGCATTTTCTAGTAATGAAATATATTTACTTGCATAATGTTCTCAAGATTCATCTTGCATACCATAGAGCATTCTTCATAGCACGGTTAAGAGCTGTGCGTTTGTTATTGAACTCTGTGGATTAAATTTTCCATTACTTCCTTTAAATAGTCATTTTTCACATGATTGTGTTAGGATATCTCTTAAATCTGACCATGCTAGATTTTGGTCTTCAAAGCTACAAGAGGTTCCATCTGCTTTTTTAATATTATTTCAATTTGGAAGGTATGGAACTGCTAATGTTAGCATTTTAGCAGCTTCATCTCTTCTAATTGATTTCTCAGCCATAAAGTCCTTCCAGTTTTCATGAATTGTTATCCCTTTTTCGTGTAAACTTGCTATAATTTCATCTTCTGTCACTTCGTTTCCTCATTGGATAAATCCTCACACTGTTGCCTGACTTCCTTTTAATGCCTCGTTTGAAAGATTTAAGGCATCATCTAAGTTGAGAGCAAATGCAATATTTAGTATCATGAACGCTCATAAGAGACTTATATATTTTTTCATTATTTATGTTATTAAACGAATAAAATTTTTATTTAAAAAGTAATGTAGTTGATGTATTGTTTGGATAAATAAAGTCTGCAAATAACGGAGTAAAGGTATAAAGAGCATCTCCTGCATATCCTACTCTCATATTTGAAAGATACCATTGATTAGTATTTGTAATTACTCATGAAAAACCTTCTGCTGTTAGATAATCTTTTGCGAAAACTTCTTTGATACCTGTTTCTTCTGAGACATTGAATGTTTTTAATCAAAGGAAAGTTTTTTCTTGTTTTGTAACAGGATAACAGTTTTTAGATGTTTCGTTTCCGTTTTCATCATATCTTATACTACAATTTTGTCCTTCTTCTTTTTGTTCTGTAAGATTAAGAGGAAGAGAGACATTATAATTTTTATCCATTACAAAGAGCCTTGGATTATTAAGTGCTTCTGAGGTAGAATATTTTCCTCATTGTGTTAATGATGAAAGTTCTTTTATTGAGACATTATTTTCTACATCTTTTGTAGCATAATCAATTTCAAATAATGAAAGTTTTACCCCTGAATTAATTACACCTCCATAACCATTATCTGCTGTTGAATATCCAAGTCAAAGAAGATATTGTTTTTTCCCTACTGTTTTTAGTGGATGAAGATAGGTTGAATATCATGGGATTTCTAATTCTCCTAGTATTTTAGGATTTGTGATATCAGCAATATCAATAACGAATAATGGATCTATTTGTTCAAAGGTTACAAGATAGAGTTTATCTCCTATATATCTTGATGATTTAAATTCTTCTCCTGGTTCTATTTTTTCTAGTTTCCCTGCTAATGAAAGGTTTTTATCTAGAACATAAAGATTGGTATAACTTTCATTTTCAAATACTCTTGTTAAGATTCTGAAATTTCCATTACTGTCTTCATCCATACTATATTGGTTTAAGAGACGTCATTGCACTAATACTGAATTTTCGTATTTTAAAGCTAGACCATTTCTTTTGAATTTATGAACAAGGGTTTGTGTTGTTCATCCAAAATAAGCTACTGTACATAAAAGATCTCTTGGACAACTTCGCTTTGTTGGAGTATAGTAAGCAGAAACAAGATAAAGTGAATCTTTTGTCATATGAATTTCTCAATTTGGAGAAAGAAGTGCTGTTGTTTCCGCTGCTTTAGTAGTATCTTTGATGTTAAGTGCTGTTACTATTGTGAAGGTTGGATCTAATTTTAAATCTTCATCTTCAGGTAAAACATAAGAAATATTTGAACAATCTACTGTTTTTACATCAGCTCCTTTATCTGATACTTCTACACTATTTAATCCTTTTGCAATATTAAAATCATAATTTGGCCAGTAATATCGATTTAATGATTGTTGAGTTACTACATAAAGTTGATTATCTATTAATCTTGCATCTTTATAATATCAAGGAAGGTTTTCTAGTTTAAGGAGTTTGAGATTTGTGATATCTGAGACATCATAAACAGCTAAGATTGTACGAGAACCATTAAAAATATATTCATCAATTCGGTTTGTTGCTTGATAGTCTCCCATAAGCACTAGGCGGTCTCATTGAATAAAGAGTTCTATATTATAAAGACCATTTGGGATAGCGATTTCTTTTAGAATTTTTACATTAGCTGGATTTAGGGTTGCTGAATCGATATCTAATGGAGAAGCTACTATAGAGATTTTATTTGTTTTTGAATTGTAATAATAGAAATATTTTCCATCAGTTTTTATGATTTCAGGTTCATCTACTCATACTTTTTGGATATTGGTTGTTGAGTAATCAGTACTTGATGATGTTAGAGAAATTCAAAGTTCTCAATCAGCCATATCTGCAGACTCTTCTACCATCATCATTGCATCATTTGTTATTGCATTATATGATTTTATTATTCATCATCATCTAATAAATGATGGTTGTTCTTTTGCATACTTTTTTAACATCTCTTGAATTGATTCACAAGATTTAGCTTGAGTGAATTTTAAAGAAGATGCTGAAACATTGTTAGATCATGAATTGAGTTGATCTATGAGTTGAGTATCTGTTGTTGCGGAAGATACTCAACAAAACATTAGGGAAAGCGTTCCTAATAGGAGAAGTGATAGAGGTTTTTTCATAATAAAAAACAATAAGAAAGTAAAGAAGTTTTCTTATTGTTTAAGATAGTGTTGTTGTGGGTGATTGCAAGTTATTATTCATCTGGTTCATCTTTACTATTCTTTTCTACTAATGCTTTGAGATAGGTTAATGCATTACAAATTCTGTCACATTGTGTTTTTTCTTCAATATAATCAACATTTACTCCATCTACATCACCATATTTTAATTCTGTATTTCATTTTATCTCATTTTCAGGATTAGAGAATAATCAATGTTTTAGTCATAAAAACTTTTGGATAACCCGTTTTCTATCACTAATTCCTTTTAATTCTTCATCAACTATTCTATCGTAACGTTTAGAGTCATATCTTTTTAATATTTGTAACATTACGTTACTTAAATTATATCTTCAAACTATTGATGGTTTATGCATCAAATTTTTATATGCAGTTATTGATTGATCTAACACATACTTCAATGCTTCTGAATTTCCCTTTTCAAATAGAGCATTTAATTGTTCATCATTCATTCTTCTTGTATCTCAAAATTCAAGTCTCCACTTGGCATCAAATCTTGTCGTTTCATTAGACTCTCATTCATTTTCAGTCTTTTTTTCTCATCATACAATTGTAAACATTAATTGTTCTCAATCCTCTCATCACACACGTGGTCATGTAGTTGTTGATTTTAATTGTTTTCCCTCTTGATTAACAACAATTTCTGTTTTTTTAACAAATTCTCCTCATTCTAAAGAACCAAAACATATATGATTTTTTATTAAATTAATAGTTCTTCAATTCTCATCTGTTCATTGATATACTTCTGGAATTTGTTTTATCATTTTTACACCATCTTTTTTGACTGGATTACCGTCAGTTATTTCTCATAAATAAAATCTTTCTCATCAAATCATTACAAATTGATCTTTTGGATATTCTCTATCTACATTAATAACGTTTGGTTTACAAACAAAAAATCCTTTTTCATTAAAAGCTCCACACTTTTCCAAATCAGCGATATTATCAGGAATTTTATCGGCTCAATCATTTAACTGTACTCTTTCATCTGCTTCTAAGGTTACATTTCATTGTTGCTCAACTTCTTTTTTTGAAAAATCCAATCATGCTCTTGCAAAATCAATCAAAGAAGCCAAAGTATTTGCTCATAAAATATTATCACATACCTTATTTTTCTGGGCTTCTTCCGACATATCATCTGTGACCATATTATTCTTTAGTTTATTCCATGCTGCAGCATATTGCTCGTTTTCACCTTTCTTATTAAAAACTGCTAATTGAAACGTTCCAACATCTGCAGACTTAAAATCTGGTGTTACACTTGCTCCAGTAATTCCGTCAATATTTAATTGCTTAAATAAATTGTAGATATGTTGATTAAATTCTCTTTGTTTTTCTGCATCTGCATTTATTGTTTTTTTTAAATTGTTATATCTTTCTTTCACAGAGTTTCATCCAACTGAATCAAGGAGATCTTGTAATACTTGAACAGAATTTTCATTTCTCTCAATTGTTTGATTAGCATCATTTATCTCCTCCTTCACTGTTGAAATAAAGTTACCAACTATGTCCGCTACCCTATTGTTTCATAATCTTTCAGAGACCTGTTTTATTACATCTTGGTTTGTACCTAAATAATTTAGTAATGTCTCTTTTGGATTTTGAGTTTTTGTATTCACAGTTTCTCATCAAATCTTTCATAAAATTTGATTTATTCTTATTAAAGATAAAATTGCTTGAGAAACCTCTTTTTCTCATATTCTCTCGTATCATTGAGTTCCATAAACATTAATGATATTATTACATTGTCATGAAATATTATCTAGTACTTTCTTATTTTCGGTATCAATAAATCATTTCATTGCTTCATTTCCTTCTAAGTTTCATGCAACATCCTCTATAGTTTGAATTTCGTTTTTATCCGTTATATCATAAAGATTATCCTGTTGACCTTCCACTTCTGTTGGTACATCTGGATTAAAAAATGTCTTCCATTCATTAATCATTCTCTTTTAGAATTACAAATATAAAATAATCATTATATCAAATTTAATATTGCTTCAGCTTCTTCTTCATCCTTTTCTCTTTGTTTTTCTGATAAGTCATTTAAATTCTTCATATATTCTTTCATTTTTTCTTGAGCATCTAATTTTTCTTGTTCTTGTCATTGTTCATAAGCTTTTAATTTAGCCTCCATTATTATCTTATAGATATTGGACATATATTCTTCTGAGGGATCAAAACTTTTTAAAATATCTAATGTAGTTGCATATACCTCAGATTCTCATAACGAAGAAACAAGAGTAATGAGTTTTTCTCTTTTCTCTTCATAGGAATATTTGTTGAATACCTCCATTATTGCTAAAAGTTTTTTATTTTCTTCCATCTTTTAAAATGTGGTTTAAATATTTTGTTTATAGTTAATTATATCATAAAAAAAGAAAAAAATCAAATTTCACTAGAAGAAAAAAGTCTCTATTAGAGACTTTCTTAGAATAGATACGTATTTTACATTCATTCATCATATCATGTATCAACAGAGGTATCTGCATTTTGCGATTCACCAGGTGTTGTTCCTGATTCCATACTTCAATCTTCTGGATAATCTGATTTAGATGGTCAGAAAGATACACTAGGCATAACAGGTGTTGATGGAGAGAACTCACGAACAACAGCAATGGATTTATCCATATTTGTTCCTTGGATTTCAGACATAACATTATTTACAAGTTCATCTGATATTCCTTTTTTAATTTGTAAAATTACTCCATTTTCTGTTGATTTTACTATTGCATTTACTTCTCCATCTTTAGTCTTAACAATAATATCTCCTTTAGCTTCCGATTGAATAGCAGTTTTTATTGATTGCTTTAACTTTGATTCTTTTTCTGTTATGTTACCTCTACTATCATCAACTTCAAGTTGTTTTTTCCCTTGATCATCTGTCATAAAATTGATTCCTCAATAAGATATAACTCTTTTTCAGATATTATTTAATGACAATAATGATTTTGTCATTTCTTCATTCATAAGACTTCCTCATAAATCAAGCTTGTTAATTACAATATTTTTACTACTTTCTAAATCTTTAATACAATCCATCGCATGACTCAAAGTTTTTCCGGTTAAAAGCTTATCAAATTTAAGCTTGAGATCATTTCTATTTTCTCATTGCTGAAGTGCTTTTTCAACTTCATTATTTAGCGCTGCTGTGATTTGTTCTAATTCTTGTTTTTCGTTTTCTTGTGCTAAATCTTCTTCAATATCAAGTGATTCTAGTCCTCCCAAAACTGTGTTTTCTTTCTCAGATGTACTAGATTCTTCATGGGTTATAGCATCTTTTTGTAGTTCTTCTCCTGGCATTTTGATTTTATTAAGTGATAAAATTATATTTGAGATAATATCTCATCTGCGTCTTTAATATCCTTTTCTCTTTGTTTTTCGTATAACTGTGTTAATTTACTAAGACCTTCTTCCATTTCTGTTTTAGACTTCTCTTTATTTTCTTCATAGCTATCAGATAAATTTTTCATTATTGTTTTGTAAATAGTATCTACATAATTTTCTGATACATACTCACTACTGAGTAATTCTAATGTTTTCTCTGTAGTAGCTGAAGGCGTTAAAGAAGATACAATCGTTATTACTTTCTTTTTCTTATCTTCAAAAGAAAGCTTTTGGAATTCTTCTCGCATTTTGTTAAAGGTTTTGTTTTCTGACATTTTTTGTATTATACTACTCTAAAAAGAGATTTTCTATAAGCATATTATATATAATATTTTTAATTTGTCAAAATATGAATTATTTTTTATCTTGTAATTGTTTAAAAAAAAATTAAATTGACATAAAGTTTAATACTTTATTTTATTCACTACTACTCATAATTATGCAGTATCAAGGATTTGTTAAGTTTATTGGACCTAAAGAGACTATCGGAGAAGGGGTTGATAAACAAACTATTGTTTTAGAAGAGAATACTGATAGAGAATTCAAAGGATCTATCGCTGTTGATTTCTTCAGAGACAAAATTAACCTTTTAGCTGATGTTAATACTGGTGACTTGATTACTGTTCACCTTAATGCTAGAGCTAATGAATCTAAAAATCAACCAGGTAGATGGTTTAACAGCATTACTTGCTGGAGAATTGAAAAAGCTGCTACAACAGGAGCTTCTGCAAGCGATGACTTACCATTCTAGTTAAACAATAAAACTTATTAGAAGCTAATGAGTAATATCATTAGCTTTTTTTGATTTAGCTAGAGAAATGGACTGTATTGTCCATTTCCTAGTTATCTAAAGCATTCTTTATTATCATTATCGTGTTGAAGAGGACTTCATAATCTAAGTCTTGGTCTCTTCAGTTTAGAGTTCTTAGTTTGTTGTTTAAGGTTATTTCTGTATATTCTTTTAAGAGCCTTTCTATTACCATATAGAACTCTTTCTCGGTTACGATATTGTCCGCATAGAAGATTGGAATTGGGGTTTGATCTTCTTTATGGATTCACATTATTCATAAGGTACAGAGTTTTCAGATAGCTTCTGTTTCTCTTTTTGTGAACGTTGATTGGTCTTCGTAATCTCGACAATTATAGTTGATGAGTTTTTTGTTCTCTATAAGTTGTGGATAGACTTTGATCAAGGTATCTATTAATACAGCTGTCTCTCATCTGGTCATAATTTTTCATGCTACAGAATCTGGAACGATTATTCATTCATCGGTATAAATTAGATGATTGGTTGGGTTCCTTGATGGTTTTTGTTCTTGCTGAGTTGTTGTTATTTCTTCTGCTACGTTGTGGTCTTCAGCTTGAGTTCAAGTTGTTGGCTTACGGAATAATCGTGATGGTCGTTTGATTTTTGTTCAGGTTGTGGTTGTGGTTTGGTTTGTTTGATTATTGGTATTTTGGTTCTGATTGTTCGTTTGGTTTGTAGTTCAAGTTGTTGATGTTCATGTTGTAACTGTTGGGAATAGCCATGATGGTCGTTTGATTTTTGTTCATGTTGTGTTGGCTGAATTGTGTTCTTGGTTTGTCGTGTTGTTTGTGTTGGTATTTGTTGTATTATTGTTCGTGTTGGTATTCGTATTGTTAGTGTTTGAATTATTGTTTGAGCTATTATTTGAACTTGAGTTACTTGATGAACTACTTGAGCTTGAACTGCTTGATGAGCTACTGCTTCAACTACTTCCATTTCATGAGCTTCATCATCATGAGTTATTTGAGGTTTCGTTCTTCTTTCGTTGTGCTGAAATTATTACCTCCTCTGCTGGCATTGTTCTTGGTGGTTGTGACCATCAATTAAAAGTATATCACGCTTTTGAAAGGTTAAAGTAATTTCATGTTATTTGCGGAATTTCTTCTCAGTAATAAATCTGTTTTCATGTTAGGACTACTCCATCGTTTACTCGGACTACTGTATATGCGTTTACTTCTCGTTGGGCATAGAGTTTTACTATTGCTCAGCTTGTTGGAGAAAGATTGAGGACTTCTGCTTCGTCTTCGTAAGCGGTTCATGTTCCGTCTGGATTAGTGTTCCATCATGTAAAGGTATGTCACTCTTTTGTTAGGGTGTTTGGATTAAGCGTTGATACTTGATCGTAAATTAGGGTTTGAGTTACTGTTAATTTAGGGTTTGGTAATGCTTTTCATGTTCAGATATTTGCGTTGAATTCTATAGTGTAGATATTTGGAGTTCGTTTTGGCTGGATTTCTATAT
>JAFTEM010000032.1 GCA_017453665.1 bacterium | reverse complement strand
TCATTTTGTAAACGATAATATAGGAGAAACAAGAGTATAATATCTCAAGAAATATGCTTATTAAGATTTTTTGATTCTAGATCTAATAAATTTTTATTAAAATCTCTCTTACATGTTTTTTTTGAAAAAATAGAAGTTAAAATATATCAAATTATTCACCTAAGATTTCTTCATTCTCTAGCAGGGACAAAGATATCTTTTAATGTTGGTTTTATTTCCCATGAAAAATATCTTCTATAATGACAAAAACCAACATAATCCACATCTGATAAATCAAAATTTTTCCATACTCGATATTGAGCTGTTAACTCTGCATAATCTTGGTTTTTATCAGAAATGTTATCTCATGTATCATCTCATAAAATTCATAAATCAACTTTAGTATTTTTCTTTCACACTTGAATAGGAACAAAAATGTCGTCTTCATAAATATATCAAGCTTTATGATGAGATACAAATATTTTAATTTTTGGTTCTTTCCTTATCATTATTTATATTTTTAGTTAAATCTAAAGCGTTTTTTATTGTTTGGTCCATATTGAAATATGTATATTGTCATAATCTTCATGCAAAAATTACATTAGGTTTCCTTTGTTTTCAATATTCTAAATATTGATTATATAATTTCATATTATCTTTATTTATGATTGGATAATATGGTTCATTTTTTCAAACTATATAATCCTGCGGATATTCATAAGATACAATTGTAGAATTAGATTTTTCTCTCAAATAATATTTATATTCTACAATTCTTGTAAAATCGTGATTGCAAGGGTAATTTACTTGAGGTCATGTTTGAAAATATTCCATATCATATTTTCTAAAATCAAAATATAGACTTCTGTAAGGGAGCTTTCAAAACTTATAATCAAAAAATTCATCTATAGGTCAGGTATATATTACTTTATCGCATGTTATTCATTTTAAATCCTTAAAATTTGTGCTCAATTTTATTTTTAATTTAGCATTTTTTACAACATTATTCATCATTTCAGTATATCATTTACTAGGAATAGCTTGATACTCATCTTGAAAATATGAATCATCCCTAGAAATTAATATAGGTACTCTTGATAAAATTGAAGGATCAATTTCTTCACTAGTTAATCACCATTGTTTTTTAGTATATCATTCAAATACTTTTTTGAAAACATAATCTCATAAAAATTTTAAATTTTCATCTCATGAATCCAATAATTCTTTTATTACTAATCTTGTTCAAAATTTATATTTATCAATTAATAAATTTTCATATTTCTTAGCAAGTTCAGGAGAAAAAACTTGATATAATGAATTTAAATTAAAAGGTAATGATACAATATTTGAATCTACTATTGCTTTAACATTGTAAAAAAATGGATTCCATTCTGTAAACTGAGATAAATAATCTCGAACTTCTTTGTATTTTGTATGAAATACATGAGGTCAATATTTATGTACTGTTATTCAAGTTTGTTTATCTTTATAATCGTAACAATTTCATCATATATGATTTCTCTTATCTATAATTAAAACTTTTTTTCAAAATTGATTAGTTGATCTTTCTCAAATAACTAATCATGTTAATCAAGCTCATATTATTAAGTAGTCGTATTTCATATAAAAATTAATTAAATATTTTAAAATATATGATAATCTTCCCCAATCCATCTTCTAATTTTATATTAGACGTCTTTCCATTGAAACATCTTCTTAGTCAATTTATTATCAGCCCTTCTTTGTTTTTTCTCTTCTTTCTAGAAACTTTTTAAGTAGGGCGTCATATAAATTTTGTTCAATATGTTATCCAAAAATTTTCATACTTTATTTTTTAATAAAACAAAAAATCCGACAAAATAGGTGTTGTCGGAATTGTATAAATGATTTGGCAACTTCCTTGTAACAATATAAAATCATTTTTCAAGAAAAAGTATATTCTTTTTTTTATAGGGGAGGGGTATATGATGAAAATGTTAAGTTTGTAATTGTATTTATTGTTTTAATATTTTATTTTTTTTACTCAATTAATATTATATTAAATTGGAAATTTTTCTGTGTAATTTTTACATTGCATTTATTAAAAAAAATCCTATATCTACATTATCATTTATTTTTTAATACTATTGATATTCATGTCACCTACAGTAACAACTACAGGTTATGGTAGTCGTATTGGTAATAGTTTTAAGGCTATTATTTGATGATTTGTTTTATTAATTTGATCAATTGTTCTTCTTTCTTGGAATGAGAATAATTTTGTAAAACAAAAGGCTGCTTTAGAAGAAACTGAATCTCAAACAATTGAGACTACTGCTGATAGTGTTAATCCAGAACTTGATTGAAAGGTGGTTTATGTTTCATGAAAATCTTCTACAACTGATGAATATCCTTTGATTGATCCTGTATTCTGAGTACAAACAGATGATCTCAAACTTATAAGACATGTTGAAATGTATCAATGGGAAGAGGAGGAAAGAACAAGTACTGAAGATAATTTAGGAGGTAGTTCTACAACTACTAAAGAATATACTTACCATAAGAAATGGAGTGATACAGCAATTGATTCAAGTAATTTTTATGAACAAGCATGACATGAAAATCCATGATGGATTTATGATAAAGAAGAATATGCTAAAAGTCCTATTCTTTTAGGAGCATATACTTTAACAGAAACTTTTGTTAATAAATTGACAGATCAAAAATTACTTAGTTTAGCTGATCAAGAAATTAAATGGGTTGATTGAATGACTGGAACTGATGCAATGCTTTATATTTGAGAAAATATGAGTCAACCAGAGATTTGAGATGTAAAGATTACGTTCTATACAGTAAAACCATGAGATGTAAGTTTGGTATGAGAACAATATGGAGATCAATTGAGAGCTCATGTGACAAGTAATGGAAGAAGTATTGCACTCTTAAGTCAAAGTAGTGTTTCGGCTTCTACATTGTTTGAAGAAGCATATTCTGCTAATTCGTTCTTTACATGGCTTATTAGAGGGCTTGGATTGTTGCTTCTTTTTGCTGCATTTAGTATGATATTTGAAATTATAACTACTTTAGCTAAAGTTGTTCCTTTTATTGCAAATATTGTTGGTTGAGCAGTGTGAATTGTTTGTTTTTGTTTAGCATTGATTGTTTGGATTATAACGATTGCTATTGCGTGGTTGGCAGTAAGACCAATATATTGAGTAATTGCTTTGGTTGCTGTTATTGCAATTATAGTGGGAATGATATCACTTAAGAAAAGGAATAAAGAGAGTATTGTTGAAAAATGAGGAGTGGTATCAGTAAGAGAAGAGGGAAGGGATGATAATAAAAAGGATAAGGATGATGTAGAAATAATTGAGGCTTAATTATCTTTATCTATTTATATTTGGGTGCTGTTATGGAAATAATTATCAAGTAATCTAAAATCTCTCATTTGCTTGATTCTCAATTTTGTCATTATGAGTTTACTTAAAATGAAGTTGAGGAATTAGAAGCAATAAATAGTAGTGATTATGAAAGCTTACAACCGAAAACACAAGAAGAGAAAAAATTTGAAGATTATTATCTGAAGCTGTTTATAGTTATCTAATACGTTTCAAAATAAATCAAACAAAAAGTGAAAACTTGTAGAATTTTCCCTAGATAGTATTATTTAAAAAAACAAGAAAAAGCCTAATGGACATACCATTAGACTTTTGGGTTTTAAACCGCCTCTGAATAATCTGCTTCCAGATTTCATTCATTTTCAGCAGATAATACAGCAAATAAATCATTTTGTGTATTTTCTTTAACATTTTTAACAGAAGTTTCTAAGAATTCTGGTAATGTTAATGCTGAAATAAGACGTTCTCTATAGAAGGCTGTTTCTGATAAATTATCATTAACCTGATTATAGAGTTCTGCTTTTTTTAATTTATAGTTTTTGTTTTCTGCTTTAGCTTTAAGTGACTTTCTAGCTAAATCATCTTCACGTTCGTATGTGATAAGTTCTTCCTTTGTAGGATAGATACTTTGTACTTTTGCTGTTTTTGTCATTTTCTTTTAAGGTAAGAGAATAAAATGCTTACAATGAGTTTTTATATAAACTATTAATAGAGAAGAGATAGTTTACATCGTTTTGTGAGGTATACCTTGTTGGAAACTAATTAATGTGTATGAACATAATTAGAGTTCGTTAATAACGTCTTTGAGAATAGAAACTAAAAGTGATTTCTTTTCCTCTGAGACTTCATTTTTATTAATTAAAGCTACTTGAGTGGCTTGATTCGAACTTTCTGAAACAGAATTATTAGCTGAGTTAAATTCGAATGCTTCTACAAGAAGATTCGCTAGCTCTCATCTAGTAATCGGCTCGGTGGCCGTTCATGAATCAGGGTTGAGAATCTTAATTCCAGCAGCTTGGGCAACAAGTGTATAAGCTTCTCACAGAGTAAGCACAGCATCAGGTAAGAAATAATCTCCTGATTGTGTAGTATGAAGTAGAGAAGTTCCGATCTCATGTTCAAGCAAAAATTCCAAATGGGGAGCATAGGTTGCAAAATAGGTGACATCATTGATTGTATTTAGATGATAAAAGTCGTTAATTACAAGTGCTTTTCTTTCTTTAGCGAGCATACTGTTGGCAATCATAATAATTCCATCAGCGCGATGTGTCTGTGTGTCAGGATAGAATTTACCATTTCTTCCAGCTACTACCCCTAGCTGTGCAAGTATGGTAATGGCTGAATGGTATTTGTGATTGCTAATATCACTAAATACATCATCGTTTTGCGAAAACTTCAATTGGAAAATTTCGGCAAGATATTTGGCCATTTCGGATTTTGTTACGACTGATTTTGAAGTATCAATCATATCAAGATTTTCAATTTGACCAAAATTGAGATGCAAAGCTAAAGTATTGTTAATGATCTTCTTCACTTGAAGAGGTGTGATGGCTTGATCTCGTACGATAAAGTCAACTCATTCAAGTAATCATAGTTCTTTTGCCGTATTGAGTTTCTTTCAAAGAAGAGTGTTAGGTTGTTTTAGATCCAAAAGTTTTTTGTTTGTTAATCAGTCTTCGCTGTCAAGTGAATAACCTAATTGATACCTATAAAGGTCAACGATTACTCTAACGAAATCACTGCAACGAACATGGTCTGTTGGATGAAATTTACCTTGACCATCTCCTTGGAGGAGCCCAATACTAGCAAAAAGTTCTATGTTTTGCTTTTGAGGATCGTTTTGGATATCTTCAAAAGCTGGTAGCAATGTTGATTCGCTTTCAGGAAAGTTAATACGAATAAGAGGTTGATCTCCAACTTGAGAAGTACTTTGTTTGGAAGTAGATTCTCGGTTAGATGTGGTGCTTGATGATTTTTCTTCTTTTAAAGGAAGACCATCTTGCATGTAAGCAACCAGATTATTCCAAACTTTCTTTACTCAGAGTGCAACATCACTTTCGATCTGAGTATGAAGGCTTTGTGAATCGGTTGGTTGTTGCACAGATGCATATCTTGATGGATTTACATCATACGCTAATACTGAGGATACAGCATATCCTGAAAGTATGAACGCTGCAACTAATCTCCACGTTTTCCCTCATCCTCTAGAATAGAGTTTTGGTTTTCTCATTCTTGTCTTGTATTAACGAATAAATGGTTTGTGTTGTAGAACCCATTTCTTCATTAGTTAAGACAATCATTTCATAGCGTTATTCATTGAGATATTGTATATGGTTTTCTTCAAAAAGAGTAGTGAGGTATTTAGAAACATGGTCTTGGATAAAGTTCTTTATTTATGAGCAATTCAATACTATAGAAGGTATGTTTAGGTACCTTGTATACATTAAATAGCACTATCTCCTCATAAATAAGTCTCTTAATGAGAGATTTTGTTTGAAAAGACTTCAATATCTTTTTAAGAGTCTACATAGCGATATCTTAATAAGATATAACGGTATGAAGTGGAGTTTCGTCAGATGTATCTCTACATTGACAACAATATTATATATGAAAAATTAAAAATGTCAAATATTTGAAAAAGAAAAAATTTCAGCACTTTGGAACTGGTGAGTCGGTGAAGATTATGAAAATATATGATAGTTATTTTGACTATTATCGTAATTTTTTGTTAATTTTTTTATCAATTAGCAAAAATTTTCTCTATATTCGTTAAAAAATACCCAGCTTTTTACCTTATATTTCTTTTTGTAAAAATTGTTATATCATAAATTTTAAAAAATGTGCTAACTTGGGATTAGATGATTTTTTGATATTATTCTTGTTTTTTTTTCTTGCAATATTATGATGTTGTTGTAAATAAAAATAATACAAAAACAAAACGAAAAATTTTCTTTGTGTAGACTAGGTGTTCTAGGTACATGGGGAACGATAAAATGATTAGCTTACCCAATTGGCGAAAATTTATCACTAGCTTGAACCCGAATTTTTGTTTAAGTATTGGTTGGAAAGTATTGTGGTTAGTTGTTGTTCGGAAAGTGTTTTCGGTGTACGAAGGTTTAAGTCCTAAATGTATAAGGTTTTTTACTATCAGTAGAACCGTTTACTGGCAGTAATAAGCCTTCTGTATTCTAAGGGCTGCTGTTCGGGGTTCAAGTGAACTTATCCGACCGAAAGTATTCTTTTCGGTCTTTTTTTTAACTTGAAATTTTTAAGCATTCATATAACATATTTTTTGTTCTTTTATTTATGTATTTTGGATATATGGCAGAGAATACAGAAGAAACAAAAAAAGAGATTTCTAAGAGTTTGGAGAATCCTATTGTTGATGCTACTAAAAAAGGAGATTTAAGTAAGGCAATTTCTGATACTCCAGAAAAAAAGCAATTATTACCAGATCAAATTCCGCCTTCTTTGGATAAGTTTGAAAATAAATTATCTAAAATAAGAGAAGAGGCAGCATAATAATATTATACATAGACAATATAGACATTTAAATGTCGACTTTAGATTTTAAAATTTTTTGTTATGGCTTCATTGATAGAACAGATTAGAGGGAAAACGGGAATGGAAACTCTTGTTATTCAAAATATTATATCATTACTTGATCAATGAAATACGGTTCCGTTTATTGCTCGTTATCGTAAAGAAATGACGAAATGAGCGACGGATGAACAGCTTCGTGATTTCTATGAGATTTATATGTATACCAAGAATTTAGAGGCGAGGAAACAAGATGTGATTCGTTTGATTGATGAAAAATGATTATTAACTCCAGAATTAAAAGAACAGATATTATCTGCTGAAACTTTAGCTAGAGTAGAGGACTTATATAGACCGTTTAAGGAAAAGAAAAATACTAAAGCTACTATTGCGAAAGCTAAAGGATTAGAACCGTTAGCTAAGATTTTAGCAAAGGCTAATCTAAGTAAAGAGGCGTTTGAGGAAAAAGCTCAGGAATTTTTAAAGGATACTTGAGATGAAAAGACGAGCGTGAAGACGATTGAGGAAGCTATTCAATGAGCTAAAGATATTGTTGCCGAAGAAGTCTCTGATAGTGCTGATTTGAGATCTGATTTGAAGAGCTTTGAGGAAAATAATGTGAGTTTAGAGACAAAAGTTACAAAAACATTTGAGGAAAATTGAGTCTATAAAATTTATAAGGAATATGCTAAGAGGTTGGCTGATATGCCATCATATGCGTATTTAGCTGTTGCAAGAGCGGAAAAAGAGAAACAGATTTCTATTAGGTTGAATTTTTCTAAAGAAAAGATTGATGAGTATTCAAAGAAATATTTCATGCCGGTTTGAGCTCAGAGTTCTGCTGTTTATTTGCAGGAAGCTATTGATGATTGATTAGAAAGATTACTTTTACCATCACTTGAAAGAGAATTAAGAGCTGATAAAAAAAGATGGGCTGATGAGGCTGCTATTAAAGTATTTTGAGAGAATTTAAAACAATTGTTATTAACTCCTCCTGTTCAAGGATTGACAGTACTTTGATTTGATCCTGCTTTTAGAACGGGGTGTAAATTGGCTGTTGTTGATAAGACTTGAAAGTTTTTGGAGAAGTCGGTGATTTATCCAACAGAGCCTCAAAATAAGATAGAAGAAGCTCAAGCAACTTTATTAGAATTAGTGAAAAAATATAATATCAATTTAATTGTTCTTTGAAATTGAACGGCTTCTAGAGAGTCAGAAAAAGTTGTGGCTGATTTTATTAAAAAAAATAAGTTAAATGTTCAATATTTGATCACATCTGAGGCTTGAGCCTCTGTCTATTCTGCTTCTGAATTAGCGCAGCAAGAATATCCTGAGCTTGATGTAACTATTAGAGGAGCTATTAGTATTGCGCATAGAGTTCAAGATCCATTAGCTGAGTTAACAAAAATTGATCCTAAAGCGATTGGAGTTTGACAGTATCAGCATGATGTTGATCAAAAGTTTTTGAAAGAGAAGTTGAATGAAAAGGTAGAAGATATTGTTAATGCGGTTTGAGTTGATGTAAATACTGCTAGTTATACCTTATTACAATATATTGCTGGACTTTCTACAGCTATTGCTAAGAATATTGTTGTTTATAGAGATGAAAATTGAGAATTTAAAGATAAGAAAGAAATAAAAAAAGTTAAAGGACTTTGACCTAAAGCTTATGAACAGGCGATAGGATTTTTAAGAATTAAAGGAGGAAAAGAAGTACTTGATGCTACAGGAATTCATCCTGATAATTATAAGCAGATGTATAGTTTTATTGAGAATGAATTAGGAATTAAGAAAAAAGATTTAGTTTTGCCTTTGAAGTTAAAGGACTATTCTGATTGAGAAATTGAAAAGTTTGCTGAGAAATATGAACTTTGATTTGAGACAATGGAGGATTGTTTGAAGGAGCTACAAAGGCCTTGACTTGATCCTAGAGAGGAATTGGAGAAGCCTTGTTTTAAGTCTGATGTTTTGGATATTAAGGATGTTGAGGTTTGAATGAAGCTTCAGGGGGTGGTTAGGAATATCACTGATTTTTGAGCGTTTGTTGATGTTGGGCTTCATAATGATGGGCTTGTACATAAATCTCAAATGGCTGATTTCTACGTGCAAAATCCTATTGATGTTGTCAAAGTTTGACAACAAGTGACAGTTAGAGTGTTGGATATTGATTTAGAAAAAGAGAGATTGTCTTTATCGATGAAAGGAGAAGAGAATCAAGTAAGTAAAGTTGAAAAAAAAGAAAAAGCTCCTAAAAAAGAGAGAGGCGAGGAGAGTAGTTCATTTACTTTGTGAGGTAATATTACGTTTTCGTAGATGATTAACTCATTTCTTTTAGACTTGTATCAAAATTTTCTTCTGCAAGAATTTGTGTGTGCTCTTCTTGGAAATTTGTTGAAAAGCATCCGAGATCGGTTTCATTTAACGTTTGGCCGTTATTAAGGTGTTTAGTAAATGATTCTAAACTGTTGATATTTAATAAATTTCAAAAATTACCGCTTTGTTCTGTTGAAAATATAGAAAAGAATTTACACATATTATTTTCTCGTTGTATGTAATTTTCTTCTGAATAATTTTCGTTATTTAATGTTTTTTTAATATTCTCGATATATTGTTTTATAAGAGGGTCTTTTATTTTATTTATAGGGTTTGTTACGTCATCCTCATTTGAGGTATTGTTTATATATTCATTTAGGAATACATTTATTGTTTTAAATTGTTGTTTGAATTCTTTAATTCTTGCTAGTGAACTATGCTCTGTTGTATTATCAATTGTTGTTAACATCCTTCTTAATGAAGTCATATTTGTTGTGTTTTTTAGATTCTCAGATATTTTATTTTGAAATTTCTTTGGAATGAGCGTTGAACATATTTCTTGTGTTGTTAAATTTTTTTCGATATTTTTGTTTAGACGTCTTTTTGCTTCGTTGTTCTCAGGAAATAAGTTTTTAGTTTTTTTCATTAGTGCTTCACTAATTGTTTTTTGATATTCATTTAAATCTTTTGAATTATTTAATATTTCATTATATGGAATATCTTTTATATTGTCTACTATATCGTTCATTGTTGGCATATTAATTTTAAGTTCGGTTTTTCAATATTTTTCATTATTTAATGTTATTAACTCGTTTTCGATGTGAAGAAAATCATCGCATTTTAGATTATTGTGTTCTCAATTAATGTCATAATATAATGTTATTGGATTTCAGTCGATAAACCCTTTTATTTCTAGTTCTCAATTTTCTCATATTGTTGCCCAATCGTTATTTAAGGTTTTTGTTCAATTATTTTGTGAGAGTTTATTTGCTAGTGTTTCTTCTGATGTTTTACTTGAGTGATCAAGGTAATTGATTAATGAAAATATTGGGGTTTGTGCTGCATATCACTGAGTATAATTTTTAATTCGTTCATTATGTTTTTCTTTTAAAATTTTCATTTCTTCGCTTGAAATGAATTTTTCTATTGCTTGAGTTTCTTCGTTTGTTAATACAGGTTTTCCTACTAAATCTTTTAAATCGTTTTCGTTGTATTCTCCCTTGAATCAATATAGTTTTGCTAAACTTAAACATTCTTCAAGAGTTGAAATACCTTCTCAAATCTTTGTTTCTTGTTCAATTGATTGGATTCTTGTATCTTTTTTTAGAATTTCAGATCCTGTTGTAGTTAATTGTTCATTATAGCTTAGAGGGTATCCTTTAGCTGTTAGCCTTGGTATTCAGAGTATATCTTCTAATGTATTTACGTTTTCAACGAATTGTTTTAGTTTTTCGTCCTGTATATTATTTTTGAATTTGTTTTGGATGTTATCTCTTGTAATTGAGTAGTTTATGTAGGTATCAATATCTATTCAACTTGATTCGAGTTTTCTTTTAATAATTGGGTTGTTTTCAAGTTCTGATTTTTTTTGAGTTATTTTTTCTTTATCATCTTCTTTTGGTCAGAAATCATTTGAGATTCATGGGTATATTGATTCGAGATTTGATACTATTCTTTTTATATGTATTTCATTTTCTTTTCCATTGTTGTTGTTATCAATAATTTTATTATTAGTTTCAATATCTAATCTTGAGTTTGTGTATATATTAATTTCTGTAGAATCATTTATTTCTTCTTCCAGTAATAATAAGTAATTATCTATTTCTTCTGGCGTTTTTCATTTGATATCATTTTTAATTTCTCTTATTGAAAAATTTTCTGATAAAAGAATTTTATTTAATCTTTCTTTTTGATTATCAGATAGTGGAATTTCTTTAAAATAGTTTAATTTATTTTCTGATGGTGTTTGTTCAATATTTGTGGTATTGTTTGGTGTTTCTGCTTTTTTTTCAGGTTCGATAGGTGTTTCATTGTTATTTGAGATTCATCAGAAATTATCAATAACCATTTTTGAAAACCAATAATTTAAAAAATCAGGAATTGTACCTGATTAATTATATTTTAAAATAGAGTATTTGTCAAATTAATTGTTGATTTTTTCAAATTCTTTAACTCGTTGCTTTCATAGTTCACTAGGTTCTTTCCCTAGTCTTTTGTTTAGGCTAATGTAGATTTTTATTCGATTTTGTAATTTACTTCAATATTTTAAATCTTTAGTTTCAAATATTTTCATAAAACAGTTTTCAATGCAAGTAATTATTTTTTCAGGAGGTAATTTTTCGATATCAATTTCTCTTAATATATCATTTGATTTCTTTAATTTTTCGTTTAGATTATTTATCGTTCTTTGAATTCTTTTTGTAGCTATTCTTCATGTTGATCGTCTTATATCTTCTCACTCTTCAGGGTCAATTATCCTTATAGATTTTTCATTTAAAAATTTTTTTGTATTTGAGAATCCGTCTAATGTATAAAGAATTGTTGTAATAATATCTTTTTTTGAAGATATTTTTCATTTTATTTCATCATTATAGATTTCTTCTTCAACAATAATATTAAATGCGTTGTTATAATATTCTCCTGCATTTTTAAATTCTTTTATTAATTCAGAAAAATAACTGCATCGTTCTGGATAGTAGTTATTTACTTCTTTTTCAGCCATTCAAATATAATCTGTTATTATTATTCATTCAGCTTTTTCTGCATTTTGTGCTGAAACAAATTCTGTGGTATTAATATTCTTTTCTGTAGTTTTTGCTTCGGCTGGTTGGCTAGCTAGTGTAAGAAGTAATGTTGAAGCTATGATTCAGTTCCTTAATGTTTTTTTTAGTTTATTTTGCTTCTCAGAAGAAGTATTGATGCTATTGTTCATGATTATACAAAAATATAATAAAACAATATTACTATAGTTTTTTCTCTTGTTGATTTCAATTAAAATTTAACAAAAATATACTAATTTTCCTTGATTTTCGATTTTTAGTTGATTATAGTACTTCCTGTGTAAATAAAAACGTTAATTAAATAAAAGAAAGGATTTTTTATGAGATTTGAAACAGAAAAAGATCTTGAGAACTGTGCAAAAAAATGGGCGTTTGAATTAAACGTCTTAATCTTTTTTCTTGCAATTGGCTTCATTGCGTTGTTGGTCCTCTTGTTTGTTAGTTTCTTTAAGGGAGCAATTCCTTACTTAGAAATTCTTCTTATTCTGATTATCGTTGCTATGGCTTTCTGCGGTCTTAGGCTTCGATATGTCGATAAGATAATCTCTAAGGAACCTATTTATGCATGGTTACGTCGTGCATTACTCCTTGAGAAACAAAAGAAAGGAGCGTCTGTTGATAACGCAGAGATTACTCGCTTAACAAAGCGGATCAAATCAAGAATCAAAGGTTGTTCTGATGGGGAGTCTAGTTGAGGCTTCCCTTTTTTATATTTTTTTGTTTATTGAAACTTTTAAACGTTAATAGTCTATTTGCAACGTAGAGAGGGATGGCCATGATTATAATTTGGAGTGATTTAGCGATAAATTTGGGTAATCATAATCGTTCTATAAAAGCATATACCATTCCAGTTGAGAGTGCCATTCAAGTTAAGGATATGATGATGTATGATAGAAACCTTAATTTAACGTGGTCGTTATGTTTAAAATTACGTTTTAGATTAAGAGAAAATGAAGCTACCATTCATCAGAAATCGCTAATGATATTTGATGGTATGATGGGAAGAGATAATGAGGTAAGCAGCATAAATAAACAACAGTCAATGATTGCTCAAATAGTCGATAAAATAAGATACAAGAGAGCATGTATTATTTCTTTTTTTGCGTGTTTACGAAGATGTGTATATGGGACTTGTCTTTCCATGATATATTTTTTTCATTAATTCTAGATGTTTATACTGGTGAGCATGTTATACTTTTAATTTGTGTTTTTCTTTTTTTGTAGAAATCATTTTTAATGATTTTAGTAAGGTTATTTTTAAAAATCATAGAGTATACTTGGAAATTAGCTATAGGGGTTTATATGATAAATAATTTAATAATCAAGAGGAAGGGTAGTATATAATGATTTTTTACACAAAACAATCAAATGTCAATCTTTTGTATCAAAAAAATTTTTGCATATCAAGAAGAAAAAACTATAAGTAGTCAGATTTTACATTATATTACATTTTTATTATGAAAACAACCAGTATTAAGTCTATCTTTCAAGGGTATGAAAGTATGATTGGTCAATCTTTGTTGATAAAAGGTTGGATTAGAAGTCTAAGAGATTCTAAAACTTTTTGATTTATTGAAGTAAATGATTGATCTTATTTAAAGAATTTACAGGTTGTTTTTAATGATAATTTGGCTAATTTCGCTGAAATATGTAAATTTACAACAGGAAGTAGTATCGAGGTTGAGGGTGAACTTGTAAAATCAGAGGGCGCTAAACAAGCATTTGAATTACAAGCAACTAAAGTTACTCTTGTTTGATGAGCTGATGAAACGTATCCTTTACAAAAGAAGAGACATTCTTTTGAATATTTAAGAACTATTGCTCATTTAAGAGGAAGAACTAATACTTTTTCTGCTGTTTTTAGAGTAAGAAGTTTATTAGCGTTTGCTATTCATGAATATTTTAACAAAAATGGATTTATTTGGGCACATACTCCTTTAATTACAGCTAGTGATGCTGAAGGTGCCTGAGAAATGTTTCAAGTATCAACATTAGATATGATGAATCTTCCGAAAAATGAAGATGGAAGTATTGATTATACTAAAGATTTCTTCTGAAAGAAAGCTTCATTAACTGTGAGTTGACAGCTTGAGGGAGAAACTTTTGCTACTGCATTTGGGAAAATCTATACTTTTGGACCAACATTCAGAGCTGAAAATTCTAATACAACAAGACATTTGTCTGAGTTTTGGATGATCGAACCAGAAATTGCGTTTGCTGATTTAGATGAAAATATGGCGATTGCTGAATGATTACTAAAATATGCATTTAATTATGTATTAGAAAATGCTCAAGCCGAAATGGAATTCTTTGATAAGTTTATTATGCCTTGAGTAAAGGAAAGGTTAGAAAAATTAGTAAATGCATCATTTTCTAAGGTAACATATACAGAAGCAATTGAACTTCTTAAAAAGGCTGATGTTAAATTTGAATATCTTCCAGAATGGGGAATGGATTTACAAACAGAACATGAAAGATATTTATCAGAAAAGGTCTTTAATTGACCAGTATTTGTTACTGATTATCCTAAGGAGATTAAGGCGTTCTATATGAAATTAAATGAAGATGGAAAAACTGTTAGAGCTGTTGATCTTTTGGTTCCTTGAGTTGGTGAATTGATTTGAGGTTCTCAAAGAGAAGATGATTATGAAAAATTAAAGAAAAGAATGGAAGATAACTGAATGGATGTTGAATCTTATTCATGGTTTCTTGATTTGAGAAGATATTGATCAGTACCTCATTCATGATTTGGTGTTGGATTTGAGAGACTAGTAATGTATGTTTCTTGAATGGAAAATATTCGTGATGTGATTCCTTTCCCTAGGACACCAAAGACTTGTGAATTCTAAATCTTGACAAGGGGAAAGAGTTTTGTATAAGTATAAATGAATTTTTATGAACTCGTTTAATTATGGCGAAAAATACTACTAATAATACTAAAAAAGAGGTTTCAAAACCTCAGCAACCAAAAAAGAAGCAAAAAAATTCCTATCTTTGGTGGATGTATGGAATAATTTTTGTTATTTTTGTAACGCTTGGATTGAAGTCTTTACAGGATAGTCAGCTTCCTGCTCAGTTTTGAGCTGGGAGTTGAGTTAGTCTTTATATTCAAGAAAGTGAAGAATTGCCTCTTAATGTTTGGTTAGAACATTATCAAAATTGAGATTATCAAAAAGTGACGGTTATTAATGATCAAGATTTGGAGGGGTATCAATTCCTTTCTACTTGAGAAGAAAAGAACTATTTTTGAAATCAATTTCAATTAGTAAATTATAAACGTTATACAGCTGAAAAAACTGAGTCTTTGAGTATTGTTGATTTGGGATTATCTTTGACTTGAGATGTTGAAATTGCACTTATTCATAAAGAACCAGGGCTTTGGGAAAGATTGGCTGAGCAGGCATGATATATTGTGCTTTTGTTATTAGCGTTAATTATTTGAATGAGATTTATTTTGCCAAAGAGTTGACCATCTTGAATGTTTGGTATTAAAGTTTGAAAGGAGAGTAAAAAGAATGAATCTAAAACAAAGTTTAGTGATATTGCTTGAATGGAGGAGGTTAAAAATGAGTTAATTGAAATTATTGATTATTTAAAAGCGCCAGAAAAATATCAGAAGATTTGAGCTAGGCCTCCTAAAGGAGTATTGCTTTATTGAGCTCCATGATCTTGAAAAACGTTATTAGCAAGAGCTGTTGCATGAGAGGCTTGAGTTGCGTTTTTCTCTGCTTCATGATCTGAATTTATGGAGATGCTTGTTTGAATGGGGGCTGCTAAAGTAAGAAAACTTTTTGAACAAGCAAAGGCTGCATGAAAAGCTATTATTTTTATTGATGAAATTGATGCTATTGGTAAAAAAAGAGGTGTTGGGTATACTTGAGGACACCAAGAACAGGAACAAACATTGAATCAGATTTTAACAGAAATGGACTGATTTGATAAAAATACGAATATTATTGTTATTGCTGCAACGAATAGACCTGATACTTTGGATCCCGCACTTTTAAGAGCTTGAAGATTTGATAGAAAGGTTTTTGTTTCTGTTCCTACCTTTGATGAGAGAGTTCAGATTTTTGAATATTATTTAGGAAAAAAGAAAGTCGGAAAGGATGTTAATGTTCAATCTTTAGCTAAGAGGACGAGTTGATTAGTTGGAGCTGATATTGAAAACGTTGTTAATGAGGCAGCGTTACAGGTTGCTAAAGGAAATAGAGAAGAATTGGAAGCTTCTGATTTTGAATACGCGTTAGAAAAAGTGATTATGTGACCAGAAAAGAAGGTAAAATCAATGAAAGAGAAAGAAAAAAAACTGGTTGCTTATCATGAACTTTGACATGCTGTTACAGGCCATTTATTAGAGAATACTGATCCTATTGAAAAGATTTCTATTGTCCGTAGAGGACATGCGTTAGGAGTTACTTGGACTACTCCTGAGGAAGATAAGAATTTGTATTCTAAAGCGAAATTTTTAGATGAGATTGTTAGCCTTCTTTGAGGAAGGGCTGCAGAAGAAGTGTTCTTTGGGAAAGAGGAAATTACAACATGAGCTTCTAATGATTTGGAAAGAGCTACTGAGATTATTAAAAGTATGATTTTGAAATATTGAATGGATGATGATTTCTGACCTATTAATTATTTAAAAGAAGGAGAGGATGATTCATTCATTAAGCCATATAGTGAAGATATAGCACAACTTGTTGATAAAAAGATTAAGGAATATTTGTCTCAGAGTTATAAGAAAGCAAAAGCTCTTTTAAAAGAGAATGAAGAACTTATTAATAAAATGGCTACAATTTTGTTAGAAAAAGAATATCTTTCTAGTGAAGAATTTGTTGAGATGATGAAAGAATGAAAAAAAATTTAGTATTACAATAATGATATGAAGAGTATAGCAGTATTGGATTATTTTATGAATAAGAACTTGAAAGTTGTAGATATCCCTGACGATGTCGAGCTTTCTCATTGAGATAAAATTTCTTATTTAGTAGAAGAAAAATGAAATAATAAAGAATCTATTTGAACGGTTATAGGTTTTCCTTTAGAAGTTGATAGAACGGCGCCTTTTGTTAAGAGGTTAACTAAAGAAGATTGTGAAGAATTTGCGAAACAACAGGATTTTGCGCTTAAGCTTTTCCCAATCTTTAAGAAAAAATTTAAGGCAAAATTTCAATGATCTAAACCTATTACTGCGAGATATAATCCAGTAACGGATCAGCTTTATTTTTATTTTTTCTCTGAGGAAAGATATGTCTTTGGAGATTTTGTAAAGGATTTAAGAGATACGATTTGAAAGAATATATTCTTATTTCAAGTGTGAGCTAGAGATATGATGAGAATCGATCCTAATACGAAAGATTATGTGGTAGGATCTGATTGTTGAATGGCTATTGCATGTCAAGGATATTGACCACTTCCTAGTGTTGAGGTTGAGAATATTGCAATACAATGACTTGATTGAAGAGATATTGAGAGATTAAAGTGAAGATGTTGAAAACTTAAATGTAGTTTATTATATGAATTAGAGATTTATTTAAATGAGAGTAAAGAATTCCCTGAGAGAGGAAGTAGTGTTCTTTGCCCTTGAGGAGAGCAAAAGGGGATTGTGAGTTCTTATAATATTATTACTAAAGAAGTTGTTATTAAAACAGAAGAGGGAGGTGTTCTAAGAGTCCCTTTGTCATTATTAAAAGAAAAAAATACAAAAACTAAAGCATAAGATGTTTTTTGATTTTTTATTGTATGTGTTCATTAAAGATGCCACGATGAAAATTATTTGTTTATTTTTGGATAGGGTTAACAGTTGCAATCGTTGTTATTCCTTGTATTTATCTTCTTTATGTTGCTTGGAAAAAGTCTTCTAAGTTTATTGATGAAAAAGCACAAATTATTAAGGAAAATAAGGAACTTAAGCATATTAAGTCTGATTTAGAAGAACAGAAAGAGGAGTTGATTGTTAGAAATGAGTATTGAACTTTTGTGCCTCAAGATGATAGTGTTGTTTGAGAGGAGAAAAAAGAAGAGAAAGGGGAATGAGAGGCAGAGGAGTCTTCTGTATTAAAAGTTGAACAGGATAGTGATGAAAAACTTCATGAGATTATTGAAGATGTAGAGAAAAAAGAACAAGCACAAGAAAAGGAAAAGAAGAAATTTGATGCTTTGCTTTTGGAGGCTGAACTCTTGAAAAATGAGGGAAAATTTGAACAGTATGAGAAGAAATTGATTGAGGCTATGGTTATTGATGATGAATCATTAAAAGTATTGAAACCGTTATCTGATCTTTATTTTACTTTAGGAAATTATAAAAAAGCGTTATCTCTTCTTAAAAAAGTTTCTGAGCTTGATCCAACAGATCATAAAGTTATTTGGCAGATTGCTGAGATTTATTTTGTTGCTTGAGATACACAGACTTCTGAGCTTTTAATAGAAAAAGCGATTAATTTGAAGAATGATAATCCTAAGTATTATTTAACAATGGTTGAAATCTATTATAATACTGAGAGATATGATGAAGCGTTGGCTTATATGGAAAAGATTATTAAACTTAGACCAACGAATCCTAAGTATTTGTTAGCAACAGCTGAACTTTATGAACAGATTGGTGATATTGATAATGCTAAGAAATATTATTTTACGGTCTTAGAATACGAACAGAATAATGAGAAGGCTAAAGCTAAAATAAAAGAGTTTACTAAAGATAGTTAGGATAGTGTTTTGATGTTGGTATGGGGAAAGGCACTTTTGTGTCTTTTTTTCTTTCTGCTTGCATTCTTTATATATAAAAGTATATAGGAGTTAATTATAAACTTTTATATTTTAATAGGATTTAATGGCTCTAAACTTAGTTGTTCTTGCGGCTTGAATGGGAAGTCGTTATTGAGGATTAAAACAACTTGATACTTTTTGATCTTGAGGACATGCTTTAATGGAATATTCTGTTTATGATGCTAAAATGGCAGGATTTGAAAAAGTTATTTTTGTTATAAGGAAATCTTTTGAGGAAGAATTTAAAGAAAAAATTGGAAAGAATATTGAGAAAGTGATGCCTGTTGCCTACGCTTTTCAAGATATGAATGATTTGCCAGAAGGTTTTGTTTGTCCTGAAAATAGAGAAAAGCCATGGGGAACTGGACATGCAGTATTAAGTGCTAGAGATTCGATTGATTGACCTTTTGCGGTAATTAATGCTGATGATTTTTATGGAAGAGAATCGTATGAAATTATTGCAGATTTTTTGAAAAATAATAATCAAAATGCTATTGTTTGATATACAATTTCTGAAGTATTGTCTGAGTTTTGAACTGTTTCAAGAGGCATGTGTGAATTAGATGCTGATGGAAATTTAGTAGCTATCCATGAAACTAAGAAGATTTATAAAAAAGATGGTAAAATTTTAGCTGATAAAGAAGATGGAACTTCTTTTGAAATTAATCCAAATGAACTTTGTTCTATGAATATGATGGGATTTACCAAATGAAGCTTAGTTTTTTATGAACGTTATTTTAAAGAATTCTTAGAAAAGAATATTAATGAACCTAAAGTGGAATTCTATATGCCTGAGGTTGTTACAAGATTGATCAATGAAGAATGAGAACATGTTCCTGTTCTTCCTAGTAGAGCCCAACGGTTTGGTGTTACCTATCAAGAAGATAAAGAGGCAACAAATAAAAGTATTGATATGCTTATTGATAAATGAAAGTATCCGAAAAGTTTATGGAATTAATTGTTATCTAAAGAAAAAAGATGCATATGCATCTTTTTTTCTGTATTTGAAAGAATTTAACTTTCTGTATTTTAACTGTTGCTTGTTGTATCTTCAGTGATATCAGCGTTATAGATGAAGTTGTTGTATAATGTAACTTTTTCATCTGTTTCAACTGAGATTGCTCTACAGAATAATGTTTCAGGATCATTGATGTATAATACTGAAATAACTTTACCATCTTCTTGAGTAAGATTAGTAAGTGTATAAATCATATGGTCTTCAATACTTGAACTTAGGACCTCTCTACTAATCATAGTATCATATTCAGGGATTGTTAGTTTATTTTCTCCTTCTGGTGCAGTATATGTTCATTCATCAATAGTTTGTTCTGTTGTTTTATCTATTGTGTTGTAGCTGTAAGATAGAGGTGCTAATGTTTCTTCAATTTGTTCGATATCTTCTAGTGTTAAAGAAGTTTTTATGTATGATGATGGATATTCTTCGTTATTCGGACAAATTCCTTCAAAGTAATCCCATTCATCACATACAGTTCCATCTGGTAAGGTACATTCACCATAAACAGCTGTTTCTGATGTAACGATTTCATGAGTTCCTCAGTTATCGATACAGAATTGTGCAGCTTCATTTAATGTTTCTTTTTCTGAAGAAGTACATCCAGTAAGAACTAGAGCTCCGGCTGCTAGAGCAACAAGTGTCAATGCGCTTTTTTTCATATTGCGAGATATATAAAAATAAAAAATAGTCAATTTCAATATAGTCTTTGTTGCTAAAGATTCAATAGTATTTTCCGAAAAATTACAAAAGTAGCGATCAAATATGATCGCTACTTGAGTTCTTTAGCTCTCGTGGAGCACTGTAGCCGTGTGAAATCAATGTCGTACTGAGTTAACTTCTTTATGCAGACATTGGTCCAGCCATCCCTGGTGTCTTGGGAAATCTCAAAGTATTTTCCCCAATCTTTCCCAGATTTGTCCATCTCTACGCTGAATCTGTTTCCGTAGAGTTTTATTTGGCCACTACAGATGTTGATTGTTGGCTCGTAGTCGTCTTCGTCGACCTCAAGCTTTACACGTAGCAGGGAGTTAATGCATTTACCAGCATTTCCTCCGCCCTCGATATGGGCATTGAAAAGATAATTATAACATACCATACGCATTGTTTTTTATTGTTTGACATTATTATCATAATTATCTATATCTTAAATGTCAAGATGATTTTAATATAAAATATACCATTGATTATTGGAGGGTATTTTTGTAAACTTTCACTACTAACAAATACAAAAATAAGTATGGCAAAACTCTATTTATTTAAAAAACCAGCGCCATATAAGTTGGTAAAAGAGGCCTTTAAATTGGCTGTAGATGAATATCTTCCGAATACTTTGTCTACTTCGGAAGGTGATGCTTACGCTTGGACTCATTATCTGAATTATTTCATCAATCTTGAAGGAATTTATATCACAGATAGAGTTTCAAGTATCTTCTATAAAGAGGTTGGTACTTATCTAGAACTTATTGCACTTCCGAATCGGACGCTTATGTATCTTTATGATGGAATAGAGCGTGTTCAGAAGAATGTTAGGATCTTTGATGAGTATCTTCTTAAGGGAATTATTATTGTTCCTGAAATGAAAACTCTTGAAAGAGATGCGAATAAGAGCTATCCTAATGATGAAGCATTGGCAGCTTTTATCAAAAAAGTGATAGATGCGCGGTTGATTTGATTCTCTGCAAGTAGTGTGATCTCAGGTATGAATTAAAATCCTCTAGTTTTAGAGGATTTTTTGCTTTGGGAAAATATTTTTTATAACTTATTTTTTTGCGCCCCTATAGAGCATGAGGGCGACATCACCTCTTGTTGCTTCAATATCGAAGTTGTTTCTATTAGCAAGTGCTGTTCATGAAATAAGTCCCATATTAAATGCGTTTACGTAATATCTACTTGCATAATGAGCGCCTGATTCATCTAGATATCATCCAATAAGTCTCATAAATACTGTTATTGCTTGAGCGTTTGTTAATTTGCTTGCTGGATTGAATTTTCCGTTTGATCATTTAAAGAGTCATAATTGACATGATTCTACTACAAAGCCTTGTAGATCATCCCATGCTTCGTTCAAATCGTTGAAGGAACATCATTCTTTTGTATAATCTGGTTTCATTTTCATAATTACTCTAGCGTATTGTACGAAAAATTTAGCGGCTTCATCTCTTCTTAATCCGTTATCGTATTTAAATGAGCTAGGATCTGAATGGATTGTTAATCCTTTTTCATGCATTCGTAGAATAGCATTACTGAGTTCTCCAATTGCTGCTGAAAGATTGTCTAGATATTTAGCAGCATTAACAGTAGTTGATTGTATGCTTCATATTAGAGCATCGTAGACAATATCTGGTGCGATTTTTCAATAGATATTAAATCATAAACCGATGATTCAAGCGATCATAGGTGTTGAAAATGAAGTTCACGCTCATCACTCATAAGGGATTTTTCAGCTCTCTGTAGTATCTCAAGTTTTTATTGTTGTTGTATAAATTTCTTCTCAATACGCATAAACATCTATACAATCTCAATAGTTTGATCGTGGTGTTATTTTTCAATC
>JAFTEM010000031.1 GCA_017453665.1 bacterium | reverse complement strand
AGGATTCGGAACTTTCAAAGCTTCTAAGAGAAAGGCTAGAACTGGAGTTAATCCTCAAAATCCTTCTCAAAAAATTAAGATCCCTGCAATGAACGTTGTTACTTTCAAAGCTGGTTCTGATTTCAAAGCTGCTGTTAAATAATTATAGCACTTTAAAAAAGATATAGAAAGGTTGGTAGTTCAAATGCCAACCTTTTTTCTTGATTTTTCCTTTTTAATTCACTATATATTTACTTGTGATGTATTCTACAAAGTAAAAGCTGAGTCATTGAGATAATGATAAAGCCTTATGGAGCCACACTATCTACTTTATTAGTAGACTATTCCAAACAGGTGGCTCCTTTTTTTTAAGGCTTTTTGTTAACTTTCTCTTGAAATTCCTTTTAGGAAGAGTAATCATTCTGTTGTTTTATATTCTTATTTTTTATTATTATGACTGAGGTTGAAGTTATTGAAAATGTTCCTGTTAATGAGGAAAAAGAAGAGAAGAATACTGTTGGATTAGTTTGAATGATCTTAAGTATTATTGGACTTGTTCTTCTTATAACTATTATATGAGCAGGATTAGGATTATTTCTTTTGTGCTTAGGATTTATTTTATGAGTTATAGGACTTTTTTCTAAACCTAGAGGTAAAGCTTGGGTAGCAGTTATTATTCCTTTGATTATTGCTATTTTGATGGGATCTTGAATCTATTATGTATGGAATAGTGTAAAAGCTCCAGCTAATGAGTTCACTACATGGTTAGAAGCTCAAAATGAAGCAAAGAGATTTGATGGAGTTGATTGAGATATCTTTCAACAAATTGCTTCTCAAGAATTTAATGCATTAGTAAATCAATTAACTTGAGATGATTTTGCACTTCTTTATGATGCTGCTACAGGAGATAATGCTCTTGAAAAAGGTGCTTATATGTTCTTTAATTATTTTCAACAAGGACTTGAGAATTCTCTTGAGAAATATAACGCGTACATGTCTGGTGATTATACATTAGAGGATCTTAGTTTGGATGCTGATGCAGCTAAAATCTTTAGTATTAATGTAGATGTTAATGAAGATGCAGCTGAAAGTGTTTCTGAACCTGAAGTAGCTGAAGCTGATGTTATTTTTAATGACGATACAGAAGCTGAAAATATTGATAATATTATTGATGAGGTTTGAGAAGATTTAAATGAAATTGTTAATACTGAAGAATAATTTTCTTAAAAATATAGGAAAGACACTGTGAATTTTCACGGTGTTTTTTTAAAAAAAGGTGATAGGAGGAAGCTCCTATTCACCTCGAACAGATATTTGCCATTGTGAACCGCTGCAATATGTACGAATTTTAAACCCATTAATTGGCTTCTTGAATTCTATCATCATGTGATAATCACCATCCGGTAAGAGTTCAAAAGCTTCTTGGTAGGTCTTAGATGTGAATCGTTCATCGATTGAGACGTTATGAGCGAAGAAGATAACATATTTGTTCTCTTTGAGTTCAACATCTGGACTATCTATTTCTCCGTTAATCCAGAGCTCATATACACGGTTATCTGCTTTTGTTGAAAAGTTAAATCTTGCATTCATAGCTATTATTTTTAGTTTTGTTTAGTTGCTATTACTATAGTTATTTTTTGTGGTATTTTCAACTTAAAAAAAGAGCCACCGCTGTGGCTCATGCTAAATTTTAGCAAAATTCGAATTTTATAAATTAATATTATATAACGTTATCCTCACGGACAATAGTATTGTAGTTATTTTAGATCTTGATTTCAAGTGGTCTAAAGAAAAAGTGCTAGAAAACTGACACTTCTTTTCTTTTAGAGATTGACTTCTTGATTCACCTTTTCTTAGTCTTCATCCTCATAAAGGATAGGTTTCCTATCAGAATCTATGAGAGGGGTAAGTCCATAACCTTCCGTTAGACTGAGGTATTGAACTTTTGTTTCTTTATCAACGATAATATCGAAAGTTTCACCCCACTTTTCTGGTAATTCATCGCTAGGAATTGTGAAGAATCTTTCTTCTGAATCCTCATCGTCCTCATCCTCATCCTGGTCGCCGACATCTTCATCATCGTTGTTCAAGCTTTGATTAAGCTTGTCATTGCGATTCTTTGCGACGAACAACATTAATAATACATAGGTGATTACGATAAAACAAATAACAATTGTACCGAAAAATACATTCGGATTTTATTCGCAAAATTTAATGATTGTCTCCATACATTAATCCTTTCTTTCAATATTTTATTTATTTAACTATGATAGTTATTTGTTCGGTTAATTACAATTCTTTTTTTATTTTTGTGAAAAAGAAAAAAGCAGAATATTTGATCCAACATTCTGCTGTTTTGTTTTTAAAGTTTTGGCATAAGTCTCACTCGAAAAGAATAATACCCATCTTCTGTGTCGAAATGCCATGGTAATTTTTTACCGGAAGCATACATGTCTTTCTTTTTCATATCTTTTTATCTCTACATTTTTTATTGAAGAACGGCACTAATGATAATGTGAATACGAGCGCCATTGATCCACCCAGAACGGTTGTAAAGTTTTCAATAAAACTCAACTCTGGATAATACAATCTTCTCTCGAAGGTAATGGTTTGATAAGAATGATCCATTGGGAACCATTTGCCTAGAGTTAGAATAATAGTATTAACCCATTCTTTATCTGTTGGGATAAATATTGGGTGATGAAACTGATCCACATCATCGAATGAATAGAGCGCTGGACCAAAAATGAAAATCGATCCATAGGTTATGATTAATACTATTCCTGCTATGAATGGGATATAATCATTCTTACATCGGATAAGCTTTGGAATGAGCTTTATAAAGATCAACATCAAACCGATCAGTAGAAAGATACCCAAAGGGATAGAAGAATTCATCCAGCCACTACAAGCTGCAGTTCTTGCCATCATGTAGGCAACTGTCAGAGCCGCAAAGAATGGGAGCAGGAAAACTAGAGAGATTTCACCAATTGTCATTGGTTTAAGATTGTTCGCGTTGTCCTGTTGCTTTCGATTTTCTGAAAGTAACAGAGGGAATCCTATACTAGCAAATGCTACGAGAAGGATTGAAATAATAATTGTGGTTTGAAGTGCTGTAGACATACATCATTTTATTTTGGTTTGACTTTATTTTTATAGTAATTTTATAAATAACTATAAGTTTAATTGCAACCCAAAACGTATAATAGTTCAATATTTATCTTAATTGTAATTGATTTTCTTGTTCGCATTCTTAGATTCAAAGTGTTTTATTCTTCTCTTTTTTATGAGAAATATTGCACTTCTTTCTTCTTATTGATTTTCACATGCAGTAATTGATTTCGTTTGTACTGGCACACTTTTTTGATTTTTGTTACAGTATGGAGTAGATTTTCAGCTTTCTTTAATTCTTATTCTGCTTTATAATATTCTTGCTTTTTGACTTCAATCAATAATTGGAATTATTGCTGATTATTTTAAGTTTTCTAAAAGTTTAGCATTTCTTTGATGTTTATTTGTAGCTTGAGGTCCTCTATTTTTCTTTTTATGACTCCCCTATTTAACAGTTCTATTTCTTTGAATTGGGAATGCATTATTTCATGTCTGATGAGGAGTTGTAACTTTGGCATTAGATCCTTGAAAAGCTAGCTATCCTTGATTATTTGTTGCACCTTGAGCATTAGGACTTTTTTTATGAACTATGGCTTGAATGCAATGATATTATACTTGATACGAATCATTAGTGCTTTTATGTTTGGCTTGTATTCTTATGTATTATTCATCTAAGAACTTTGATGCATATCAACATATTTTGAGATTTTCAAAAGAACATTCAAAGAAAGACTTTTTGATTCCTATCGTTTTAATTATTACTATGCTATTAATAAGTATTGTTATTCGTTCTTTTGTTTGATTTATTGTAAACTTCTCTTGGAAATCTGGATTTATTATTTCTTTAGGATTTGTTATTTGTATTGTTTTAGGGAAAGCGTTATGAGGAGTACTTGCTGATAGGTTTTGATGGAAAAAGGTTTGAGTTGCATCATTACTCTTATCGCTTCCATGTTTATTTTTTTGAGAACTAAGTCCTCTTATATGAATGATTGGGATTTTCTTATTTAATATTACCATGCCTATTAGTTTTTCTTGAATGGTTATCGCTAAACCTGAGAAAAGCTGAAGCTTGTTTTGATTACTTTGTTTAGCGTTATTAATTGGAGCGTTGCCATCGTTATTACAGGTCGATTATCAATGAAATGAGGATATTCTACTTGTGTATTTTATTCTCTTATCAGCGTTCTTAGTCTATAGTGCATTAACAGTATTAAGAAAATAAGTTTTTTATATTTTTTAGTTCTAGCATGATTCATTGTATTTGAGTTGATTGTGATGAAGTATTAGCTGAATCGATTAATGAAATTATTCGTTTACCTTTTTTTGATGAAAAGCATATCACAAGAGATGAAATTACTTCTTATTATCTTTGGGATATTGAGAAATTTCAACTTAGTAAGGAGAAAGGAATTGAACTATTCTTTTCGTTTTTTGCATCTGAGCAGTATTATAATACTCAAATGGTAGAAGGATCCTTAGAAAAATTAAAGATGTTTAAAATAAACGGTTACAAGCTTGTTGTTGTTACAGCTAGAGATGAGCAGTTTAAAGATAGGACTATAGAATGGGTTGAACGCCATTACCCTTGAATTTTTTCTGATTATTTGTTTATGAATCAGTTTAGTAATCACGAAAAATCAAAAGCTGAACTTTGTAAGGAATACTGAATTGAGCTTTTGATTGATGATAATGTTAGTAATATTGTAGATGTTAATCAGGTTTGAATTCCTGGAATATTATTAGATAAGCCTTGGAATCAAGGTAGTGAAGATACTGAGCTCATGAAAAGAGTTATGAAGTGGGAAGATATTAAAATTGATTAATGTTCGTTTTTTATAAAAAAGCTTAGAGCAAGAAGATAAGCTCAAGAAAGTAGTAATCATCAAAGAATATCTGAGAAATAATGGACTCCTAAATAAATTCTACTTGTTATTATTAGGAAGATGATGATTGAGATAAGAATTATAATTAAGGTTCTTATCTTTTTGTTTTTAGTGAGAAGTATAAGTGAAATTGCAAATAATCCGTATACGGCTAGTGACTCCATCGTATGACCTGATGGGAAACTATAATCGGTTTCTTGTACTAATCTTAAAATATCTGGTCTTGGTCTTTGGATTATTTCTTTAATTCATCGGTTAATGAGATAGATGATGGCAGGAGTTAGAAGGGATACAATAGAAAATCGCCTGTTCTTTTTACTAAAAAGGAAAACAATGCTTGTTAAAAGTGCTACAGCAATAATCATATAAGTACTTCAAAGTGAAGTTGAGAAGATGAAGAACTTTGTTCGATTTGGAGAATAGAGTTTGATAAGATGACGATATACTTCTTCATCTATTCAAAGGACTTTATGGGTGTATACAATGAGTGCTAATACACAAAATATTAGTAAGAAAAGTAGAATAGCAAGAATTTTTTTATGGGTTTTTATTCGGTTCATGAGCATAGCTGTGGCTAAAAGATTAGTTTTCTTGAGACTGCTGGTTTTTCTTGTTGATAAGCAAAAGAATATTGGTGATAATAAATCCTCAAATAAGTCCTCCTATGTGTGCTGTAAGTGAGATTCAAGAGATAATAAATCATGGCGCTAATGAATAAAGGATTGAAAGGACCACTCCTCTAACATTTACGTTCTTTGATTGTTGTTTTAACATAATAACTATTGCTAGGATTGCTCAAAGGATTCAAAAGATAGCACCACTTGCTCCTGCACTTAGAGAATAATTTCAGGTATAGGATTCCCAGAAAAAGACTGCAAGATTTCATGAGAGACCACTAACGAGATAGATGAGAAGATATTTTCGTTTTCAAAGAAGGGTTTCTATAAGCGGTCAAATATTATGAAGTGCTAACATATTTAAGAAAAGATGGATGATTCAAAAATGAAGAAACATTGCTGTAATAAATCTTCGTGGTTCTGCTGCCATGACAGGGGTATAATGTGCTCAGAAATTATATGCTACAGAGAGGTTTGTTGATCATCAGAGTAAGGTTTCTATAAGGAAAACTATACAATTGATTGCTATGATGATATAGGTAATTATTGCATTTGGTTTCATTGGAATGTATTTTAATTAAATTTTTCGGTTATTAGCTTATGAAAAAGTGATGAGTTTGCAATTTAATATTAAAGAAAAACCCATTAGCGCAATCACTAAAGGGTTTACATGCTATGGACTCCAAGACTGAGGTGTTGTAAGGTTGGTAAAGTTGTTTTTTGTTTTTGTTTTTGCCCTTGGAGATAAGGATAGCAAGACTTCTAAATGAAGATTACGCCAGAATGGGATCTAACGTTAATTAAGTATATTCAGTCTTTCTTAAAAATGCAAAAGTTTGAAGATATTTTCAGCAATCTGTTTTAGGCTTAGCTTTTCTTGTGACTTCTTATAATTAATGGCGATTCAAAAGCTTGAAAATATTTTATAATATCCGATATCTCGACCTTTGAGAACATATTGGTAAGGTACTTTTACTGTTCAGATTGGTAGGTTTTTGTCTACTGGTCTTTTTGTTGAGGAATCATAGATATAAAAGCAGCCTTCTTCGTCATCGAATCATCGAAGAGAAATATAATGCCAATGGGTTAATGCTTTTCTTCGAGAAAAATATTTTTTATTTGTTAGGCCATTAGCTGTTGCTAAAATTACAGGACCTTGGGTTATTTCATATTTAAGAAGTTGTAATCTTTCTGTTTTATTAAGTTTTCTTGCCCTTAGAATTCTATGCGAAATATTAAATTTTTGGAGAACTCTTAACAAACTTCGAGGCGTCATGAAATGCGAAAAAGATGACCACCATCATGCAGCATAACGATTTAAAGGAAGCTCTTCTTGTGTTTTTGTTTCTATCACTGCTTTTAGGGTGTAGAAGGCACAAGTTCAGGTTTCGGTAGGTTTCCTTTTGGGGAATCATGCAGGTGGGGTATAAGGAAGAACGTATTTTTTAAGCGAAGATTCTCTCATTTTTTACTTTGTTTAAAAAAATTTATTGTGGATACTTTTAATTATTTGCTTTATTTTTTTCAAGGGTGGATTTTTTAAAAAATGCTGATGCTCTAATAAGCACCAGCTCTTTTATCATAAGTAACACTCTAGCCAGTCTGTTTCTAGCGTTTTGCTCAGAGTGTAAATTTTCTCCAAAGCCTTGTTTTTATCCTTTGTTGATTTGGGAGTTGGAAGTGTGCAGGTGTAAAGGATTTCCTGCTTTTCCTTCGGATAGGAATCAAAGTCTTTGTAGATACATAAGAGGATGGATTTGATTGTGTTGAAATAATGGAATCTTTTGTTTTCATCGCCTTGGAGCAGTGATTTACGATATGCAATCATTCTCTGGGCGAGAATTTGGCATGCATATTTAGAAATCCGGTTCAACACAATGCCTTTACAGGCGTCTTCGGTAAGCTGTTGAGCTTCTTCAACCTCTGTTTTTAGTTGGAGATCAAGTTCTTTAAAAAATTTAACATCCATATTTTTTGTATTTTGTTTTGTTGTTTGAACTATATGCAAAAAGTGAGAGTTTTTCAAGCGTAAAATAATTAAAAAAATCTCCCCGATAGCGAGGAGATCTTCTAATTATTTGGTATTATCCGAAAACACATAAATCATCTTCTCAAATTGTAGCTGTTTCGTCTTCTTCGATATGGTTTGCTTCTAGATAACATTTATTTAAGTAAGTATTTCCGTCAACTCAACATACTGGATCGTATTCATCAGGACAATCTATAGGTTCTTGGACGTATTCATTATTTATAGCGTCATCGTAATTTTGTCATTGAAGGCATTCTCCTGCATAGAGTGCGTTAAGTTCACAATATGAGAGGTCTGAGAAACGACAAATTGTTGATCCTTCATACTCCTCTACTGCTCCTAATTGATCTGTACAGTAGCTTTCTAGTGTTGGTTGCTCTGCAAGTGGTGCTTGAGTTGTTGTGCTACATCAAGCTAATGGAGCAAGAAGTAAAAGTCCAAGCATTGCGGTTTTTTTCATGGTGATTATTATAAAAGAATAAAAAAATTATTTAAATCGGTTTATAAGTCTTTGGAATCGAGATTTTTTTGGGGCTTCCTTTTCTCTTTTTTCTCGTTTTCAGGTTTCTTTTTCTTCGAAACTTTCGATTGGAGGAAGAAGGACATCCCTTTCTAAAACGTATTTTTCTGTTTTTGGTAGCTGGATATCTGAATAGTCTTTTATTCAAAGATCTTTATCTTCGTATTCTTTCCCTTCTGCTATCCATAGAAAGCGTTCTTCATATTCCTTATATTTTAATTTCATTCTATAACATCGAGTATGGAGTTTTTCGTTAAGTTCTTCTGAAAGGATGTTTTTATTTAGTAGGTTTTCTAGTTCGTTTTCTGTACATCATATATTTTCTGAAAGTGAGGCTTTACTATATTCTACTGCTTCATTTACGATTACGTTACATAGGGTCCGTAATCCTTTTTTTATTGAATAAGCTTTAGCTTCATATTCTGAATATTTTATTTCTGGAGCTTGGGTATAGTCTTTTTTTTCTGTTATGTTAGGGTTTTCTTCTTCTAGGTTTGAATAATCTTCTAAAAGTGTTTCAAAATCTTGGTGAAGGTGATTGATAAATTTAAAGATTTCTCCAGCGGTCTCGTCTTTTTCGTTTTCTTGAAGATATTTTAGAAGTGCTTTTTCATTTGACGTGATATCACTATAATTTATTGCTATTAGTTTTTCTATAAGTTTTGATGGGAGCTTTATTTTTAATTCCTCTTTTTCTTTTAGAAGGGTTTCTTTTATTGTTAGATCGTTTTCTACATCGATTTCTTTTGGATTAGTATTTAGAATATGAACGATGTAGTTATGCTTATAATTTCAAAAAGTTTCAGCATTTCTTTGAGCTATGCGGTGAAAATTATTTTCATTAATTACTAAATCAAAGTTATCTGAAAGTGATTCGTAGGTTCTTGCTGTCATGCGGTTTTTTGGTGTTCTGATAAAATTTATTTTTCTTTTGTATAGTTATTGTGATGGTTTTTTCAAGATTTTCATTGAAAATTATGGTTTTTCTTTAATTAGCACCTATAGATATTTATTCGTAGATTTAAAATATTATTTTTATTATTTCTCTTGACTTTTTAAAATGTTTTTATATCTTTTCTTTTGTCGGTAGAGATTGCCGGCAGAAAAAACAAAAAAACAAATACAAAATTATTAAGCGTATGGATCAAGAAAATTGTCCAATCATGTCTGCGGAGTTGCTAGCAGCGCTCTTAGACGAATGCCTCGTTGAAGTTCGAGGTTTGAAGAAGAACGGCCATGTTGAAGCAGGCCAAGTGTTAACACTCAAAGCTAAGGGGTATGTTGAGGATATGCAGAATGGTATCCAACATGCTATCATCATGATTGAGGATGAAAATCCTCTATTCGAGATTGAGCCAGTAGCGAACGAGAACATTTGTAAGAAAGACGAGGTCTTTAAGTTCCTTTTTAAGGACACCTACGCTCAGCCTGTTGCCGTCTAAGGATTTGGCTTTCTAGTTGGTAAGCCAAGTTGCCTCCTTGTTTCTAAGGAGGCTTTTTTTGTAAAAGGAGGCTGAAATCAGCCTCCTTGTTTTTCTTTGTTCTTAGTCACGTCTCTCGACGAACGGCATTGTAATCTCACGACTACTTTGTTTTGAGAGAAAATATTAGAAACATTTTTTTATTAATTAAACGCTATTATATTGTGAAATTCTTATGCTATTTCAAGTAAAATTGATATTTTTTATCTGAAGGTTTGTAAAAAAGGAGATAAAAGAACCCTATCTCCTCTTTAAACTTTTCTTTTCTCTCTGTTTTCTTTTCTTACTTAGAAGTTGCTGAATACGTAATCTTCTTGCTCTTGTTTTTTGGAGTTGCTTGAATCTTGTTCTTACTTTTCTGTATCTCAAATACTCTTGTTTGTAGACAAGAACTAGAATAATCCAAGCAAGTATAAGAGCTCCTCCGAAAATTAGGTATGCTCCTTCAAGAATCAGGAGTAAGGAATCAGGCTTCTGTGGTGAAATAATCCATGATCTGAAGATAACGATTCCTAGCACGATAAAGACGATTGAGAAGAGCACCATGAACTTCTCCATGCCATACAATTTTTTAACAATCCTCTCTTTCATATTATTCTCTTTTTTTGTTTTTTGAGAGTTTAAGAATATAAAAATTCTTTTCAATATGATTAAAAAAAATCTAGATTATATAGCAAACTATACATCTAGATAGAAGAGTTGCATGAGTAGTGTTTTCAAACATACTCTACGCAAAGTCTTTTGAGCTCATTTCTGTAATACTCTTTTTGTTCATTGTTTTGCGCATTCTTATAATTACTCAATGCTGTTTTTCGAAGATTCGTTAGGAGGTCTATTTGAGAAGAAATCCATTTGACGAGTCCGAACACAAGAACAATAACAAACAAGACAATACCAATTCCTAGTAATAACATCTCTGAGGTATAGGCTTGGTAGAGCACCCAGATTGCTCCAAAAGAGGTGTAAAGAACGAGTGGTACTAGGAATCCGGCAAGAGCTTCATTCTCCTTTTGATAAGGAATGTCTTTAAAAAATTTTTGAGGTAATAAAAGCTTCATTTTTTCTTTGTTTTATATTTGTTTTTTTATTTTAAGTATCTTATATTCAAATAGGATGAGAAATTCAAGGTTATTAAATATTGACTTGATTTTCGTATCGTTATTAATATATTATAAACAACAAAACAAAAAGTCAATAACCCAAAAAACTGCGATTTATGGATATCTTGTTTTTCATTGTAGCAGGTGCATTTACCTTGCTATCGCTGTGGATTACCGTTAGTGGTATCCGCGCCCATGAGAAATCTGAAATTGTTCCTGGCTTGGTAACACTTGCTATGGGACTAGGATTCTTTGTTCTCTATCTGCTTGAGTGCTGGATGGCTCTGGCTGTAATCTTCCTTCTCATCGGATTTATTGCATGCTCATTTACTACTATGTGGTTTAATGATTTGCGGAATTCTCATGAGAGGGCAAGGCTTTACGTTGAGCCGACGCTTGTGTGGGTCTATGGGATAGCGTCCTACCTCATCGCTGCTTACGCTTTTGAATGCAATGGGGAACACCTAACGCTTTACACCATCATCTTCAGTATTTTGATGCTGGTTTATCTAGGATCGTCTCTGTATTCATTCTTCTGGGGAAAGATGCGCTATTCATCGACACTTACCTGTCTTGTATTAGCTACTATCCTCACGGATTCTATACGAAGAGGCGTTATTTCATCATCAGATGCTATGATAGCGCTTGTTGTGATCCCATCGATAATCTGCATGCTTATGCTAGGATGGAAACTTATCAAGCTCCCTGCTTAGTAGTAAGTTGTGGAGGTTTAATAGGAGTATGGTAACCATGCTCCTTTTTTTAATTGCAATTTTATAAAAGACTCCTATAAAGAAATCAGATTTATTTTTATGATATTTTTATGAGACTTTTAGTTCAACAAGTTAAATCAGCAGAACTTAGTATTGAAAAAGAAAATATTAATAGAGTGATTTGACGCTGATTAGTTATTTATCTTGGAATTAGTACTGAAGATTTAAATAACTATCAAGATAAGATTGCTAGAATTGTTAAAAAGATTCCGGTTCTTAAATGTTTAACTTGAGAAGACTGAAATATTACCACGAGCCTTGAAGATATTCAATGAGAGGTCCTCTTGATTTCTAATTTTAGTTTATATTGAAGATCGCTTAAAGGCACAAAATTAGATTTTGTTCATTCTGCTCCTTACAAAAAGGCTGAAGAAATTTATTATTATTTTATCCAAGAAGCAAAGAAGGAGTGATGGAGACTACAAACTTGAGAATTTTGAGTTGATATGGTAGTACATGCAGTTAATGATTGACCTCTTAATTATGTATTAGATTATTAAAAAAATTTTTAAGAAAATCGGTGAACGTGTTTCATTCACCGACTATTTTTTTGTATCACTCTTATATTTTATGCTATAGGTAGTAGATATGTGCGCAACCTTGATAAAACCGCCATATTTACAACTAGTGCTATAACTAATGCTACGACATACATTGTACCACCGAAGCTGTGTACATTGATATACGTAGTCAATAGTAGTAAGGCGACGAGGATAAGGAAACCGAGCACACAGATTGTAGTGATAGCTTTTATGTGCTGCTGCATCCTTTTAATGAGCATAGAATACGGTATCCACCCTAGAGAGATAGGGAAGGAGAAGAGAAACACAAACCACCATGAATAGTGGGTACATAACGCATAAATTAATCCAATAAGGACACAAGCAAGGAGTCCTAAGCAATAAAGAAGAACATTTTTCATATTTTTTTGTATTTGTTTGACGATTCTTATAATAAGAAAATGCTATTTTGAATTCAACCTCTTTTTTGTCAAAAAATGATTTGATTTTTGACAAGTATTTATTATATAGGAGTTAATACGATTTATTTTGATTTTATCAATTATGAGAAGAATCGTCTTTCATATTGATGCTAATTCAGCCTTTCTTTCTTGGACAGCCAAACAAGTACTTGAGCAAGGATATAAAAAAGATATTAGAGATTGTATTGCTGTTGTATGAGTTGAGGAAAAGAGGAAATGTTTTGTCTTAGCTGCTTCTATGCCTGCAAAAAAATTAGGGATAAAAACTCCTATGAATTTATATGATGCAAAAAGGATTTATCCAGGACTTATTGTAGCGCCACCTGATTATAGTTATTACAAGAAATGCTCTGATGAGATGATGAAGCTTCTTAAAAAGAAATTTTCAAAATTCCAACAATATTCTATTGATGAATGCTTTGTTGAGTATGATGAAGAAATGCAAGAAAAGTATTGAGATGAGATTCAGGTTGCTTATGAACTTAAAGATTTTATTAAGAGGGCCTTTTGATTTACTGTTAATGTTTGAGTTGGGAATAATAAGTTTCTAGCTAAAATGGCTTCTGATTTTGAGAAGCCTGATAAAGTTCATACCCTCTATCTTGATGAAATTGAGGAAAAACTTTGGCCATTAGCTATTAAGGATTTGTTTTGATGTTGAAGAAGAACTGAACCGATTCTTAAAAAAATGGGAATTCATTTTATTGGAGATTTAGCAAAAACTGATAGAAATCTTCTTAATGCCAGACTTTGAAGCTATTGAAAAGTTTTACATGATTATGCAAATGGGATTGATGAGAGTAAAGTTGAGAATAGCTATGATGAGAGGAAATGTATTTGAGCTTCTTCGATTACCAGAGTTGATACTGTTGATAGAGACTTTATTTTAACATTTTTTGATGCGTTTAGTGAGGAATTAGCTATCTCCCTTAAAGATAAAGATTTGGCAGGACAAACGATCACCGTTCATGTGAGATATGATGATTATAAACATAAATCTCATCAAAGAAAACTTATTAATCCGATCAATACCGTTGATGAAATTTATAAAGAAGCTATCAGTCTTTTTGATGAATTTTGGGATAAAAAAGCGATTAATTTGATTGGGATTAGTATAAGTGATTTGAAAAAGTGTAGGTTTAAACAAGAGAAATTATTTTAACTTGACATTTACTTAGGTGTTTATTATATTAGCCTAGCTTTAAAAAGCAAAGAGTTAAACAATTAAAAATCAAAACAAAACAAAAAGTTTATGAGAAAATTTGTATCACAACAAAAGGCCGCTAGAAAGGTCGCAAGAAAAGAAGTTGAAAGAAAAGCTAAGGCTAGAAAGGCCAAGCAAAACCTTCGGAAGGTCTGACGACTTTTTGAGCGGAAAGAAAGCCAGGGTTCCCTGGCTTTTTTCTATCTTCTTCATCCTCTTCATTGGAAATTCTCGTTTGAGAACATTGCATTGTTTCAGCCTCATCTTCCTCACATCATTTGGTTAGGAACATAATCATAGGTTACTCCATCGATAATTAATGTTGCTCAGGAATAGATAACTGTTCCATCGTAATCGGCTGGAGATCTTGCTGAGATATTAATTGTTCATCCGTAGAGATAAAGATTTCCATTTGAATCTATTCAATCAGTATCTCCTGCTCACATCGTGATTGTTAAATCTCATCACGTGATTTCTATAGCGACTTCATAGGTATCTGATTTACTACTTGCATTAATTCAGTCATCAGTTGCTGCAATTGTTATTGATCAACCATTGATTTGAACATAGGTTGCCTCAATTCATTCTGAAGCTGTAATATCTAATGTTCAATCATCGATTTGAACGATACTTGTTGCATGAAGAGCGTCATCTCCTACTGAAAGATTAAATGTTCATCATCCAATATAGATGAATCCTATTGTATCATCGTCATTATTTTCTGCATGAAGTGCGTCGGTTCATGCGTTAAGTGTGAAGTTTCAATCACTTATTCTTATTGAATCGTTTGCATCGATTGCTTTTTTAGCCGCAGTTATGATGTAAGTTCCTCAAGTGATCTTTAAATCATCTTTTCAAACAATACCGTTTTTTGTTGAATTGATTGTTAATGTTCAGAGACCATTTAAAGTTATATCGTCTTTTGAAAAGATTGCTCCATTCGTATTTGTCTCTCAATCATCAACAAATCATTCAGTAACTTCTAAATAATTTTCTGAACCTTTTGCTGTTGTGATAAAAGTTTTATCAGCTGATTTTATATAAATACATGGGAAGTCTGTATTTGAAATTGAGAGATTATTCAATACTAGTTGCACCTTATCATCTGTAGAAGCTTCAACATAAATTGTTAGGTTCTCTGCCTCTCATTGAAGAACATAAACTCCTTCTTCTGTGATTGTTACATCTTGATTAGATTCAACGGTAATATAGGTTGCATCATCTAGATATGCTTCTTGTTCAAGATCTCTTGAGCTAAAGAGATTCGATGATGAATAGATTGGACCAGATCATGGCTTTATTGTTACCAATCATTTTGTTTGGGTTGTTTGCGTTTCGGTTTCTTGTGTTTGTGTAGTTTGCGTTGTTTCTTGAACAACACTCTCAGTTGATGAATCTAGTGTTTGCGTAGTTGAAGAGGTTGATAGACAACCAGCGAGCAGTATACAGCACATGGCTGGAATAATTAGTCATACTTTTTTCATTTTAATGGGTTTTTAAGGGATAAAAGTTCTTATTGAACAGTTGGACTATAACCTCTAACATTAAAATAATCTTAAAAAGTATATATTTCTTAGACGTTATTATGAAGAAAAGGAGGAATTTCAAACAATCCCTCCTCTCAGATTCTTTTTAACACCTCCTTTCTGTTCAGAGAGCCTGAACCTTAATAATTAAATTTTATTTTAAGTTATCTTTGATATATGAATATTTTTAGAAAATACAACCAAATTTTTATTAAAGGGAAGAGCAGGTAGAAACACCTGCTCCGAGTCTGGGAAGATAATGAGGTGAGATTCACATCTCTATAAAGTTTAGGTTCTCGACCCAACTACCTCAATAGAATACTCACTCTAGCTGTTACAACCTGGACCACTACATGAGCTAGCACATGACACCAGGCATATCCGCTGCATCTTTCAAAGTAGAGATAAACTCCAGATATCTTTTATATTCTCTGCCAATCTGGGACCTCAAATATGAGGGGCATATCTTCTCTTTACTAGTTTAATCGATCTACTATGAGTTCAGACCCTTAACTCCATAATAGTAATTATATAATACAAAATGAAATCTATAAATCAATAGTTTTTTTAAAAAATAGCCAAGCATACATCTCGGCTATTTGTACTTAGCTGCTCCGCATTTGGAACGGATTGCAACACGTTTGGTCTTTCTGCCGTTAACCGTTATTCCCCTCCCGTCATCATCTATAGGTTTCCAATTATGATCACATTCAGGGCGACGTCGCCAGGCACCACATTTTCTACAATACTCCATCAAAGGACCTTCCCACATTTTGAATGAAATTCCTACTTCATGGGTCGGCTCCTCTAGAACCCAATCATGCTCGCAGGCATTTTCTTGTTTGGGCTGATTAGAGCTTTTTCTGAATAATTTTTTTAATATTCCCATAGTTATTGAGGTTTTTGTTTTCGTAATTAGATTAAGTATTTAGTTTTCGATATCAATAAAAAAAGCGGGATATTGTATTCAGTTATACCGCTTTCTAAATCTTTTTATTCCAGTTAAGGAATTCTTTGTATCCATCATAATATGCATTAAAATCAGATTCAGATATTCCGTCATCTTTATTTACTCTGCATGGTCTATGATCAATTATTTTATAGATTCTACCTTCGTAGTATTCTATAAAAGCTTCTACTTCCCCAGGTGGTAGATATCCCATCGCCCAATCTCTGAGTGGTTTAAATTGAGTATTATTCATCTGTTTTTCGTTTTTTTATTTCGATTAAAAAAATAGAATTTTTGGGACAAATTGCAAGTTGTAATTAATAGTGTTTTAATGTTACTTGAAAAGTGATATTTTAGTAAGCTTTTAAGGGTTCTTTTCTGTTCTTATTTAGCTTCTAAAAATTTAATCTGATTTTTTTAGCATTTTTACTTGAATTTTTGTTATGTTATCGTATACAGTATGGTATCTTATATGTTTTTGTGCTATATTATAGTATTGTGCTCGTAGGGAAATCAAGTTCCAAAGCACTTACTCTTTAGCATAAGCATATCCCTTTTATTTTTTATTCATTCTACAATGAAAAAAAACCTATTCCTTAGCCTTCTCGGATTAACTGGAATGCTAGCTTTTACTCTTACACCTGCATTTGCTCAAGAAGCAGAAGAGGTTTATGAACCTGCTAATGAAGAAGTAGTAGTTGATAGCGATGCTACTGTTGATGAAGGAATTGTTGTTGATACTGAAAGTGTTGAAGAAGTTGCTGAACCAGCTGCTGAACCAACATTTGAAGAATCTATTAGAAACAATCCTGAATTAGTTGATGAATTAAACAATTCAATGGATGAACTCTTAGTTGCTATTGATGACGAAAACTTTACTAACGAATTTAATGCTGGATTTGAAACTCCTGAAGATAGAGCTGTAGCTACAGCAGGATTATGAGTATTATTTGCTGGATTCTGACTTGTTTGGGGTATTGTTGCTATTATATTCGGTATTATCTGAATTATTGCTTTATGGATGGTATTCACTAAAGCTGGAGAAAAAGGATGGAAAGCTATCATCCCTATCTGGAATGTATATATTTGTTATAAAATTGCTGGAATGAAAAATTGGTTCTGGTATCTTCTTTTAATCGCTATAATTGGTGGAATTATCGCTGGTTTCGTTTGAGGAGAAGCTACTGGAATTATTACTTCTATTACATCAATTATTTGTGGAATTATTAATATTGTTGCTGCTTTCAAACTTCCTAGAAAATACGGTTGGGGAGTATTTACATCTATTTTGTATGTATTATTCACACCTATTTGTCTTCTTTTCTTAGGATTTGGAGGTTCTAAATATCAAGGATAATTGTAATTATTCTTTAGATAAGAAAGTCTCTCTTTATGGGAGACTTTTTTGTTGAATAGTTTTTTCTTTTTTATATAGTGTATCTAATATCTTTTATTTTTTATTCCTAGTAAGATGCATAATCATTGAATGGATTTAGCTGTTACTGTCGAATTAATTATTTCTTTAGTTGCTTGTGTTTGGATGGTTATTTGTCGGTGGAGGATTTTTTCAAAAGCTTGAAGAAAATGATGGGAAGCTCTTATCCCTATTTGGAATGCTTATGTTTATTTTAAGATTGCCTGAAGAAAATGATGGTTTTGGGCTATGATTCTTGTACCTATTGTTTGGTTTGTTGTTTCTCTTCTTTTTTGGATTATATGAAATGTTGCTGTTGCAAGCTCTGGTGTTGGTGTTGCTTGAATACAAGAAGCTTCTAATATGGGACAATGATCTATCCTTATCATTATTAAAAATATTATTAATCGATTGCTTGGAATGACTGCACTTGTAGTTCCTTTGATTGGTAGTATTCTCGTTCAATTTTCTATGGCCAAAAGATTTGGTAAATCTTGATGGTTTGGTTTATGATTATTGCTTTTAACTCCTATATTTATTGGAATATTAGCATTTGATGATTCTGAATATCATGCTGAGTAATTAATCTTTAACTTATTTTCTAAAGCCAACATTTATGTTCGGCTTTTTTATTGAATATGAATTAAGATGTAAGAACAAATTGATTTTTCTCTTAACAATCCTATAAGTAAGTAAAATAATTTATACAAATACAAAAATTAATGAAGAAGTTCTGATGGGAATCTATGAAAAAATCTCCTTCAGGGACAAGATATGTTCTTCTTTTTGTATTTTCTTCATTAGCAATTATCAGCTTTTCTTTCTTTTCTTTGTATGCAAGGATTACTTCTTGGTTTTTTGGACACGAAAAAATTGATATTTTTAATGATTTAGAAAAGATTGCTCAATATTTTTGGGTTATTGATCCTGAAATATCTGACCAATTACTTGTATTAGATGATGTAATTCAAGATTATCTTTCTTGAGATAATATTCTTCAAACTAGAGAAAAGGAATTAAATGATATGCGGACTTATGCCAAGGATAATGATGAATACCTTACGAAATTATGATTTGGGAATTATCAAAGGATTTTAAAAATGCTTTCTGATGCTTGGCCAATGAGAGAAGAGGTTTTTGAGCTTCTTTGAAAGTATGAACGCTTTAATTATTTGGTTCCGTTACAAAATAGTAATGAAAAACGTCCTAATGGTTGATTTTTTTGATCATTTGCTTTTATAGGACTTTCTTGAGGTCACATTGTTGATATGCAGATTGTTGATTCTTATTTGCCTGATCTTTTATCTCCTAATACTCGTGTTCCACTCCCCTCTTGGACTCAGGGGTTCTTAAGTGAAAAGACTGCTGGATTTATTGCTGGAAATAAATTTTGATTCACTGACTTAGATTGAAAAAATCTTAAGACACTTTATGAGAAGATATTTTTTACTGATTATGATAAATCTAGGAAAGAAGAATTATTTAATCCAGAAAAATGGAATCAGTTGTTTGAGAAAAATATTAAGGGGATTGTTTTTCTTGATTCAGAGCTAATTACTTATTTAATGCCATCATTCCGTGAGAAATCTCGAGAATGGCAATTTGTTAACGCTAATATTGATCTCATTAGATGAGAAGATTCTGCTAACAAAAAAGAACTTTATATCAAAGACTTGGAAGAATACCTTAAAAATAATGCGTTGGCTTTAGCGCAAGCAACTATTGATTGAACCCAAGAAATGCTTAGTAAGGGATTTGTTAATATTTATCTTTCTAATGTTTCTGATAAATTATGGGGATTCCTTCAGGCTTATGATTTAACTACGATATATAATCCTTCGTATTGGTATTTCTTTAATATCAATAATTCTTTTAATAAATCTGATGGTTTTGTTAAAAAACAAATAGAGGTAAGAAATCAAGAAGAGAAAGTTGTTCTTTCTACTGACAATAAGAAACTCGATGTTAGTAGCTTAGGAAGTTGAGAATATACGATTAGCATAACTTATACTCTTGATATTCCGAAGACTTATCAAACGAGTATGCATGCGCTAGAAGAAAAATATGGTATTGAAATGACTGATAGAGAACGTTTTATTTTAGCACTTCAGCCTGAGAATCCTGATACCTCACTTCCTTTTAGATGGCGAGAGACACAAGAAGTTATTTATTTACCTCAAAATACTGAGGTTTTAAGTATTACAGGAGATGTATTTGATGATTGATCTTTTGTTTCAGATTTTTCAAAAGGTGTTTATTATAAGTCACGCATCACTGAAAATCAAACGACTAATACTGCGAGTATTTATTTAAAAATTCTTTAGATTTACTGCCCTCCTTTATCATGCTAAAACTTTTACAAGGATATTATCATTTTCTTTCTTTAGGAAAATTTATGGAACAGGTTGTTATTACTAATGATTTATCTGAACTTGCTATGAATCTTCCTATCTCAACCTGAGAAAAGACTTCGTTTACATTAAAAGAAGGATTGATTAGAAATTTATTAGCTTCGATTCATAAACATCCAGAAAAAAGAAATATCTACGGATATTTAACAGAAATAAGTAGTTTCAAGGGGATATTCTCTATTATGAGAGAATTAATAGAAAATGATGATGCATTCCGTAACTTTTTGAAAGAAACGCTTAAAGATCAGTATTTCCCTTTTGAACAAACTATTAGATTTATTAGAAATGTATTAAATCATTGAACAAGTTCTAATCTTTCTATTAAACTTGAGGATTATGAAGTTCAAAAAGATTTTATTCTCTCACCTAAGGTACAGAGAGTAAATCAACTTAAATGATCTGCCTTAATTCGTTTGGATTTTATTTATTCGAATTATATTAAAGAGCGGAAAGGTTCTCAAGAATATTGAATTCATTTTATGATTGATTTCAAAACATTAAAGCCTTGAATACAATTAGAACGCCTCATCTCGTGGCATAATCTTTATTTATTAGCTGAACTTTGTTATAATCTTTCGCTTTTGAATAATGTAAGAACTCCACGTTGAATTCAGAAAGAAAATACTCATTATAAATCTACTAAACAACACACAAAAATTACTAAGCATGGAAGTGAAAGAAAAACTGTTAATAGACAATGAACAAATGAAAAAGATACTCCTAGGAAAAGGACTTCACACCAACAAACTTCTTTAAAAACTAAATAATAATCCAATGGTTGCATTTACTATTTATTGATTTCCTATCTACCGATATTGAATTTTTTATGCACTTGCCTTTATTTTTTGATATTTTTGGTTGGCTTGGATTGGGAAAAAACAATGGTTTAAAAATTATTCTACGGTTCAGTATTTTCTTACTGATGGTTTAGAGGATTTAATATTTGCGATAGCGGTTTGAGTTATCCTTTGATGAAGGCTTGGACATGTAGTGATTTATAATGCTGGATATTATTTTCAACATCTTATGGAAATCTTTCAGATATGGAAAGGAGGGATGTCATTTATTTGAGGAATTTTAGGAGTGGTATTTTGTGTTGGGTCATTGATGGTTTCTAAAAAAGCAGGGTGGAAGGATTTTCTTATTTTATTTGATTTGATTTTAGTTTTTGTACCATTGGGTATCTTTTTATGAAGATTTGGAAACTATTTAAATCAAGAACTATATGGAATTCCTATTCAAATATTACCTGAATGGTTAGGAAAGCTTTTGGGAATATTTTGATTTACACATGTTTATTCTAATGTTGATCATTTCTTGAGAGTTAATACTAACTTTTTATCAATGCTCTTTGAAGGACTTTTACTCTATGCCTTTCAAGCATGTCTTTTTGTTAAGATGATTGTTAAAAAGAATTTCAAGATTTGAGTTTTAGCTTGTAATTTCTTGATGTGTTATTCGTTTGTTAGATTCTTTTTAGAATATTTAAGAGCAGACTCTCAACTTGAGTTTGTTTGATGGTTTAGTAAGAGCCAATGGTTCTTCGTATTCTTTTTTATTTTTGCTATTGTTGTTAGAATTTATCTTTATAAACATAGAAAAGAGAAAAATTTACATATTTGATTAAGTAGATAAGATGTTTCAGATTACATTAAAGTTTTTGGAATCTGTTCAGAGGAATAATTCTACTGAATGGCTTCATACATATTGGGATTTATATCAACAAGAGAAAAAAAGGTTTGCTGATTTTATGGAGAAGTTACTCAATGAGGCGAAAGTTATGTATCCTCTACTTGAGGATTTGAAGGTAAAGGACTGTATCTATAGGTTTAATAAAGATATTCGTTTTTCTAAAGATAAGAAACCTTATAAAGAAAATTTCTGAGGGATTTTAGCGTATTGAGGAAAGAAATCTTGGAATCCTTGTTTTTATTTTCATCTTCAACCTGGGGATAAAAGTTTTATTACCTGAGGAGTTTATTTTGCATCTCCTAGTAATGAGAATAAGGTAAGAGCTCATTTATTAAAACATTATGATGTTTGGATGGGGTTCTTAAAAGATAAGAAATTGATGAAATATTATCAGCTCGATGACGCTGAAAGAAAATATAAAAGTACTCAAAAATTAAAGAATCTTATCGCCCGTAATCCTTCGTTAAGAAAAGAAATTAGTCCAGCTATAATGGAATATTTTTCTTTTGGGAAAGAAGGGAAAGTTGGGATTAATTGAGATGATATGGAAAATATGTTAAAGTATTTAGCTTATTATAAAGATTGGGGATTTACCCATCACTTGAGCGATAACGATGTTTCATCTGAGCATTTATTTGATGAGATTTTGGATGCCTATAAGATGATTTTGCCGGTGATAAAGTTTTTTGATGAAGCTTACGATGGACCTGAATATAAAAGCTAATATTTTCTTATTTGAAAAGGGTAGGCATAAAACCATACCTACCCTAAAACTCAAGTCCCTGTTCTTCTTACAATACTTAGGGGTCTTGAGGTGGATTCCGCATTTGCCTCCAATAATACGCCCCTTGGGGAATCACTTGAAGTAAGCTTTCACAACTGGAGGGACTCAGCGCTAGTCTTTTTTGTATAACCAGGGTACCTAGCAAACTTCTGGCCAAGCTACATGACCTACTGCAGCCCGTCGACACCTAACAGCTCTCCTCTTCTTTTCTTCAATACAACCCAACCAGCAACTACTAGCCTCATGAAAGTTGTGACTCTGATCTGAGGTGTAAGGAAAAATTGAAGGATCATAAAGATTTATAGTAGATTAGACTACCTGTTAACTTGAGTATATTAATTTGGAATATGGAATGCAATCTTAATTAGGTTAATTCAGGTTGATTTTTGATTTCATGTTCGTATTTTAATCTATCAGCTTTTAGTTTTCTTTTCCTATATTCTATGTTGGATGATATAAAAAAGGCAATTGAAAAGGCGAACACTATAGCTCTTTTCTGACACGAAAATATTGACTGAGATGCACTCTGAGCTATTATTTGATTTTGAGCTCTTCTAGAAAAACAAGGAAAACAGGTTTCTTATTTTACACCTAATGAGCCTAGTCGTGTTTTTGAATTCCTTCATTATCAAGATAAAGTAGAATATGAATTTGATTATTGAACCTATGATCTACTTATCTTCTTAGACTTTAATCAGTATGCAAGAATACCTCGCTTCGCAATTGGACATGAAAACTATTTTGATAAATGTAACAAAATTATTATCGATCATCATAAACCAGAAAAGATTCCTGAAAATACCCTTATTTATCGTGATCCAAGTTCCATTAGTACTTGCTCTCTTTTGTATGAAATAACAAAGCAATGGCGGAAAGAACTTTTTGATTCAGATATCGCAACGTGTTTTTATACAGGACTTTCTACTGATAGCTGAAACTTCCGTTTTGATGAAGGAGAGCAATCTGTAAGGTCGTTTAGAATCGCTGCTGATTTACTAGAATTATGAGCAAGAAAAAAAGAAATTATTGATGAAGTATTTCGTAGCAAATCCTATCGTTCGGTTCAGTTTATGCAGCTTGTTCTATGAAGAATGCAAAAATTTTATATTACACTACCTTCAGATGGTAAAATCTTAAGAGTTATCTACTCTTATTATGAAGATACCGAATTAGAGCAATATGGAATTGATCATGATGAAGCCGATTATGCTCTTAATATCATGCAAGATATTAGAAATAATGATCTCATTCTTTTTATTAAAAAGGTGGAGAATTATTTAAAAGTTTCTTTAAGATGAAGGTGAGAAATTGATTGTTCTTGACTTGCTCATTGTTTTGGGGGATGAGGACATCATAATGCAGCATGATTAAAAATTCAAAGTTGTTGATATCTTGAAAAAGATATTAAAGATTTTATAATCGGTGTTGAAAAAGCTTTCCATGAAAGGCCTGAACTTGTAAGTAGAGAAAACTAATACTCCTTTTTTTCACTCCTCGGTTTGAACAATGAATGAACTTAAAACGTTTTTAAAGACAACCCCACTCTATCTTAAACTCCTTGCTAATAACTGAATTGTTACAGTGAAAGATTTTTTCAATTATTTTCCTAGAACTTATGAAAATAGAGGAAGTATTAAACCATTAAATCAACTTATTTTTGATGAAAAAGGAATAACTTCTACAAAATGAAAGATCGTTTCTAAAAAAGTATTTAAAAGAAATTGAAAAACGATTTATGATATAAGTTTTGAGGATGAAGAATGAAATTTATGATCTATCTCTATTTTTAATTCTTGATATTTAGCAAGTAAGCTTCAAGAAGGTTCTTGGTATATTATTGTATGAAAACCTAATTATAAATATTGAAAAATTATATTTTCTCATCCTGATATTGTCCCTAGTTCTGAGAGTTGAGAATTGGAAGATTTTTATAATACCTGAAGAATATTCCCTATTTATTCAGAAATGAATGGAATTAAACCATGATGGTTTGCTAAAAAAGTTCGAGAACATCGTGATGAGATTCCACTCTATTTTTCTGAATATCTCCCTGATGATTTTCTTAAAGCATTTCATCTGCTTGATGTAGGAACAACAATTAAGAATATCCATTATCCTGATAGTGAGGATCTAAAAAATAAAGCCATCCATAGAGTCTTTTTTGATAGATTATTAAGAATTCAACTTTTTTCTTTGTCGAATAAATTGAATTATCAGGCTGAAAATAAGACTATTTCTGTTGCACAACAATGGGATATTCTAAAAGAGATGCTTCAACATATTCCTTTTGAACTTACCCATGCTCAAAAAAAAGTTGTTAAACAAATTATTGATGATTTTCATAGTTGAAAACCTATGATTAGATTACTTCAATGAGATGTTTGAAGCTGAAAAACGATTGTTGCAACACTTGCAGCATTCTATTTAAAGAAAATTATGGGATGACAAACAGCGTTTCTTGCTCCACTTGAGGTATTAGCGCAACAGCATTATCAGAGTATCGCAAAACTCCTTCTTCCATTATGAATGAGAGTTGAGCTTTTAACGTGATCGCTTAGTAAGTGACAGAAAGATACTATAAAAGAGAATTTAAGGCAATGAAAAATAGATGTTATTATTTGAACCCATGCACTTTTACAAGAAACGGTTGATTTTCATAATCTTCAATATGTTATTATTGATGAACAGCATAAGTTTTGAGTAAAACAGAGAGCTTTTTTTAAGAAATTTTGAGCTCCTCATATATTGCAGATGAGTGCCACTCCGATACCAAGATCTATGGCTATAGCCTTTTTTGGGGAGTTTGATGTTAGCGTGATTGATGAGCTGCCAAAAGGGAGGCTTCCAATAAAAACTAAGATTATTACAACAAGTGAGGCAGCAAAATTAAAACCTTGGATTCTTGATAAAATTAATAAGGGAGAAAAGGTGTTTATTGTGACACCTTTAATTGAGGAAAGCGAAACGCTTGAAGATGTTCAATCTGTGATTGCTGAATATGAGAATATGACTGCTCTCTATCCTGAACTTCAATGAAAAATTGGGCTTTTACATGGGAAAATGAAGACTAAAGATAAAGATGAAGTTATGCAGAATTTCAAAAAATGAAAATATGTTATGCTTGTTTCTACGACCGTTATTGAAGTAGGTGTTGATGTACCAGAAGCTACTGTTATGATTATTAGAAATTCGGAAAGATTTGGGCTCGCACAACTTCACCAGTTGAGAGGAAGAATTTGAAGATCTGATATTCAATCTTATTGTTTTCTCGAGACAGCTAAAAGGTCTTGAGATAGCTATGAGAGACTTCAGGCTATGGAAGAAACGACTGATGGATTTAAACTTGCTGAACTTGATTTAAAGAATCGTTGATCATGAGAAATTCTTTGAACAATGCAGTCTTGAATGAGTGATATTCCTATTGAGATTCTTAGTGATATGAAATTTATTGAAACTGTTCAGGAATGAGCGCTTTGGCTTTTAAAGAAATATCCGAATCTTGAGTGACTTCCTTCATTACAAAAGTTTCTTAATGAAAAGATGGGGGATATTTTAGCATAAATACCATAAGTTTAACTGAAGTCAATAAAAAGAAGAAGAATTAGGCTCTAAAAGTTGTTGGTTTCTTCTTTTTTTATATACTTAAAATAGCTTTACTTTTGTATATGTAGTATGGATCAGTTTTTTTTATCGTTTTCATTAATCCTTGGAGTTGTTCTGCTCTCACTTTGAATCATGAAAGCATTAAAACAGCCTACACTTATTGCTTATATTTTAGCAGGAACTGTTATTGCTTTAGTTTTTCCTAATTTCTTTAATAAATATGAGTTTTTAGATAGTTTCTCTCAGGTTTGAATTGTTTTTCTATTGTTTATTATTGGAACTGAGCTCTCCCCTGCTACTATTCAATGACTTTGAACGAAAACCGTATTAGTTTGAATATTACAAGTAATTTGAAGTAGCATTATGGGATTTCTTGTAGGACTCCTCTTTTGATTTGATGTTATGACATCACTGTATATTTGAACAGCTACAGCTCTGAGTTCTACAATTGTTATCTTAAAACTTCTTTGAGATAAGGATGATTTAGATTCGACTTATGGAAGACTCTCTGTTTGAGTTTCTGTCTCACAGGATATTTTTGTTATGCTTTTTATGTCGATTGTTGCTACCTTTAGTGCTGTTGGCGAATGAAATAGTGTTTTACATACAGCGGGGATTCTAATTTTAAAAATTATTGGACTAGTTGTCGGACTTGTTGTATCATCTAAATATTTATTACCACCTATTACTAAAAAGATTGCTGAATCACAGGAATTTTTACTCCTCTTTTCTATAGGTTGGTGTTTTATTGTAGCAACTTGCGTTGAGCTCCTTTGATTTTGAATGGAGATTGGAGCTTTGTTTGCTGGAATTACGCTCGCTACTTCACCATATAGATTTGAGATTACTAGTAGGATGAAGGTGTTAAAAGACTTTTTTATTGTTATCTATTTTGTACTCCTAGGATCTAATCTTTCGTTCAATGGAAGTATTAATTGGCTATTTATTCTTGCTTGAATCTTTCTTGTTGTTATCTTTAAACCACTTATTACTATGTGGCTTTTAAAGCTTATGGGACACGTTAAAAAGAATAATTTTCTTACAGGAATAGCTGAGATTCCGATGAGTGAATTCTCATTTATTTTGATTTCTATGGGAATAGCTAATGGTGTCATTAAAGATCCTAATCTTTTAACAATGATTACTATTATTTGAATTTTAAGTATCTTAATCTCTTGATATACTACGACTTATAATCTTTGGTTGTTTAAAAAATTAGGGAAATTTCAAAAATATATCCCTTGAGCATTACATAAGAAAAAACAAGAAAAACTCTGAACTCCTAATGATATTATCTTATTTGGATACTGAAGATTATGAGGAGAACTTTACAAACATTTTCAGAAAAAGAAATATAGCGTATTAATTGTTGATGAACACCCATCTGTAATTAATCATCTTAATACGCAGTGAATCAATTGTCTTTATGGTGATGCTCTTGATTTAGAATTCCTTCAAGATATTAATTTCTCGTGAACTAAGATGGTGATTTCTACCATTGCTAATACTGATGTTAACTTTTCATTGATTTGAATTCTTAAAGAAAAAAATCCTAATTTGATTGTTATATGTGTCGCAACACATGTTGAAGAAGCTATTAGTTTATATGAGAAAGGAATGGATTATGTTATTATGCCTCATTATATTTGAGCAGATCATACTTCTATTATGTTGGAAGAATTCTGACTTGATATTGAAAAATTTATTAAGAACAAGTCTAAACAAGTTGAGGTATTAAAGCAAAAAAGTAGAGATTCGTTATTTTGAGAATTTATGAAGAGGTAGCATATAGCTTCATAAAACAGTTCGGATATTTGACTTATTTTTGTTTTGTGATATAATAGTTATATAAGATTTTAAATTTTACACTATTTGTTCATGAAACAAAAGCTTTCTATTACACTATGAATTACTTTCTTTACAGCCATTGTTACTGGATTAGCACTAGCTGAATATTCACAAGAAGTAAAAAATGCCTATGATCGGGCTTTTAACTATAGCATAACTACTCAACCTAGTATTGAAGATGCTAGACTTGATAATGAAATCACGAGACAAGCGATGGCTAAAATGATTGTTAATTTTTCTAAAAATGTCCTAGGAAACTATCCTGATCCTTATAAAATTTGTGAATTCGAGGATCCTGATATTACTGAAGACCTTCAGGAATATGTAAAACAAGCGTGTCAATTAGGACTTATGGGACAAAATACAAGTGTTTTTAAGCCTCACGACTCTGTGACAAAGGCTCAATTCTGAGTAATGCTTTCAAGAGCACTTTGGGGTCAAACGTATGAAGGATCTGAGCCTTATTATCTTGCACATTTAACAGCACTTCAAGAGGCCTGAATTCTTGATGATATTTCTAATCCTACAGAGCAATATGTTACAAGGAGAGAGGTTATTACAACATTGAAAAAAAGTAGCAGTGTTTCAGGTATTTGAGCACTTAGTATTTGAAATAATGAGAATGAACAAATCTTTTTTGATGCTGAAATTGAGGGGTTAATGACTGAAAAATGATTATCTGATGAACAAAAAAAAGTTATAAGAAATACTATCACTGAAAATGAGACTAAGCTATTAAAAGAAACGTATGAATTTAGTAATACTATGGATGATTTAGACCTCGATTTTGATGATACAAAAGCGGTTAAAAATTTTATTGATTCTATTACAAAACTTAAAGATTCTACTTTTGATTGATATATGGCTACATTAAAAAATATCTATAAAGAGCTTTGAGTAGATATTGATAGTAATGAGGCATATACTCCTTGAGAGAAATTAGAAAAACTTGATGAATATATTAATGCGTTTAAAAACTATGCATGAACTTCTATTGATACTATTAACTACCTTAATGTTGTTTATCATATGGGAAGTATTTGAGAAGATTGAAGTTTAGTTATTGCTGATGAGGAGAAAGCCGCAGAAATATGGAGTAAAATGGCTGAGTATGAAGAAGCTTGGGAGAAAGAATATTTGAATTTTAATACTAAACTTGAAGAAATCACAAATTATTTAATCACTTATAAAACTGAGAATAAGTATTGGAAAGCAAGTACTGATGATTTTGAACAATTTGAACTCTCTTATAAGATTAGCGATGCTGAATTAAAAGATTGAGTATATTTCTGGAAAGATTGAAGTAGTTATGTTTGAGGCGTAAAGAATGGAAAATTTGATTGAGTTGGAAGCTTTTCTTGAAGTGATGGAATATATTATTCATGAAATTGGTCAAATAATATGTTTAACTGACTTTGAGAATTAATAATGGATGATTACCATTATGTCTGAAATTTTGCTAATGGATTTGAAAACTGATATTGATACGCTTCTCATGAAGATGAGATTTATACTGGAGAATGGAAGGATGGTGTTGAAAATGGATTTTGAATAAAGACTCAACAGAATAATATACTTTCTTGATATTGGTCAGATGGATATATTAAACAATGAACTTTTGAGAATATAGCATCATGAATCATTTATAGTTGAAGTTTTAAAAAAGGAATTATACATTGAAATTGAGTAATAACATATAGCTGATGAATTACTTTTTCTTGAGAATTCTCTGATGGAGATATTTATGGAAAATGAATACTTAGCTTAGCTGATTGAACTAGTTATTCATGAGATTGGAAATATGGATATCTTTCTTGAGAAAATATTTACTTATGAGGAACTAAAGTTATTTTTTGAGATAAGATTTCGATAGTAGAAAACCCTTGGAATAATACAATTATTATCAGTGACTGAGTAGATAATTTGACAATGATGGATAAAAATTTAGGAGCAAGTGAGACTGGAACTTGAATTAATGCTTACTGATATTTGTTTAAATGGTGAAATAATAATTGATTTTCAGCCCTTAACACTTCTGATACTGCCAGTTATCAGACTGCTAGTACTTGAGAATGGAAGGTAAAAGATCAGGGGCCATGTCCTAGCTGATATCATATTCCAACAGAACAAGAATGGCAATGGGTTATTGATTTATGGAGTCTTAAGAATAAAACAACTTGGAAATGAGTTGTTGATTCTGAATCCTTTAATGCATTCACTGAAACATTTAAACTTCCATTAGCTTGAATGCGTAGAATAAGTATGAATACTTGAGAGGATAATAAAATAATTGATGAGATTATATTCAATGAAGCCGATCGTAATTTATCAGCAAGAGAATTAGTATCTCATAGGTTATTAGGTTCTGGAGGAATGGCAGGATACTATTGGCTTTCTGATAAGAAATATTTTGAGTTATCACACTCTAATGAGGATACGGATTCTGTATTCGGTTATAGCAGCTTAAATAATGATTGATATGCTATTCGTTGTTTTAAAGATTAAAAGAAATGAAAAAATACTAAAAAAGACAGCTTAACCACTGTCTTTTTTTGCTATGCAGCACAGTAGATTAGCTTGCTAGAGCATCAAAGAAACTCTTAGCAGCATTTTTACCATTGGGGAGTGCTTTCTTTGAGAGCAAGGTGCAAAGCCTCCGCAGTTCTAACACTCCTGAAACGCAACGAGCTAGGCTCCACGCTTTCTCATGGAGCATCTTCTCTGTTACACCCCTAGTATTAGCAAACTGCATCATGGTGATTACATCCTCTAATTCAGGATATTTTCCATCATAGCATTCGATTGCACGCTGATTGTTCCATCCTCCCTTTATGATTTCAGAGAGAACATCATTAGGAATGATGAATCTCTTAAGAATAAAATCAACAGCGAGATTCCAGGCTTCTAGCCAGGAATGTGATTTATCGAAACAAAGATTTGAACCATGTTTGCTATAAAATACTTTTCCCCAGTTTTCGTAATGCTCTTTAGCTTTAGGGGCTAATAGAGCAGCAATTTCTTGCTTTTTTTCTTCTAACCGCTTCTTTGATGCGACTATCCTCTCGTTTTCTTTTTCTATGGTTTCAGGCGTCCTTCTATCGCATTGATTTCCGCGTCGTGCAAGGATTGTTTCAAGCGACATTGTAGAAGCAACAAGCGTTCCATTGTATGTAGTCCATACGATGCAGCCACCGTGCTCTTTTGAAACCTTATTCAAGAAGTTTGGGATATCGTCGAGAGTGCAGCAGTTAAAAAAAATTTCATTTTCCGCTATTCTCATAATTTGTTATTATATTTTAGTTTTTATTTTGAGATGTTGAGTTACAAAGGCATCACCCTTCGGATTTTATCTCCAAATTCTGGAAATTACTTTCTTTTTTTTATTTCTATAGATATCTTAGTTAAATAGATGCTCAATTTCAATTAAAAACGATTAAAAAAAGCTAGTGAAGGAAAACAACACTAGCTATTTTTTCTTGGGGTTCTTATCGTATGGCCTGGAATATTTGGTTCAGGAACATTACAAATGGGCTGACGAGCATATAGCCGACCAGGAACCAGATTGCCATCACTACTGCGGTTGCGATGAAGGAAATGGCAATCGATTGTAGGCATGCTTCTTGCGAGATATTTCCTCCTGTGAGTTGAAGGAAAGCTATCAATACGATGGATACGATTGACGCCACAATGACGTAGATTTTGAGAATTTTTTTCATGTCTTTAAATTTTAAATTTTTTGTATTTTGTTTGTCACTAATGTTATATCAAAATTATTTATAAATGTCAATATATTTTTCATTTTCTGTTGACATCGAACTAAAAAACAATAAAAGAAATAAAAAAGCGCCATAGATTATGAGTAAAAGTGATTTGTACTTTGGGTTATCAAAAACCTTTTACGCGTTAAGTTTCATAGTACTTATTTCGTGTATGTGTGTTTTTGTGTTCGCTGTTTCGGGCTTCTGCCCTGAGTTTTTCTATCCGGTAGTGAGTATTCTTAATCAGATTCCTGATGATGGATTGTTCCTTGCCGTATCTCTATTTTTTGCGGTCATTGTTATGATTGCTATTCCGATTATCTTAGCTTCTGTGCTTTATAAACTCGGTATAAAGTACAATAAAAAAGCTATGAGATTCAGACCTCCTATTAGATTTATGAAATAAGAGAATGGGTTATACTCATTCTTTTTTTCTTATTTTCTATTGCAAGCTTTTTAACAATCATTACAACATTCTATGGCATTTTGTGATTGTTTTATTTCTTATCTATTCAATGATATTAGCTGTTATTCTTTTAGTGCTTTGACTTTTTTTTCTTTGATATTCTGCTAATCATTTAATTAATACGAGTGTTAGGATAGCTCAATATTTTAAAGTATCAGCACTTCTTATATGATTAACGGTTCTTGCAATGGGAACATCTGCACCAGAACTTTTTCTTTCTTGAATGGCAGCGTTGAATGGAAGTTGATCATTATCTGTTGGTAATGTTATTTGATCTAATATTTTTAATCTCTGATTTATTCTCTGACTTTCTGCATTAGTTGCTCCTATTGCTATTCAAAAGAAGTTGGTGTACAGAGATTGAATATTTCTTATCTTTATAACATGTTTGATTTTTGTTATGTTATGGGATCAACATGTTGCACGATGGGAATGAGGAATACTTTTATTACTTTTAGTTTGATATAATACCTATCTCTGGTTAAAAAAAGAGTCTAATTGAGAAGAGGTTGAAGATGTTGAAAAACCAAAAATGAAGAATTTCTTTATTTTATTTTGAATAAGTATTCTTCTTTCTTTTATTTCTTGAGAAGCAATTGAATGAGTATTTTGACTTCAGTTTTGAATTTCTCTTTATTGAATAGTTTTTCTTTCAGTTCTCCTTATTATGTTTTTGGTTTCTTTATTTTTGAGGAGAGATAAGCATTCTTCAGAAAATAAATTATGAATGCTTTTAAATCTTACTAAACTCATCGCTAGTCTTGGAGTACTTGTTCTTTCTTCTGATTTAGTAGTTAATGCTGCCGTATTTATAGCACAATATTTTTGAGTTTCTGAATGGGCGATATGAGCTACTATCGTAGCAGCTTGAACTTCTTTACCTGAGCTTGCAGCAACAATTGCAGCTATTGCTAAGAAAAAATATGATATGGGAGTGGGGAATGTTGTTGGATCTGATATTTTTAATATTTTAGGAATTATTGGAATCAGTGCCATTATTACCCCTCTTAATTTGAATCCTAATTGTTTGTTATCTGCATGATGTGAGAATGGTCTATTTGGACTCTTATTTAGAGATAATATTTTCTCTGTTGGAGTGCTTATCATTACACTTATTATTACTTTTGTATTCATGAGAACATGATGGAAACTTTCAAAATGGGAAGGAGCTTTTCTCTTTATCTTAGCGCTATTAAGAATGGCTTTTGAGATTAATCCAAGCTATTTTATGAGACTAATTGGTTTATAGATGATTATTCTTTGAATTGATCCTTGAGTTAGAAAATTATGATATGCTCTTATTACTAAAGAGCTAGCTATTTTGGATTCTTGAATTTTATTACAAAAAGAAGAACAACCTTCTAGAGAAGATCAATTTAAAAGGATGATTGAGATTGAGGATTATTTTTGAAAAATTTTTAAGGACAGAAAGATTGATGTTGTTTGTATGGAGAAACTCTATTTTACGAAATATAATCAGAATAATGCTGAATTTGTATTTTGAATTAGAGCTATTTTGTTGAGTATGGCGTTAAGAAATTGATGTAAAATTTTAGAATTTAGTCCTATTGAACTCAAAAAGTATATTACGTGAAATTGAAAAGCAGAAAAAATGCTTGTTCAAAAAATGACTATGAAATTATATAAACTTCAGGATTTACCTGAATATAATGATGCTGCTGATGCTTTATGACTCGCTTACTTAGCAGCTAGATTAATAAAAGATTAAGAGACTATCTTTCTTTTAGCCAGAGGATATCCGTAACGTAAATCGTTTCACATGCACCATCTCCGGTATCGTCTCTTACTAAACTTGATTGAAGAGCATATCACTTATCTGAGGTGATACTTACTAAGTATCATTTTATTTGTATATAGTCTCATTTTTTTATTCAGCGGATTAGTTTTTTCACATGGTCGTCTGCCGGAATGAGATGGTTATGAGAGATATGAGTTTGGATATCCGTATCGGAATACTTTTCTCTAACATAATTATAATCTTTCATACTTTTATATTCTGGGAACATTGCTCTATAGTATGATTTCCGTTTGAATCTTTTAACAATATCGTCTTCTGCCATAAATCATCGCCCTAATCATACGATATTATCTGTTAAATAATTTGAATCTAAAAGACGCTGAATTATATTGTCTCAATATTGTGCGGTAACTAAAACTCTTCATTTTATATCGTATTCTGCTAGGTAGGAGATATGAATATTACTACCATTAATTAGCTTATCAGCTTCTCAGGTTATTGGCGTTTGAATTGGATCTCATAAGCTTGAGAAGTCTTCTACTTCTATATAGGTTTTCTTGGGCATATAGCATAGGTAATATCGAAGAACAAGAACAACTGCTACTCATAAGAAAATATAATATTTTTTAGGGAGTTTTTTCTTTTTGTAATTTATTTTATAATTTGATATTTCGTTTTTACTTATCAGTCATTTTTCAATTAAGCGTGCTGTTTGATGTGAATATTCATTTGGTTTTTCTAACTCTTTTCATTTTTGATGGAAGGCTTTTATCGTTTTAACATGAGAAAGAATAGAAGACCATAATGACTGTTTAGTTTTCTTTTCTATTGCAGCCATTAACTTCTTATAATGAGATTCTGAAATATGTCAGTTTTCATATTTCTCTTGAATATGTTTTCTCTTTTCTTCAATCCATTCTTGTTGCACCATGTTTTTAGTATTAATCGTCTGAAATTATTCTTTGTTGTTATTATAATGAGCTTTCATATTTTTTCAAAAATTGCTGTAACAATTTATTTTTTGCATTTTCTGAAGACAATCAATACAATTGGATAGAAATATCTTCAAAGAATTATTTAGATTTTTTGTTCTTATATACTATAAAAAATGATTATTGGTATTGATTGTGATGAAGTCTTAAGTTCAACTTTAGAAGAATTAATTAAACTTCCAGAATTTGATTGAGTAAAATGGGATGATTTTTACTCTTATACTCCTCTTGCTGCTCCAGGAATTTCTTTAGATAATAAAGAACATTATCAGATTTTTATGAAACTTTTTATGAGTGATGATTTTTGGAATATTAAACCTATAAATTGAGCTTTAGAACAATTTAAAAAACTTAAAAAAGACTGACATGAATTAGTTGTTATTTCATGAAGAGCAACCGTTATTGCTGAAAAAACAAAAGAATGGGTAGAACTTTATTATCCTGAAATTTTTTCAGATTTTCTTTTTGCTGAAACTCATACAGAGAAGCAGAAGACCAAAGCTGAACTTTGTGAGGAAAGAGGCATTCAACTTGTTATTGAAGATGATCCTTTTTTTGTTTCAAATCTTTCTGAAAAAGGTATTCCTTGTTTTTTGCTTGATTATCCTTGGAATAAAGATTTTGATCTAAAGGACCATTCTAATGTTCATAGGATAGCATCACGAGATGAATTTGATTTATCTCTTCTCTAAGATTAACAAAAAGGTAAGCAAACTACTAAGTTTTTTTGCAAAAATATAATTCACATATAATAGATACTCAACTCCCATAAGGAGTTCTTTTACTTTATTGAAGTATTAGTTATTTTTTATTATTCATTACGATTCCAATCAAATTGTCTGTATTCTGCACTCACTTTACCATTATTAATATCATCTGAAGGTGTTACAAAAGCAAAATAACCTTCTGTCTCTGATTCCCAATCAAGGTGATTTAGAATTATTAATTCACAGTTATTTGGATTTTCTCCTTCTAGTAATTCTTTTCAATCATATCTGAAATTAGATCTTGGCCACCATCTTAAAAGATAACATTTTTCTGTATCATTTTTAGGACCTCCTCTATATATTTTGTTTATACTATACACGTATTTAACATCTAATGGTCAATCTCAATTTATATATTCTTCATAATGCCACCATACCTTTCATTTTACATGAAGTTCTAAGTCACTAGTAACAGAACCAACTTGTGGTATTCTATAATATGTTACGTTATGACTTTGTGGCTCTAGTGTAACTTCTTGACCGATCGGAAGTTCTTTTATATCTTTAAGTTCGATTTCTTCTGATCATAATGCAATAGGACCATCAAGATACTTATTATTAAAATTATCCCATCATAAAAAGGTTCATAAAACGCTCATTCCTAAATCTGTTTGAATACGAGTACTTCATAAAACATAAATAAGAGTAAATATTCATCGTACTCAAAACATTATAAAACATGCTTTGAAAATCTTTTTGATAGTATTTCAAAGTTTGTTTCATACTTCTTTATTAAATCATGCTTTATGCAATAGTGTTTGTTTTTTCATGTTATGATATATTAATTAAAAATGGGTTGTTAATATTGGACGTTCTTGAAATTCTATGTATCAATTTTCATCAATATCATTATTAGAAAGGAACTTTATATAAGCAATACTTCTATAATAATACGGTGTAACATATAGATAAATGCAGTTATTTGGATTTTCTTCTTCTAACAATTCGAAATCTCTTTCACTTAAATATCATTTTCTTGGTCATCGTCTTAACAAATAGCATGATTGATCTCATGTTATAGGCCATGAGCCAATCCATTCATATTCTGGAAGATCGTACATTCCATATTTATCTGTTCATAGATTATCAACTGTAAACAATTTAATATTTCAAGAGATACTAATTTCCAATGATTTTTGTTGATACATTGGATTATAATTAAATATTTTCATGTAACCATCTTCATAAGTAATATCCGCTGTATCCTTATTAATTATATAGCTTGTATCAAATTTTATTTTCTCTCATTCAGTAGGAATTTCATTAAATAATACATTTTTCATTAAATTATCGTAGGTATTTAATTTCTTAATATTTTGCCGTATCATATCATAATAATCTTGAACTTTAACACTTCAATAATAGGGAACTACTGAATATACAGTCCATCAAAAACAACATAAAACAATGATTCAGAATATTAATTTACAGATTCTTTTCCCCGCTTGTTTATTAAATCATGCTTTATGGAGTCGTGTTTCTTGTTTCATGGTTATTATTTTTATGTTAAAATAAGGATTATTTTTACTATCTCAAGTATCGTGGAAGATAAAAGTCTTTCAATGTTACTACTTTATATTGAGGTTCATTATCTCTCTCACTTGTTAATATTCTCATTAATGTTGATAGATTTTCATCAGATAAATCAGTTATTCAATCTAAGTAGATATTACGACATCTTATGGAAGATAATTTATTAATTTGTTCCGTAGTTAAACTTTTAATACCATTTAAACTAAGACTACCTAATTTAGCCTTTCAAAGGATTGCAGCTTGTTCATCTGTTAACTCTTCTAATCAATTCATTGAAATATATCTATAACTAGACTTATAATTAACAACCAACTCTTTTAATAGAGCGTTTGATACATTTACTAATCCATTCAAAGATAATTGTGGAATTTCAGATATTGCCTTGAGTTGTTTAACCGTTAATCATGTAAATGCATCTAATGAAGGATATAATCAGAATACTTTTCTATCAGAAAAGTATTCTAGTTGATCATCTGTAATTTCTGTTAAGTTATGAAATCTGAGGTTATTAAGCCTGTCTTTATCTATCAAAAGCATATTATCTGTAAGCCTATTTACTCAAAAATCGTAAATATTCGTTCACATATTTGAGTCTGAATTATATACAATATATTCAAATTGATCATCCGATAATTCTTTCACTCATTTAATTGATAATCTTGAATAATTTGTTACTAGCATTTTAATTTGACTTGTTGTTAGTGATTCTAATCAATCAAGAGAAAGATTATTATAATGTCATGAGAAATATTCTGTTTGCTTTTCTGATAATTCTTTTAATCCATTTAATGATAATGTACTTTTATAATTTCAGAGTAATTCTGCTTGTTTATCCGTTAATGCTATTAATCCATCTAAAGATAAATCTCAATTATGTCAGCTTAATAAAAGCTCTAATTGTTCATCTGTAATTGTTTGTAATTTATTAAGAGACAAAGATCATTTTCTTGTTGATAAAATTTTTGCTTGTTCATTTGTTAACTTAGTAAATCAAAGAGATAATACTCTTGGAGCCTTAATCAAAAGTAAAAGATTATCATCCGAAATATTTTTTAATCACTCTATATAAACATCACGATATGTTGATAACCACTTCGCTTGATTTTCGTTAATTTCTTCTAATCAATTAAATGATACTCTTGATCATGTAAAGTTTTTTAGATATTCTATGTTTGTATCAGTTAATTTTTTAACTGAATTAAGGTGTAGAGTATCTCATTCAAATTCTCAAATAATTTTAGCTTGTTCATCTGTTAACTCCTCTACTCATAAATAAATATCATTTGCAGAATGTTCAACATAATACTTAAGGTTTTCATCTGAAATATGCTTTAATCCCTCAAGTGATAGTGTTCAAGCCTCTCTATTGAGTCTATAATAATTCTTTCCTATTTCACAATAATGTGATTGAGAAAGATAATATTTAAATCAAAAGATTATGGCTATGATAATAAGTATATCAATTATATATCTTATAGTCTTTTTCATAATTTATAAATTAACAAATAAAATTAATGATGACAATTGTAATCATATCAAAACAATTCTCGCACATAATCAATAACTCATCCATGCCAAAAGAATGGCAAGACAATTAATGTAAAAATAATTCACATGACTATAAAATGCCATGTAGTTAATCTCTTATTCTTATAATTTATGTATTGAGAAAAAATAAATGAGGTAATAATAATGCATGCTACAAATGCTCATGCACTTGTATATACATTTTCAAACAATTCGTAAATTCAACGATAATCTCGTCTAAGTGCATCTTCTCAAAGTAATCAAAAAAGAAGATTTATAAAGTTAGTCCGAATCATATATCCCCAGACACTAAATACAGAAATAATTAATGCCAAAATATTTGCTCAAGAGAATAGATTCTTAATCCATGTAATAAATCCATCACTAGAAAAAGTTGGCAGGTGTTTTTCCATGAATGATTTCTTTTCTTTCATGTTTTTGTTTATAAATAAATAAAACATTTAAATAAGTATATATCTAGATTTTTCAAAAATTGAGATACTTTTTATAGCATCTCAATTATAGTTCATATTTTTATTTTTTTCAAATTATCAGAAGAATTCTTATAGGTAAATATTAAACATTTTTGTTAATAACCAAAAAAGGCTTACCGTTGTGGTAAAACCTTGATTAGAGTTTATTAAAGACTCAATCCAGGGATTGAGGGAATTGAACCCCCGACGCGGAGCTTTGGAGACTCCCGCTCTACCACTGAGCTAAATCCCTAAAACAGTGTACGAAATGCAGTATACTAATTTCTAGCTTTTTTTCAACTTAAGTTTTGAGTATTTTTATCATCTTGGTAGAACCCTCATAGCCATTGGATTTGAAGGAATAAACATATCAAATAAATCCTCTGTTATTACGTATGAAAACTCTTGAAATTTATCAATAACTCTAAAGGTTGGATTATTATATGTTCTTGCCATTATCTCTTTTATTCTTCAGTTACTTGGAACTTGTATTGCTTTTATCAATGTTGATGGTCATTCTTCTGATTCCATAGTAGCCGAGAAAATGAGTGTTTGGGTTTCCTGGTTCCATGAGAAATTATTTCATAGTGTTCATGGATTTGCATAGGCTGATGTGTAAAGATTTCTAAATACTCATTGTGGTTTATCTTTTTCTAGAAGAGAAAAATAAATTTTATTATTCCTTTGCTCTCAATCAAGTAATACCATAGGACTTCAGCTAATAAGAAAATAATGATGGTTTTTTATTGGGAGTTCTAATGGTTCATGCTTTAGTGATCAACCTTCTCATCGCTCTGCTACAGCAATTGCTTTTTCTTTATTCTTTAGAAATACTGTCGTTCATTGATATTCAACGACATCAAAATCTTCTGTTCATGAATAAATTTCTAGCTCCTCCTCTACTTCAAAGTTTTCGTTCATGGTTGTAAGCGTATAAACGTTTAACTTTCACGAAGATTGAACTGTTATAAAAGCACTTTTTAATTCGTATGTTAGAATTCAATTATTTAAGAGTTCTCATGAAAGGATATAAGAAGATTGTGCATTGATTTTTGGATCAAGTCAGAATTTTTGAACTATTGTTGTTCAATTATCTCATTCTATACTAAGATACATTGATTTCTCCGCAAACTGGAATTGTGATAAGGTTCCGATATAATAAAGGAATTCTTTTGTGTTTTTTAGATTATTCAAATTAATTACTACTATATTCCAGAATGAAGGCATTTGATCACTTGGCTTATAGAGATATTTATAATTTTTACAAACTGAGGTCTTTTCATTTGTTATCAATCCAAGTTTTAATCCTTCAGAAAATTTAGGGAAGATAGATGGAAGATCTCAATCTTTTTTTATAAAATTCTCAGCCATAGTTTTTGATAATTCCGAATTTGTTACTAGGTAGAGTTTTCCATTTTGTACATGAAGTTTGACAAGTTTTCAAGTATTTGCAAAATAATAGGATGCTGTAAGCTTATCATCTGATAGATCATAGAAAAGCGCTACTGTCTCGATTTTTCAATCTGCATCATAATGTTCTGCGAATATAATTATCGTTGATTCTTTAAAGAAACGAACCTGAACGTTTTGAAAATCTTTAGGAAGTTTTATTTTTCAAATAACTTTTGCACTATTAAAATCAACAGTACTTCACTGTGGGTCTTTTGGTCATTTAACGAGTGTAAGAACTTTTGAATTTTCTTCATAATCAACAAAATATGAAGTAGAACTTGCTTTTAATTCTCAGTCATCAATAAAATAACTTGCTTCTTCTGGTGTTTTTATACCCTCTATTAGATTTCCATTTTGAATCAATACTTTAAAATGTGAACTTAAGACACGACATGAATCAACGACCCTTCGATCTTTTTGATCAGTTGCAAAGGTTGGAAGTGACAAAAATGTAATTCAGAAAAGGAATATTAGTGATGATATTTTTATTTTTTGCATAAAAGAATATAGCAAGTAAAATCTACTTGCTATACTCTTATTTTTTTATGGGTATTTTTCAAGTTTTTCTTTATGCAATAGCGCTTTTATTTTGCATTTTCAGATAATTGATTTTGGTTTAATTGTTCATTTAATTCATTAAGTTGAGCTTCCAATTCACTAATTTTCTGCTTAAGCGCTCGGTTTTCATAATCAACATCTTCTTTCATCTGGATTTCAAATTGTGTGAGATTTCCCCATCATTCATAGTATTTCATCCTTTCCTCGTCCATTGGACCTTTTTGTTCTAGATTTTGGATATTTGTTGAAAGGATTTTAAACTCAGCTGTCTCTTCGTCTACAACATATTTGATATCTATAAAGAAATTAAAGAATTTATCTGAAAACTTTGCTAGCAAATTTTCTTCATCTATGATATTGATTGAGTCGAGATACCAATAGTTTTCCTTATCTCTAGACATACTTCGATTTTCATTTAATCCTTTTAGAGGAACTTCAACATCAGCATTAGCTTTTAAATAATTAGAAGCTATAGTATATTTATCTTCTCTTGAAATTTCTTGATTACATATAAAATTATCGGTAATCTTATTATAGGCTATTGATTCGCAGCTATGATAATAATGCTGAGACCAGACAGGAAATTCTATTCTATCTGCTGCATATCCTACATTTAAAAGTTTAAATGTTAGATTTTTTGGCATATAAAGATCAATTCTTATGTTAATAGGTGTTATTGGCGTGATATCTTTAAATAATCTATTATTATCAAATGAGAAATAGAGTAGATTTCATTGTCGTTCGTAAGTAATTTCTGAAATATTTTCCATAGCTTTTAAAACATTTTCTTTTTTTCAATTTCTGAATTCGAAGCTATAAATAACTTTTATTTCATTGTTAGCTGATGGATGAAGATTAACAAATCATGGTCGATTAAAAAAGATATTTGAGATTCATTGTTTATCGAAGCTTGTAAACATGATTTGTATTTCTTGGTCGTTCTCTAAATTTTGTATTTCAAGTTCTCTTGTAAGTGATTGATTATATTCTCAAAAGAGTTGTTTAATTTCGGAGATACTAATAAAGGCTATAATTATTGCTAACACTCAAGAAATGATTGCAATGAGTATGGTTGATGTTGTTGAGAGCTTTTGTTTTATTAATTTTCACAATGAAGCAAGGAAAAGAAGAAAAGCTGAAAGTATTCAAAAAGCAACTCAAATCTTTGTAATAAAAGGGAATAAAGAAGCATAATCGATATTTGAAACTATATATCAGCCAATAAGATAATAAAGCACAACTCATAAGAAAACAATTATTCAGAGTAAAAACAACGTCCAAATTACAAGAATTGCTCGCTTAAAAATCCTTCGAATGGATTTACAGAGTTTTAGTACAAAGATTCGTAATTTTGGAAGAACTTTTGTTGTGGTTATTCTTATCAGTTTTCGAAACCATTTTATTATATTTGATAAAGCCAATCTTAAATCCCATATTTGGATAAGACGATATTTTAACATAGAGCAATGATGATAATCTTTTTCTTTTATTGGAAAGATGATGGCAAACATAACATACACAAAACATAAGAAAAAAGAAAATCATTCGATATTTAAAGCTAATAGCAATAAAATAAGAATCCTTCGAACCCATGCGTTAATCTTTGTTATGTTTCATAACATCGCACAAACTCATAGAAGTATTGATTCATCTCTTGGCCTTGTTCGTTTTGTTTTTTGCCATTTTTCGTATGGTTTTCTATCTTTTATACATTCGTTTTCTTTTACAGTTGGAGCATCTATAACATCAGAAGAAAAGATTTCATCAGCCTCTCAAAGATCATTTACTATTTTGATTGCTTGTTTTTGAGATAATTTTCAATTCTTAGAAGCTTCTTCTATTTTATCTGATAATCTTTGGAGGATATCTTGATGAAGTTCTACATCTATCTTATTGGTTTTTACGAATTCATTTAATCTTTCAATATAGTCACTTAAGAATTTACGAACATTATCATCAAGAGAAAATATTTTTCAGTTAATTTTGAGATTTTTCATTATTTCTTAGATTATGATTTAAAGTCTTTTATTCATGAAATTGCTGTATTTAGTTGATTTCGAGTAAATTCCATTTTTTGCATCACTTCTTTCCCTAAAGGAGTGAGTTTATAATATTTTCTTGGTGGTCAACTTGTTGATTCAACTCGAGAATAAGTTAATAACTCATCTTTTTTAAGACGTGAAAGTAGAGGATATAGGGTTCACTCTACAATTAGTAGTCCATATTTTTGCAAGACTGCTATAATGTCAGAAGCATAGACCTCTCATTTGCTGATGATAAGGAGTATGAGATACTCTAAAATCCCTTTTCTCATCTGAACAGCTATGTTATCTTTATCGTACATTCATTTACTCTACAAATATAAAATATCAGTACTTTGTATTACAAGGTAGTATATAGATATTTACTTCTACAAATCAAGAGTAAAATATATTAATTCATAGCTGTGGTTTTCCAAATTTTTCTTTTTTAATGAAAGATGCATTAAAATGATCGATTTTTTGATTTTTATTAATTTCTCTTTATACTTAGAATAAGGTTTATATTCTATATTTATGCCATGGTTGATAACAGTTGAGCAAATCAACACCTTAGAACGAGTTGAGAAACGTTAGATAATACAAGAGAATGATTAGCTATTGAAACACTTGTAAATAAAACAGCGCTTAATCTTTCTTCTACATTATCAAATTGAAAGGATCTATTTATTGATAATGATATTCTTAATAAACTTGCAACAATAGAAGCTAGACTTAACTGAAGTCTTTTAACTGATATTAACAATGAATTACGTGCTATTCCTGCAGCACCTACTTGAAGAGGAAGAGATCCTTATGAAGACGAACGTAGATTATATAATAGATTATCGAGAAATACTAATATTGGTCGTAGACATACCGAATATCTCGACTTTTTAACCATAGCAAGACAATTCGATCTTACATCAAATTTAACAAATATTACTTGTTGAATTAACTGATATACTGTTCCTTGATGAACTGTACAAACTGTTAATGTTTCATTATTCTGAACACCAGTTCCAGATGAATTTGAATTATGTGATTGAGACTGAAATCCACTTAAAAAATCTTGAAATAATTATGAAATACAAGTTAATTGAGTAACCGTCACTCTTTCTAATGTTACATTTAATAGTGCGACACATAGCTATGATTTCTCTTGAATGAGCGTTAGCCCAAGTAATATTGATATCTCAAAGGCATTAAAGCTTTCTATTACTGGTAAATATCATAGTCATCAACATACTTGAGTTAATATCGCATTAAATAAAGCATTCTCCTTAAGTTTAACTGAGTGAGGTCCTAGTAACGCAACTGAACGTAGAAGAGAAATGGATGAATATAATACTTTAGGAGGTAATGTTATTTGAGCTCAACTTTTAAATACTTTTGAAAACGAGGAAGCTAAAATATTAAGGGATTGAATAGAACGTAGTGTTTCACGTATAAATAGTCCTATTTTTAATTGATTGAGTGATGAGCAAAAGGAAGATTTTTACAGAAGGGTATTAGATGTAACCTATACCACACTCCCATATATTCCTTATCCAACTTGAACTCATGATAGAAGATGACTAGCAGCTTGCTTAGAACATTACTGCAATTATACTGATTTTAGCAACTGGTTTACTGCTGATGGAAGAGGTCGGAACAAAAACGCAAATACAACAAGGACTCCACAGACCTATAGGCAATATGTTCATGACCATTTTCAAGAAGAATCAAAGAACTATTTCAATACCCAAATCGATAGAATACTTAGTAATCTTACAAATGAAACAGCAATCAAAGCTGCACTTTCAAATTATCTTGTTGATATAGAAAATAATAAAAGGGATAATCAAACAGTGAGAAATGCTGTAGATTCTGGATTCAATGATAAAGAGACAAAAATGGAAAAGAAGCGTTGGTGGCAAGTATTTCGTAACAAAGATGAGAATTTTATGAGATTTTTTGCTGGGTCCTCTAAAGAATTTAAAGATCAGAGTGTTAATCTTATTACAACTAATAAAAACAATCCGGTTAATAAATGACCTATTAAATATGATATGAAGATTGATGTTGCACAGAATAATAAACTTTGAGTTGAGCTTAAGATTGCCTGATGAGAAACACTTGTTCTCCAATCATGAGATTGGGATCCTTCAAGTTTAGCTCGTAGAATACTAAGAGAACCTTCTATTTGAGAAAATAAAGTTAGGGTACATATGGTTTATAATCTTTATAAAGGATTACTCCAACTTGCTAATGAAAAGCACATGAAACTCAGCTATTTTCAAGAAGCCAATCCTAGAGGAATGCATGAGATAAAGCTCGAAAATAATAATATTGTACTTAATACTATTGATTATGAAACAAGAGCTCCTTTTAGACAAACGACCACTACTCTCTTTAATGAAAAACTATTTCAAACTACTAATCAATTTAATGATATTAGCATGCATAATAGTTTACAAGAATGAATTGATGGAATCGTAAAGCATTTTGCGTATGCAATGAATCATCTTCATAGAGATTACCAAAAAAGTACTAAAAGAAGTATCTGGAATGGATTTCGTTCTGAAAATAGAACAGAATTACCAACCTCTTTCTGGACTTCTCCTATTAAGAAGATTCTTAATATTAAAAATGTAACAAAATTTGATTTTACAACTACTGTATGAGCTACTGAAATTAGTTTAAAAAACAATACTTTCACTGTTAATAATCCTCAACTTGAAAATCCTCTCGTATCAAAGGATTTATGAAAAATCTTAAATACAAGAGTTCATAAAGTGAGAATATTTGACTGAGTTGAAAGAGATATTGTTGAAGCTGTATATAGCAATTTAATCAACAAGATGAGAGAAAATTCTAAGATTAGACGTAGTAATTTTGGAGTTGTGGATTCCATTACTTGAAATCTTTATATCTTAGATGAAAATGGTAAATTTTGATACATTAGAAGAGATGCTCTTAATTGAAGGAATATTATGCATAATAGATTCTTAGGAATTGTAAAAACAAAAGCAGGAGTAATTAATTCAAATCTTTTGAGAACCGGAGGAAGATGAGGGGCTTGATATGCCTATCATCAGCTCACTGAACATGAAGAAAAAGAACTTCTAAAGAATCCATTACTTATGCAAGGATTTGTGAAAGCGATGAATAGAAGAATGGGGTTCACAGAATCTGTTAGAGCTTGGTTTGAAAGACATTAATATAAAAAAAATCCTGGGAATAATCTTTGCTTCTCAGGATTTTTTTAATTGATTTTTTTAATTGATTTTTTTTAGAGATATTTCTTATAGAGCTCTTTTTTATTTGAGTATTCTTGCATTGTTTTTATCATATTAACTTCTTTATTCTTCTTTAGTGTAGATAATTCTAAGGTTTTATCTTTTTTGGTTTTATAGTAATAGTTCATAAAACGGATAAATGATGGTAGATCAACAACATTACTAAATATTGGCTGAAGTGCTAGACTATCATTATACATTTTTTCACTTACTATCTCTCAAGTCTCTCTGTATTCAATATGTTGAAAACATTTTTCTGCTCGTGAATCCCCTATTCAAAACGCGATTGCATATGGAAGTATTTTTTCGAAATACAGAGGATCTTCTTTTAAGACTACTTTCAATTTTTCGCTATCTACTGCTAACAAATATTTTTTAAATCATCGAACTTCTTCTAAGAGTTTCTCTCATTTTTTGTTAAGATAAAAGCGCTGACTTCATTTTATATTATCAAGGCATAGCGAAAAAGCTCTTAAAATACTCCATATTCAAAGAACTATCGAAAAATAATTTGTTATCATAAATCATAGAAAACAAAGAGAAAATCATATCACACTCCGGTATGCGGCCTCTGCATAAATATTTCAAAAATATCTTTTCTCATTTTTGTATTTTCTTCGATCTGTACACTCTCTTTCGATTTTGTAAAAAAAATCATTCGGAAGCCTTTCTAATTCAGGAAGTCTATTAATCATTTTTAGATATACACGATTTCTTGTTTTAAAGCACATTTCTCGAAAATCATGTTCTGGATCAAGATTATAGGCTTGATATCATGTCATTAAAAATTTCGAATCAAAGAAAAGGACTGGGTTTTCTGTTATTTTTTCAAAAAAAAGCTCTCAATTTCTATCTTCTCAGATTCTAATATTCCCATTTGCTATTCGTTCATATAGCATTGCAGGAAATATTTTTCCAGTTGGTCCTCGTTGATCCAGTACAGCAATTTCGGCTGCTGTATATCATTCTGGAGGAGTAAAGTGAACTAGTTTTCTTATTCTATTTCTTATTTTGTTTCTTTTTTTTATTCGAGTTATACACCAAAGAATAATACATAATCATGAAAGGATTGATAATCAAATATCATAGTCTCTAATAAAATCGAATATTCATAAATCAGCAAAAGCTAAAACAATAATAGAAAAAACAAGGAATAGCCCTGTTATATATAACTGCTTTTTATAATCTTCTGTAAACTTTATTGGGTGTTTTTGCATAAGATATTCTTAGATAAATTATTTTCATAATTATACTAAAAAATCGATTTTAATCAAAAACTCCGGTATGGAATTAAAGGATTATGAAGGTTAAGAATATTGTTCGTAGTCATCATAATCATCAGCTTCTGGGATTGGTTCAGCTGCACATTTTTCACAATATTTAACGAAAGGTTCTTGGAGCTGAACAGCATGATAGATAAGCTCCTCTACATCAATAACTCCGTTTTTTGTATCAATAAAAAGGATTTCGTCTTCATCATCCTTTATTGTAGGATCTTGTTCTGTTACATATTTAGCAGTATAACCTTCTATTTGTATTTTACGATCATAATCCTCTCAGCAGCGGTCACAAACTTCATGGAGTATACATTCAAGGTCTATGGTTGCTAAAAGTGATTCATGATCGAGTGATTGAAGTGTTATCGTTCATGAGACTCAGTCTTCTGAAAGTGTTTTTAAATCTTGGATTTGTTTATTTTCAAAATCTATGGTATCAGTTACTTTTGAATTTAGGATATCAGATACTTTGATTTCAAATCAATTATGTTTCATATCTTTAAATGTATTAACTAAAATTAAGGCAAACTTAACTTTGTTATCCTATGTAAATTTTAAATAAAATCAAGTAGCAGCTTGTTAAAAATAATGAACTTCCTAAGCGTTTTGAATTATTGTTTTATATGCATTAGGTCTATATACGCTACTTGTTAATGCTCTTTTTCTATATCAAGGTCAAGAATGGGCGATACGATTACCGTTTTGATCATATGGCCTTGAGTTTGCTGATCATAAAGTATTTACAAACCACTTTCCTCATTCTTTCCATGGTCTACTTACAATCATTTCTACATGACCTCCTTTATTTGAGAATTGTAAATCTCAAGCTCTTGCTTTTGCTGATGGGATTCTTTCGCATTTAGTTTTTAAGGTCGTTGTTGTATAACGTACATATTCGTTACCAAAGCCTATTGATAAAAGTCTAGATACAAATGCAGAACAATCGATTCATTTTTTTGTTGTTCATCAATATCTATATATTGTATTCATCCAATTCTCTGCTTCTTTAAACATTTTTCATAGCGTTGGAATAAGTTCGCTTGGAACATCTTTAGAGTTAGCAAAAGTTGTTACTACCCGGTCTGATAATGCATCGTAAACTGTATTAGCTATTTCAGAAACCTTAGATGTAATTCATCAGAATGCATCTTTTGCTTTTGAAATTATTCTATTGGTCACATTTGAGACTTCATTTAATCAAGATTCTAGTTTTGATACCTGTGATGTAGTAATTTCTACTGGCTTAACTTTAGGGGTTTGAACTGTTGGTTTAGGTTGTTCTACTTTAGGTGTTTGAGGTACGCTAGCTACGGCAGTTGGAGGCGTTGGTGTATCTTTTTTTCATTCTTTTTTATAGATAGCCAAAAGTACTTCTGATAACGGTTTTCAGGTATTATCATAAAGATACTTTAATTTCCATCCACTTGGGTGTTCCATTCTTGCTCTTATATAGCTTTCTATTTCTTGGTTTTCTCATGATTTTAATTTTCAATCAATGATGTATTTAACCATTTTACCTTTTAATCTCCAATCTAAGGGAGTTGCGTACATCTCAAAAGAGTCATCAATTATTTTTGTTAGATTTTTCTCATATGCTGCATTCTCTAAATGAACGAGCATATCTTTTTTGAAGTCTAGTGTTTCAGGTCTTTCTACCCCTATGTATTCTTCTGGCATCTTTACAAAATTAATATATAAAAACTAAGCTACTAATCTATCTGGTTTATTATCAATTAATGTCGTTTGTGCAAAATATTTTTTTTGTGGATAATATGCGAATAATAGTGAATCTCATTTTAAGGTTTTCATTATTTCTTTTGAATGCTTTGGAAGTGTAAAACATCATGCACTTCAATTAACTGATCATGGATGCATATAAATTCAACGATTTTTTGCGTTATTATTTGAATCTTCAATTCCATTCATCCATAGTCCACTCCAGCTTTTTGTATGCGCTTTTGTTATTTCCTGAGGTGTTCTGTAAAATCATAAGCTCGATTGATTGGTTCATGCTTGATCTGAGAATGTTGTTGCATATTCTCATCATGAATTTTTTCAGTGTCATACTGGAACGGCATATTCTACTTTTTTCGTTGCCATATTAATAACAAACATTCTATTTGTTTTGTTTGATTTAGAGAAATCAACAACTGTTAAATAGGTCGGATTTCATAACTGATTTTTCATTTTTTCGTATCATTGCATTGCACATGCAAATGGAACCATATCAGGTTTCTCTTTTCACTCCAGCTGATTATAGAAAGCCTCTACTCATTGAGATATATCGATTGAAGCTGATAGTCTCTCTTGTGAGCTTTGCGGTTTAGAAGATTCTTGATGCTGTTCTTGAGGTTTTTCTGCTGATTGTATTCCATCGATTTCACTCATAATGGACTGTTTTAATGCTAATAAATCGCTTTCTGTTTTGATGACTTCAGCATTATTAATTCTTTTTCTATAGTCTTTCAGAGCTTCTCCTTGAGAACTGATTCAAGTTTTTAAAACCATTCAAATTCATATATCCTCTAGATCATCGACAAGTCATTCAGAAACCAAATAGTTTGTTACTGATTCTTGCCAAAGTTCTAGCATAGGATCGTTCGTTTTTTCTCCTAATTTCTTTACGATATCTGCTGCTAGCTCTTTTTTCAGTTGGAGCATTTTCTCTCATTCTTCTGTTTGCTGCTCTAAATAATTTACAGCTGATTCTACGAAATCCATTGTAATTAATTATAATATAAATTAAGCATTCATGTATGTAAAGTGCATTGGATCATTTCTTGATTGTTTTCGGTCTCATCATCGATAGAACCCATGTTTTTTCCAGATATCAACACATGCTTGTGAATTAAAATATGGACTATTTCTATCTGTTTTTCCGTATACTCCTCCATTCACATCCCGATTTACATCAATTGCGGTTCAATATGAATGGTGTGACATTTTTGAGGAATTACGCATTTTCCTTCGATTAAAGCATGCTGTGGTTTCAGGATTAACTTTTATTCAGGCTTTTTTCATGTCTTTAAAGATTGCTTTATATTCTTTCGCTAATTTCTTATGTACATAGAGTGTTATCTTTTTTGTTTTTCCATCCTCTGTTAGAATTGGGACTTTGATTTTTCTCAAGTATTTCTTCATCTCTTTTTCTGTTTGAGGAACTCCTTCAGGGAAAAGTCGTTGCATACGTTGTTTTAATTCTACTTCTTTTGCTTCTCATTCTTCTGCAGAACCTTCTAATCCCTCTTCTCAGGAAGATGGTTCTGATTGTTCTTCTTGTTCTGTGGCTGTTTGAGTCGCAGTTTCTTGATTATCTTGAGATTGATCTGAATGGGGAGTAGGTGATGGAGTTATCCCATTTTTCCATGCATCATCGAATACTCATCAACTTTCTAAGTGTGATAGGATACTAGATTCTAGGTTTTTTAATCATTCTTCTGTGTTGTTTTCAGCGATTACCTCCTTTAGATTTTGTAATTCTTTTGATGAAGAGATAAAGGTATCAAGTCAGGCTTTTATTATTTCATCTCAAAAAGAATCAAGGAATCATTCAGTAACAAGATAATCTACAACCAAGCTTTTGGCTCATTCTATTTTTATATCAGCTCTTTTCTCTGCTAATTTATCGATAACATGAGAAGCAGTTTCTTTTTTAAGTTCTACCAAAGCTTCATTGGTTTCAGAACTACCAATAGTTTCTTTTAATTTTGATACTGTGCTTACTGCATCTGATAATAGTGTTTCTAGCTCTGCCATTTTCTTTGAGATTTAAAGTAAATGATTAATATAGTCTAAGAATTCTTCATCTTTATGAATCATAGGGTAATATTTTTCTAGTGTTTCACATTCAACAATATCGATATCATTGAAATTGTTTGTTATATCTCTTTCTAGATCACCTCAGTTGCTCCAATGATATTTTCAATATTTTGCGTTTCATCGTTTTCATGAGGCACCTGCTCAATATGGATTTTCTTCGATATTTTTCTTAATGAAGTTTATAAGATTCGCTGTACGAAGACCTTCTTTAACACTTTCCTTAATATCGTTTTCGTTTCTTGATTGATTTAAAAGGTTATTCTCTTTATATGGATATCTTTGATCAAGACCGTCTATTTTCATTCAACTTAATTTTCAGTCCTTGGTATATATGGTAATTTCTTCTTTATATCACCAGCTATTAAAGGTTCATTTTATTTCTCATTCATTCGGTTGTTCTGTAGCTGCTTCAAATTTAGGATTTTTTCTTTTTCATGCCCAGTCGATATCATTTAAGGTCTGGATTATTTCATCGGTAATTTTATTTACCTGTTCATGCACTTGAGATTCTCATTTTTCTACTTTTCTTAAGCTTAAGGCTCATACTTGTGCAACTGAGGATTCCTTATATTCTCTGTAGATTTCATTAAATCCTTTTCAACTTAATGCTTGATCCATTTTTGATTTTACTCTTTCAAAATCTGTATCATTCATGTCTCAGGTTGTAAAATCCTCCATTGATTGTGATCAATCATATTGAATAACTGTTTCTTCTAAGCAGAGAATATAAAGTTGTTTTGCGAATTCTTGTCATTTTTTTTGTTGTTCTTGGTCTTCTGAAAGTAAGAGTTCTTTTATAGATTTTCAAGTAGCGTTATCTTTATATAAATCAAAAAGCTTTAATAAATATTCAGCTATAGCTTCATCAACGGCTGTTGCGAATTTTAGCTCTCCTTTTCCCACGCTTACAATATTTACTCAAACAAAAGATGATACTTGTAAGAACTCATCTATTTCATCAACGTCATTTGAATTTAAGAAACTATTTTTTCTTGTTATCTCGCTCAATAATCCCATATATATTCCTTCAAAATATTCATAATATTCTTTTGCCTTTTCTTCTAAGAAGCCTTGGGCGGTGTATGGTTGCATATAAAGTAGTGATTCTTTTGCTTTATGCCATTCAGCACTTTTTTTACTCATCATTCTCTCTAATTCTACTGGGATATCTAATTCATCCTCTTTTGTACCTCATCCTAAGGAATCACCTTCAACTCCCCTAATTTTTAATAATTTATTTTCTATTTCATCAACTTTTTGTAATAGTGCTTTTTCTTCTTGAGTATACTCCTCACGAAGCTTATTAACCATTTCATAAGTAATTTTTGTATTTGTTTTATCAAAATTAAGCACATTCTCTATATTATCTCAACGTCAAAGTGCTTTTATTTCACCATTTTCATAAGTAAATAAGAAATTATATACCTCTAAAATACCAGCTTTTGTCCCTTGTAAGACTAAATCATTTGGTAATTCTACATATCAAGTAGCTCATTGCTGTTTTATATATTCAATAATTTTATTTTCATATTTTTCTTTTTCTTTCTTATATTTAAATTCTTCTTTAATTATCTCTTTTATTCTCTCCCTAAATTCTTCTGTTAATTTTTCATCAGCGACTTCTACATCAGAATCTAGTTCTACTTCTCACACGATAATTTTTAACATAGTTTCCTCTGTTATTTTATCTGGATCGTTTATAGTAGTATCTACTTCCCAATCTTCATTTACTTTCCATTTTCCGTTCATATATATTCAAGTTACATCTCAACTTAAAGCATAGAATGCTACCAAATCTTCTTTATTATTTCATCAGGTATATCAATGAATTTCTTTTGCTATACGGTAGAGAATATTTTGGAAAGTACTCTTTGAGACTTCTCCAGCTCGCCCATCAATTCTTGTATTAAAATCAGATGATGAGAGATATTGAAGTGATTCAGTTTGTTCTCGCTTTGGCCTAATAGCAATATTATTAAAATCTATGAGTACATGCTCGATATAATTAAAATCTATCGCAGAATTAGTTAATGATAATGAAGTATCCTCTTCTTGAGTTGCTCATAGTTTTCTATACTTATCGTATTTTTCTACAAATGCGATATTCTTTTTTAGGCTTTCAATCTCTGATCGGGTGTATAGTTGTTCTTGTGATTCTTGTTCTTCAGAGTTTTGTTCTGAAGATTCGATATACGATCAAATCGTATTTTTTGATGCCAAAGTTCCTCTACAGATTTCATCAAGTAAGATTGGATTTTCTTCTTTGAGCTGCTCAAAGATTTTAAATTCTTGAGGATATTCGCTTGAAAGTTTATTTTTATATGCCTCCTTATATCATGCAATATCTAACTGTTTATAATTTTCAATATATGGATTTTCATCTTCTGATTTCAGATATTGATAAAGCTTTGAATCAGCTAAAATTTGTTCAACATACTTTAGTCATTTTTTATCTTCTATAGCTTTTTTTAGGGCTTTATAGCTTTCTGAGGATTGGTCTGTTGAAATATGGGTTTTTACGTATTCCATCCTTATATTTATAATTTCTTCCATCTGTGATTTTTCTTGGTTATATGTTTCTTTATCTTCTTGTGAAAGTTTTGATAAGAAATCTTCTTCAGAATCTCATGAACTATAATACCATGAAAGGAAATTATATCATCCTTCTGAGACTTCTTCTTGATAAATCAAGGCCTCCCATGCATCCTCCATGGTATTAACTTCTGAATTTGGTCATCTTGCATCTTTTATAGATTCTTTCATACCTTCGTCCATTCATAAACGATCAGATTCAAAAAGTTGGACTACCGATTGTTTAACCTCTGCTCTTTTTTTATTAATAAAATCATGCCTATTTTGAGCATAGAATTCTTTCTTTGAATTGTAGGAACTCGTTAACATTGAGGCTGCTCATATAATAACTCCTACTATAATTCCTACTGCTGTTCAAATTGGTCATGCAACACTTCAACCAGCAGCACAAACTCACCGTAAAGCAAGTGCTTCTGCTAGGACTCAACCAACTCATATTAGTAATTGTGCTGTTGCTTCATCTTGAAGAACTTCTCACCTCACCTCGTTTAATTTCTTTACCAATTCTGCTTCTTTACTTGCATCGAAATAATTCCAAACATCAAATCCCATGAATAAGAACGTAATCATTCCCATTCATTTTACTCCTTTAACAAAATTTGCTAATTTTCTACCATTTCTTGCAACATTTGTTATCTGTTTTATTTCTTGAACATTTTTTGCTAATTTTAGACTCTTTGCAAAATCTGTAGATATCGTTATTCCCTTTTTCTCCATAAATTTTACGATTGCTTGCTCATCTTTACCTATAATTTTTGCTAGTTCTTCATCTGGTAATGCATCAATAAGCGATAAGACATTATGATTGATATTTAAATGTTCTAGATATTGAGGTGGTAATTTATCTCCAATTTTCTGCCAGACTTTAAAAGCTTCTGCTGTTTGGTTATCTAAAGATTCTGCTGCTTTTCTGAAGTTTTTTATTGACTTCTCGTAGGTATATTTTTGGACCTTATTGAGTTTTAGTCATCATTTCATTCTATCTTCCATTTGATCAGCTAGACCAGAAAGCATCTTCTTTGTACGGTCTTTATCAAAATGTTCTGGGACATCAACATGTTCCAAACCTAGTCTTGATTCAATTTGTGCTACTCATGCTCTATATGATCATGCTCATACTACCGCTGCTCAAACTCATGCCTCGATAGAATGATTATTTGAATCTCATTCGTGAGAAGTTTCTTGATGATCTGGATTATCTCATCAAGAGGATTGATTTTCTGAGGCTCATCATTGATTATCTCATACTGGAGGTTGAACCTGTTGATTATCTCACTGATTAGCTTGTGGTGTTCAATTTTGGGAAACACTTTGATTTAAGTCATCTAGTTTTCAATTAATTACTGAAGCTAAAAGGTCTTCTAGTTTTCCTTGCGTTTGTGCCTCTAATATTTTTTCTTGTTGTTCCTTTAGAAACTTAAATGTTTTATTTACTAAACCTTCAAAGAGTTCTTTATTTCAAAATTTCACTCATAATACTTTTCTTCGGAATCATAAATCTTCTAAATCAGAAAACTTTTCAGCATCTATTTTTTTATCAGATTTTAAGATTTCTTTCATTTTATTTGAAATCGGCAAAATCATAGCTTTTTCAAAAAAGTTTAGTTCAGATTTAAATTGATCTAAATATTTTTTTGCTATGTCTTCTTTACACTGTTCTGCAGATACCATTTGCCGATGTAAATAATTAAATTATAATACTTTAGTGAGAACCCTCATAACATTTTTAACAGCATTCTTTGTTGTTTGAGCTGTTAGAGATCAGAACTTACGGATTACTATATCAAGATTATCTGCCATTCCTCTTCTTACAGCGTCATCCAGTCATGCATTTCTAAATACATCTCAAAATTGATTTGAATCTTTAAGAATTCCTTTAAATTCTGTGAAGTTTCATTCAGAAAGACATTTTTTAAGCCTTTCTCATAGTTTTTCTGATCCTCACCTGATTGGATGGTCAATTTCAAATAATTTCTTCATTTCAGGGATAAATTTAGGATGGAATCATTCATCAATAAATTTAGTAAATGCTTTCATTTCATCCTCTGCCAAATCCGCATCAGTTTTTAGAGCTTTAAGTTTTTCTATTGTTGGTTGATATGCTCTTCTTGCTCTTTGTGGAATTTCATCAAATTTTCAAATAGCTTTATCGAGACATTCATTAAAGGCTTTTCTTGCTGCTGTATCAACGACTTCTGTTGCTGGATCAACCACTTCTGATAGTTTTGAAACAACTCTATTAACATCTTCAAATTTTCCGGATTTTATAGCTCTTCTTAGTTCAGGAGAACTATCATAATTCTCAAGAAGCTTTGTATAAAGCGCCCTATCATTTTTTATTTTACTTAATGAAACAGCGTCATTACTGAAGTTATCTGCTAATAATTTATCAAAAACTTTTTCTTTTAAGAACTTTTCGTCTTTTATATCATCAAGTTCTATTCATCAAAATGCATTGCTCCATTCTCTAAATTTTGTTCATCTTGTTGTTTTTAGTTTAGCTCTTAGAATATTTGCTGTTTGTCATAGATTTCTTTCTCATGATTTAAGGACTTTTATTAAATCTTCTGGTCATGATGCTTCATTAAAGAGATTTCTATAATTTATCCATGATGAAGTTCCATATTTTATCGAATTATTCATACGTACCCCTATGTTTGTACTCCTTGCAAATTTCTTTATAACCCACCGTGGAACTTTTACAGGTAATGCAACAGCTGCTTTTGTTCATTTTCAAACAATTTTAATGATTGGATTACTACTTCATGCTAATGCACTTGCACCAACATAGATAGCAGCTCCTGCTCCTAAATATCAAGATGTAAAATATGAAAGTGCATCCATAAATTCTCAAGATGCAAACTTACTCATTGATTTTCATAAGTTTTTGAAAGAATCTGCCATAAATCATGGAATTCTTAATATGAAATTACCATGTTCATCTCTATCTCTTATAATACAATTTCTTCAAAGAATTGCCTCTTTTTTGAGAGCAAGCATATTATTAACAGATTCTGCTAATGCCTTTATTTTATCTGCATCGAGCGTTCATGAATCAAGTTGTGTTTTTGCTGTCATAATTTCTGTCTTATATCTTTGGAATACTTCATCTAATCAAGATTTCTCCCAATATTCACGAAGCGCTGAATCATCGCTTGAAAATAAATCTCAATAACTATTCCAAGCACTTGCCTTTACAGAATCCTTGATACTATCATCTACATCTTTTATTATATTTTCACAAGATTTTGATAGTTTTTGTTTTTCATCAGCATCAAGATTATTTCCTCACTTTTCGTTTACGATTTGTAAAATATCTTTTCATCAAACCTCGTCTCATACAACATCTTTTCTTTCTTTATCTAATTGCTCGACTGTACTTGTTACCTCAGCTCAAACTGTTGCATCAAATATTCCTTTATTTTTTAATACATTACATGCACTTGAGATTTTTGTTCCCATAAAGGCTGTATATTGTCAATCTTTTAGAATATATTGTTCATATTTTTCTTCATCCTCGAGTATCTCTTTTTTTGTCATTCATAACCTAGCTGCTTGTTCTGTCGCAATTTTATCAATTAATTGATCTTTTTTCTCAAACAAATAGGTTTGAACTCTAATACTTTGTCTGAAGAAATATTGTAATTCATCTTCTGCGTGCTCATTTGATGTAATCCAATTATCAATTTTATCGCTTAATGAACTTCAAACAGCTCATGCCCATGATGGAAGCTTTGATAAATATGAATCTGCGAACATTTTCAAGAACTCGTTACCTAATCCTTTAATATAAGCAGTCATTTCTTTAATACCTCATGCTAAAGCGTTTTTCATTGAGGTATTTTGTTGCATTATTTCTTCCGTTGTTCAGAATTTATTATCCAAACAGAAAGGAACTATTCATAAATAGCGTTTTGAACCTCAGAATTGTTCTTTTGAGATTCTATCCATTGATAATTGATCTTGGTATCATGCTGCTAATTCTTTTTTGTAGATACCATCATACATTGTATCTACATTTTCTCAAAAAGCTTCGTAGTTTTCTACAGCTTCTCTATTTTCCGCCTTTTCTGCAAATTTATCATATGCTTCGGCTTTTGCTGCATCACTATCAGTATCTGTTGGGTTTTCTTTATCTCATCGTAGATGTAACCATTTACCAAAAAGATATATTCATCCTCATGTTGCTGTTGCAATTCCGGTCCATTTTAAGAATTTTCACCATCACGTCTTCCAAAATGATTTCTTTTCTTTCTTTTCACTTGATTCTTCATCATCAGACTTCTTTTCTTCTTTATCTCAAAATGCCCAATTCCAAAGTTTCTTAACTCCTTTATATGCTAAGATACCCGTTCCTAAAAATGCTGCTCAACGCAAAAGATTTTTCCCTGGTTCTTCTTTTCGTTTTTCTCCACTTGTAAAAGAACTCCAATTCTCTGAAACATACTCTTTTGTTTTACCCCAGAATCCTTTTTCTTCTTGTTCTGTCGCTGTAGTTTGTTCTGGCGTTGATGTTGGAGTTGCTTGAGGACTTTGAGAAGGTGTTTGATTATTATTTGCATCCAATACTGTTTGTTGCAAACTTAATAGATCATTTTTTATCTCCTGAAGTTCTTTTTCAAGGTTATTAACATCAGATTTTAGTTCGTCGAGTTTTGTTTTTTCTGCCTGGTCATCTGTATGATAATTCGCGATTTCTGCGTTTAATTCTTTAATTTGCTGTTCAGCTTTTTTTTGTAATTGTTCTTTTTCTGCCTGTACTGAACTATTTTTTAAACTATCTAAAGAAGCACGAATATCGTCCTTTTTTTGTTCTAGTGCATCAATCTTTTGTGTTGGCATAGCTATCTCAATGATATAAAATTTAGTCTATTTTAAGTATAAATAAAAAAGAATAAAAGACTTAAGAATCAATTACTTCTTAGAGTATTTTACTTGACATTTTTACCCTTTGTTAGATAATATTCTCCTTGCTTTTTGATATTATAAAACTACACTTCTTGCTAGTTGAAAAAGATTATTTTTATTCTTTTTTAAAAACGTATGATTGAAGCAACTTGAGCACTGTGAAAATTAAGTCAGATATTATTTTATTCATTAATCAGCTTTTGAGTATCACTCATCCTCTACCCTATATATATCAAACTTCTTCACAAATTAAAGGCTGGAAAAACAATCCGTGAAAATACGGTTACTGGAGAAAAATCAGAAATATTTGCAAAACTTCATGCTCATAAACAAGGGACGCCTACGATGTGATGATGATTATTTCTTGTGGTTATGCTTGTTATGATCTTAGGAGCGTTTGTATTACAACATTTTGGATTTATTAGTAATTCTCTTTGGGATTCTAGAGAGACTTATATCATTCTTTTCTGATTTTTCTCAATGTGATTTATTTGATTAGTTGATGATTATTTAAATATCAGAGATTACTGAAAAGTAAAATGATTAAGTGCTAAAGCAAAACTCATAGGAATGTTCTTATTTTCTTGATGGATTTCTTATTGGTTTTATATTAAATTATGAATTGATTATATTAATTTTTGGCCAATTGCTGGGAAAGTATATGTTTGAATTCTATTTCCTATACTCACCTTCATTGCTACTATTGCCGTTGTAAATGCAATCAATATTACTGATTGATTGGATTGATTAGCTTGAGGACTTATGACAATGATACTTACCTGTTTTGCCGTTATGACATTCTTAAATGGAACTTATCTTGCAACAACTATTGTCTGAATCCTTGTTGCTACGCTTGTTGCCTTCTTGTTCTTTAATATCAACCCGGCGAAAATTTTTATGTGAGATTCTTGAGCTTTTGCGCTAGGAGGAATCCTCTCTTCGTTGATTTATCTTCTGAATATGAGATTTTGAATTCTTATTCCATTTCTTATTATCTTTTTATTCTTCATTGTTGAATTTTTCTCAAGCTTTTTACAGATATTCTGGAAAAAAACGTTTAAAAGAAAGCTTTTTAGTGTTGCACCATTTCATCATCTCTTAGAGTATAAGGGAATGAAAGAAACAACTATTGTTATGCATGCATGGTTGATTCAGTGAATATTAGCTATTACTTGAGTATTATTGATTCTTATTGAATATATGAAAAATGGAGCTATGTAGAAGCTCCATTTTCATATTTAAGCTGCTTTTTTCCATCGAGCTAATTTTGAGAACCGATTATTACGTGACGGTTCTTTTGTTTTTAACTTATCATAAGAAAAATCCGAAACTGGTTTAGTTGAATCAAACGTTGCCTTTAATGTATTTCCAATATTTTTGAAAAAATTTCAAAAAGTATCACGAACATTAAGAAAAAGATTTTTCGCTGGTTCTACGACACTTCTTACAGCACCTTCTACTAATGTTGCTCAAGAAATAACAAGTCCTGCAGGAACTTGGTAAAGTTTATTATACCATTTTCAATTTGTCCAAGAACTTGAAAGGATTTCCCAAGTTTTACTTGTTGTATCTGCAACGACGTTTCCCATATCTGTAACAACGTTCCATCATGTTTTCATAACGTCTCATCCGGTATTTAATGCAGTACCTGCTCATCTTATTGGGATTGCTGCTGCGTTTCATAATGAATTTCAGAATTTTCCCATAGTTTAATAGCCAGTAGATAAAATTTACTATAATAGTTTATTGATTTTTTAGTTTCATATCAATACTACTTTACACTTCTAAGATATTCTTCTTCAAATTCTTGAAAGATATCTGCTAAGAAGTTATCATAATCAGGTATCATTTTTTCTATTTTTGCAAGTGCTTCTGCCTCTTTTTTATTATCAAAAAGTTTCATAATTTCTTTTCTTTGTTCAATAGAGAGTTCATCAAAGACTCTTCACATGATCTTATCCATTAAGAGCGGTTCTAAATCGTCTCTCAATTCTTCAAAATCATCAACTTTAGGATCAAATCATGCTTCTAAGAGAAGGTTTTGAATAAAATCTTCTTCAAATTGTTCTTGTTTTGTCATCTAATGTTTTATGAGAGATAAAAGTTTTCTAATTAAAGTTTTCTAAGTAATCATCTTCGAATTCTTTCAAAATCGAAACAAAATACTCGTCGTAATTTTTAATATTTTCTGAACACAACTTCCAAAATTCTTCTCATCTTCCTTCTTTTAAATAAGCTTCTGCTTGAGCTCTTTCAAGTTGAGGTAATTTTAGAGCTAATTTTCCTACAATACGAGTCATTAGAATAGGTCTTCGTTCCTCTTTTAATGCCTCAAATTCATCTGGATTAAATCCTGTTTGAGTAAACAGTTCTTCTAAATACATATCCATATCTTCCATTTTTTAGTAGTATTAATAATTTAAAAATCTTTTATTAAATCCAACTTGGTCCAGCTCAAGAACTTGGTCCTGATGAACTTCAATCTGGATCAGCTGTAATAAATTCATCACCTTCAGGGATTGCTCCTGGATCTGAATTTTTAAGTTCTCTTCATCTTTCTTCTTCATTTGGTATCATTTTCTTTCTATAAGTATTTGCATATAATGGCATTCATACTCCATCGAAGAAGAAATGCTTTACACCTTCTGAGACTTCTGTTCCTCATCCTGTTGTAACGGTATTTAATACTTCTTCTGTTAATCTTGATCATGAACCAATATCGTTATGGATTGCCATATGTCCGAAATGTCCCATTTTTATCCTCATTTCTGGAGAGAAATCTGTGAAGTTTTTAGCACCACTGAGATAATCTTGTAGATTCTTTAATACTGTAGATCATTCTCATGGTCTTAAAATTCAGATTCTTGGACTTGATAAAAAGCTTTCTGCTCTTGTAAAGAGAGCGTCTCCAGGTCTTAAAGTATCAAAATGACCATCAATTAATGCTTTTTTAAATTCTAATGTTCCTCATTCATTAAGTTTCCATAAAACGTCTTTCATAAATGAATTTGATACCCAATTGTTAAGTTGAACATCCGTCCATCAAGTTTCATTTTTTACAATTGTCCAAAAAGCTTCAGGATTATATGGTCCACTTCCTGTAGGACTCGCTTTTAAAGCGTCTTCAATAGCTGTCACTTTTGATGATGGAACTCAATTACTTAAAAGACTATTTTTTACCTCAGGATGAAGCTCATAAGTTGAAGTTCCTGGAATATTCTTTACAATTTGATAGTTTCCGAATACTCAAGATCACATAACATATTGAGCTAGTAATGCTGTTCCTCCATAAATAATAGCTGATCAAATTCAATATTTCGCAGCCAATCACGCTCTTCTCTTTTTAAAGGTAGAGAACGCTTTTTCGTAATCATCTTCTAATGCATCACGCAAATCACTATAACGAGAGTCTCCCGTCCTAATATCATCTAATGCATCTTGTATCACATATTTAGCTGAATAGCTTGGAGAAACTCTGCTTTCGTAGAGTCTCAATGCTCATTGTTGTACTGCTTGATAAAGCATATTAAAATCTTGTTCAATTTTTGTTCTATTTTGAGAACCAACGAAGTTATGACCAACTTCTTTATAATAATCTAGCCTTACCAATGCATTTATAATATATCATTCGATAATATCCCTTTCATTCGCATTAGCTGGATCATCAAGATTTGTTGTTGTACTGAGTACTCATTGAATTTTTTTTGTAAGATACTCTGTATCTGCAATTTTATGTTGTGTTGTTTCTTGATAAAGTTCATATTGTCTTTTTGCTTTGTATTTTCTCCAAGAATACCATGGAGCAGCATCCATTACTTTTTTAATATTTTCCATACTCTGTTTTTCTATATTAAGACCATGTGTTAGTCTTTTCTCTTGTCCTTTTTGTTCTTTTGTATAATGACTCGCTTTTTTAGCTGCATTCATTACTCACATTTTCGTTGCTAGAAGTCATGTTGCAATTCATGCTCATAATGGTCATCAAATGATTGATCCTCAAACTAGCATTCATGTTCATAGAACAGCAGATCATCCAATAGTTAATATTCTATGATTATCCATCCAATTTCAGAATCTCTGCCATAGACTCTTTTCTCTATCTTCGTTATCAATTTCATAGGCTCATGTTGTATTATTTAAGAGCTGTAAATGCATTCTCAAATTTTTTACATTTGCTTGTAATTGAGCCTTCCAGTTTTGCAATATCGGAAGCATTAATGTTTTATCTTTTGATGCATCAAGCAAATCTCTTAGTTCTTTAGGAAAGTTTGATTGTGTTTGTGCAAAATATTCATCAGAAATAGCTTTTAAATCTGCTTTAAATTTAGTTTCATCATAATCATCTCTCATTTCCAAGGTAGTTGCATTAACATCTTTTAATAAGAGCTTTCCTATTTTATCCATCATCACTTGCTCTGCTCTTTCTTGTTTTAATTTTAAGAGGATATTAGAACCAAGATAATCCATCTTATTATTTTTTATCATTGGTTCTATAATAGGATCATTTGCTATAATTTGATTAAATTCTTTTTCAAAATCAGCATCTTTCATGTTTGATTTTAAGTAGGTTACACAAAGTCTATTTACATCAGCATTTTCATGAGTTGTTAATTGTGTGATTCATTTATTCCATTGAATATCTCAAAATTCTAATTCATGTCTGTTAGAGGCACTTGTTACACTTTCACGTCTTGTATCGATTTTTCCTTTTACAGCACGCATATGATTTTTAATTGCTTTTTTCCTTTTATACTCTCTAGATATAAAATGCTTCATTCTCTCCCATGGATGCCGTGTTCAAAGCTTTCATAATGATAATTCTCCTAACTTATCAAAATCTTCTCTATCTTTTTCTTCTGCTAAATATGCAGCTTCTTCTGAATGAACGTTTTCAACACTTGAAATTGTTGCTGACCATTCTTTTGCAATTGGTGTAATTAACGGTGCTGGTCTTGGCGTTGGTCATGGGATAGGTCCAGGAATTGGTCCAGGTCCTGGTATTAGCGTATTTGGAACATGGATTGAAACTTTTTTTGTTAATGATGCATTAGATCAACCCAGATATATAGGAGATTCTCTTACTTCTTTTTCTCAAGTAATTTTCATATCTATCGTAACTGGAAAGTGATTTTCTAGTCTTTCTCATGTTGCTGAAATAGCTGATTCGATTTTGTCCTTCTTATCAAATACTACAATAAATTTTGGAGGTAACTTATTAATCATTTCTAATGATGCAATTGGAACAGAAACTCATGGTCTTAGTTCCATTTCCAATATAACAGAATTGTTCTCGTTTTTATCTGATTTTAGTTCTGATGGAGCATCAGTTGTTGTTTTTAGAACAAAGTTATGACCTTTATCATCTGTAATTTTTGTCTTATTTAGGATAAAATGATCCATTTCTGAAACTTTTCAATGAAGGAACTCTCCTAAATCAATCGTTACTGTAGAATCATAATCTGCATTTTCTAGAGGATAATCTCCTTTCTTTTGTTTTAAATCCTCTAAATATCAATTTAACATTTCTGTTTTATCTAAACTTCTTTTTGTATTATAGAGTCCTTTTAATTTTGGTGCGATATCTGTTTTAATAGCATCTACAATCGTTTTTAGATTTCTTTTTTTAGTACTATCATAGTTTTTATCGTGAGTTAATCTTATTACGTTGTATAAAATATACATTAGACGAGTTGCTAAAGTTCTTTGTTCTTTTGTGAATAATTTTGAGGTTTCTACTTTTAAATAGTCGTTTTTCATTGTATTTGCAATACTTGGATTCCCTAAAGCCTCCATTATTGTCACTAAATGTGCTGAATTTGTTATTTTTTTATGAAATAATGTTTTTGATGAATCTTTTTTATCCCATAATTGCATTGACTGTAAGAGATCATCGATATCATTACATAGATCAGTATCTTGGCAATTTTTCATATCAATATCACTTGCTGCACTTGAACAAAGATCTTTTACATCTTTTAAAACCTTATCATCTGTTCTGAAATCTAGGGTTCATACTAATCAAAAATCTTTTTCTAGTCAGCTCTTTTTGGTATGTAAACTAGCGATTAATAGATTTAATGTTGATTTATCATCTACATTAACAGCTTCTGTATCTTTATTTAATGTTTCGAAAATATCCATTTTGGTTTGTGCAATAATATTTCACAAATCTTCTGGTCATGTAGCTGCTCTATCGAGTTCTGATCTAATTGTTGTCAATGATTTAACCATGACATAAAAAATAGAATATAAATAATCTCTTTAATTGTATTTTTTAAATTTTCAAATATCAAAAAATCCGAGTATTATCTCGGACTTATACTTGACATTTTTAAATTATTTAGATTTTTACATCTTCATCAACTCATTCTAGGTCTGATGCATCGATATAATCTCAAACAAAATACTCTGCCAAATATTGCGATGCTGAAGATTCAACAAGCGTTACATAATTTGGTATTTTATAGAATAATTTATTCTCTAAATCTTTTTCGTCTTGAGCTCAAAGATTTTCTATTTCTTCATCTGAAATATATTGTGAAAGCTTTTCATAGAACTTATCTTTTAGGCATAGTTCTATTGCCATTTTTTCTTCCTCAGGAAGTGGTTTTCAAGATATTTTTTCAATACGATCAACTACATAGTTATTCGCTTCATCTATTGTTTTTAACATAGTAATTAATGTTAGGGATATAAATCTATTAAGCTGCTAAACCAACTTGAGCACTCGCACGCTTTCTTGCATCATCAACAAATGCTGTTTGAGCAGCAACCAATTCTGTTCTCATTTTTTGCTTTAAATTCTTTCTCCATCATGAATCTCAAGGCTGTTCATGAAGAATCGTCTTTATCGCATCATATCTTTTTCCCATATCAGCATCAGATGCCCACATATTTGATAATGACTGTAGACCTCATGTAATTTTTTGGAATGGAGTCATAAACAATGATGTTGATACACGTGAAAGATATCTTAACATATTACCAGGATAATTTGCTCTATCTGTCTTAAGTTTTTGCATATGATTATCGACTTTTTGTAACTTAATACTTGATGGAGATAGGGTATCTTTAATAGCATTTGTTACAGAAGGTTTTTCATCTAATAATGCTTTTAGATCATTCACAGCCTTATCTCTTCCTTCTTCTAAACTTTTTTTGCTTCCCTCAAAAGTTCTGATATCAGTCTGAGCAAATTCTTCAATTTTTGCTTTTATTGCAGCTGATTCTTGTTCGAGTAATTCTTTATACTTTTTATCAGTTCTTTTTAGTCCTTTTCTTTTTTCCTCAAAATCTTTTCTGATATCTTGAAGACTTCAATTTAATGCCATCGTCTTTTCTTCTAAGGTCATGTTATCAGACTCTCAACCTTCTTCGATTCTTGCTCTGGCTTCTAATTCTTTTTGAACTAGTGCTAATTTTGAATAAGCTTCATCTGTTCAAATAGCGCTTAATTCAGCTCTTTTTATTTTCAATTCTTCAGGAGATAAAGTCGTAAGAGATTGCTCAAAATCTAATGTCTCTTGTGATTTTGTTTCCATGCTTACCATTATACTAAATTAATACATATAAAAATGTTATTTATTATATTCTGTTAATTGATCCAAATCTGTTAATGGTTGTTCTAATTCTGGTCTTTCCTTTTCTTGAATTTCAGTTTCACTAGGGGTTTCCGATACTTGAGGTTCTTCAATATTTGTAGACTGTTCCTCAATATAAGGTTCTTGAACTTCAGGGATAACTTCCTCAGGTGTTTGTTCTTGAATACTTTCAACTTCTTTATTCTCAACAGTTTCATTTATTACTTCTTGAACCTCTTGAACTGGTTGTAGAGTTTCTTGTTCAGCATTTATAGTCTCCTCTGCTTGTTCAAAGGAAGAAATATCGATTGGTGTTGAAGGAGCATCTTCTCAAGTTGAAGGATTTTCTTCATCAGCTCCTACAAAATGTTCAACAACATTATTAAGTTGTTCCGTAGCTACTACAGGTTCAATTGATTTTTTTTCTTCATCTGTTTTGTTTGCTGGTGTTTGATACATAATGTATTGTGATTTTCATAGACCTAGAATTATAACTGCTATAGGCCAGAAAATCACATAACAGATTGAAGCTCAAACTCACCAATTAAATTTTCTTGCTATACGATAATTGATGATAATGTACCAAAGGAATGATAATAATCAACCTCCCATACCAATAATAGTATAGATATTCTCTGGAATAAACGAATTACAATATGCTAAAATTGTTACAAGCCATGGAATTATTCATATCAATTTATTCAATCATGCGATTTCTGATTGAACCATTGTTCCATATACAGGAACTAGGAACTCTCGTCATTTTTTACCAGCTTTTTTAAATACTTCATAATTAGCAATAGCAAATAAGCTATAAAGAAGTCATACTAGGAATATAACTATGCTAAAGATAAGTGATACTGCACTAAAAAAACTTTTTATTCATTCCATTCAGTCTAATGAAATAGAACTCGTAAAATTTGATTCTAATTCTTCTAAATCATTAACGTTAATTACTTCTTCGTCTCAATCGTTTACATCAACTTCTGCATTTATAAATTCTTCAACTTCATCAAGAGTTTCTGTTATATCCTTATCCAACTCTTCAAGTATCACTTCTTCGTTTAACTCATCATCTACTTCTTCATCTGTTATTTCATTTGAATTAATCATAATAATCTCTTCTCCTGTTTCTTCTATCTCAATTTCATCGTTTGGATATGAGTTTTCTAATAATGATGCTCTTTTTAAACTAAAACATGCGTTTGTAAATTCCCATTCCAATGATTCACTTACTCCTTCTACTTTTTCAGTTATGTTATCACAAAAGGCACCATCTCATACTTTATTTAGTCTTCATAGAACTGTTATTTTTGTTAATTTATTAGCTTTAAATGCATCAGCATCAATCTCTTTTAATGATTGAGGCATTTTTAAAACTGAAATTTGATTACGTTTGAATGCTCCAAGTCCTATTGTTTCAACTCATTCTTGAATTTCTAGTCTTGTAAGTGCATTATCTGCGAAAGCTAAAGCCTCAATTGCTTTTAAAGTATTTGGAAGCGTTAAAGAAGTAATTCCTTTATTTCTAAATGCATTTTCTCCTATTTGTACTACTGTTTCTCAATTTATTTGAGAAGGGATTTTAACCGTTGTTTGTGAACAAGTGTATTCAGAAATCATCACTCCATCTACACTTATTGTGTTTGGTTGAGTAATAAAACATGATGTTCCTTCTTGTTTAGCAACTCTAGCAAAAGCTGATGAGGATAATACAATTCAAACAAGAGATGTTAATACTCATAGTATCATATATTTTTTCATTCGCTATAGGAGAAAAATAATAAAATCTATAAGCTAATTATAATGGAAAATTAAAATAAGGCAAAAAATATAGAAAAAATATAGAAAAAAATATAATACAAAAGCACACTACTAATTCTTAAAAAATAAATTAAAAATTGGCATAAATTATTGATCGAATTTATTGCGTTTGCTGTTATCTCTTTATTTTACAACAAAATTTACAACGTTTATTTTTGCCCCAATTGTTCATAATATTTCTACTATTCCCTCTCTTGTTGCACAATACATCAATTGTTTTCATCAATTTGTTTGAATCGGATACATTTTTGCGTTTATGTTCCACTGGAATTTAAATTTTGGATTGTGTTGCAAATATCGTTTTATACAATCTTTGGGTAATTTTACTTTTTTTGCTAAAGCTATGATATCTTGCATACAATACCAATTTTTTCATTCAACATCTACATACCTTACTTTATATCCATCAATTGCAATAATCTTTGTTTCCATTTTTGTTTTATTATTTAATAAAGTTATTCTACTCGTGTCTTAAAATATCTTTTCCTTCCGTCATATTTCTTAGGTATTGCTCTAAATACTCGCCACAATCAACTTAAATTCATACAATTTAGATTGCGTTTTCATACTGATGTTATTAATGAAACTTTTATTATTAAGGACTCCCATTGCTTTTGTAAATCATTAGATGAGCAACGGAGCCTAAAAAGATAATCTATAGGATCTTTTGTTTTTGCAACATACCTCACAACATCTGTTATGCAATATAACCATTCCTCTTCTATATTATCCCAACATCTTCTTATACGATTATCTGTAATAATTAATACTTCTCGCTTATATCTCATATAATGGGATTAAGCTAAATTTAAAGAGCTTGCCTATGCAAGCTCTAATTTTGTTTTTATTTTTACTTTAACGCTAGCTATTTCTTCTCTTCTTGAATCCTTTGTAACATTACCCATACCCACTTTCTAAGTTCTATTCTCTGTTGTGGATTATCTGTATTCTTCATAATGTTATTAGCATTTAATGCTTTAAGATGCTTCTCATAATATGGGAATCATCCGTCGTACTTCTCTCCGTATAACAGTCTTGATAGTGTTGTACCAAATTGTGCTCTTGAGACCTCCTGATTAGGTCTAAACTTATGTTGATAAGTATCGACTCACATTAATCACAAAGCACAAGCCTGTTCAGCATAGCTCTTTATTTCTTCAGATTCCCATTCACTAGCATCATCATTCCAATTTTTACATTCTTCAGAAATTGTTGGAACTTCTTTTCATAGCACGTTTACTGAGTAATTTACAAGCATTTTTGCTAAATGTCATCTTAGAAGTTTTCCATCTGGATTTGATTCTATCGGGAGTAATGTTGTAATATCATTTGCATATGCCCACTTATAAGCATCTGTTACTTCTTCTGATTCAAATGAACTATCAATAGCCGTTGCTTCTTTTTCTGTTGTGGAATTATTTTCTTTATTTGTATCTTCTGAACTCTTTTGTTCTGCACTTCCTGTTAATTCTGCTGATGAATGTTCGTTGGTATTTGATGTATTTGTCGTAATAGATATACCTCCTCAACTTCCTCCTCATGCTCTTGGAGTTGTATCAGTTGGTGTTGTTTCATTTTTCTTCCATTTAGCTGTAATTGTTAAGTTTTCATCTATTGACTTTCCATCTGTTGGTAATCAATCCCGACCATCAAAAGTATATCATGCCTTTGTTGGCGCGGTTGGAAGAACAATAGCTATTCATGGAATAAGTTCTTGTTCACTAAGGATTGTATCACCATCTTTTATAACAATTATATGTTTTTCTTCTGTTGTATCATCTATACCATTATTATTCATATCTTCTTTCCATTGAGCTGTATAGGTAGCATTAGCTGTTACGTTATCAGCAATGCTTGGCGTCCATCATGAGAAGATATAGTTTATTCTTGTAGTATTTCCTGTAAATGATGGTGTTGCGGTTCATGATAGAAGATTTGAAGTTACTTGGTTTGCAAATACTACTTCTGATTCAACTCAATCTGTATAAATAACGCTATATTTTGTTTCTTCTTCATCTGCTATACCATTATTATTAGTATCGGTATCTGCATTCCATGTTGCATAATATTCTAAGTTCTTATATTTTGTTCATTTTTCGATTGTAACTGTTTGTGTTGCTTGTGTTAGATCTGTACCTGTCCATCCTGCAAAAGTATAATACTCTTTTGTTGGATTTACTAAAGTAAATGTATCATCTTCTACTGTATAATTATCTTTTCTTCATTCTTGTGCTCAATCATCTATGTGATAGGTAATAGAATAACTAATTGGAGTTGTTCATGCTTCATATTCAGCAGAAGCCGATAAATGTTTATCACTTGTTAAAGTAATAGTTGCTCATGGGACGACTTGTGTTGTTGTTTCACTTTGGTCTGTCCATTTTTTATTTTCATCACTATATCCATTCGCTACTGTTATACTTGGTGCGATTACTGTACATGATGTAGATTGTTGTGTTCAATTATATGTAGCAGCTATTGTACATGAATCAGATCATGATCCAATTGATGATACTCATACTCATATTCAATAAGTAATATTTAATGTTTTTTCTGGTGCTGTTGTTATGGCATACCATGTATTATTTGTATTATCTGATGTTAATCTTAACTTATTTGTTGATGAGGTATATGCTGAATTATTTACATCAGTATTTGCTACGATATTCCATCAGATGAGCTCTGGTGTTTTTGTATTTGTAACTGTAGGCATATCTACATCACAATAGGTTGCTTGTGTATCTGTATTATACACCTCATCTAATGTACATTGTAATTGAGCATTAGATGATAATGTTGAGGTATTTCCATCAACATTAGCTGTTAAATTAATGGCTTCTTTTTTTGTAATAGCATAATACGTTGTTCCGCTATTGGTTGATGAAAGCACTAAATCATCTCATTGATCTAATTGAGAAGCTGTTGCACTAGCACTCGTATTAAATCATATCTTAGTCCATCATTCTCTTGTTATTGTAGGAGCCGTTATGTTACATGTTTCACTTCTTGATGCTCAGTTCCATACTTCTGGTACTGTACAAGATGCATCATTACTTGAAAGTGATGTTGCTCCGTTTGTATCAAAGCTTACTGAATAATTTATTGCTGATTTCTTTGTTTGTGCATAATAAGTAGCGTTTTCTGATACGTTTCTTGCTACTCATACTGACCATTCATTTGTGTGACCATTTTGCTCATCATCATATCCAACAACTGTCCATCCTGCTGATGCAGAAATACTTGGAGATGTAATTGAACATGTTGTTGCTGTGTTATACATCGTACATGAAAGAGGTTGATTACTTCATGCACTTCCATTTGCATCGAATGTTATAGTCACTGTTTTTGAAAAGATTGCATAGAGTGTTGTATCTGCATTTACTGTAATAGACTCAAGTCATACCTGCGCTGTTGAATCGGTATTCCATCCTACAAATGTCCATCATTCTTTTGTTGCTGTATTATAACTACTTCAAAGAGTGAGTGTACTTCATTTTTCTACTCATTCTGATGTTGTTGAAACACTACCTCAGTTCGTTGTTGCGTCATAAGTCACAGTATATGCTTGTACACATTCTCCTTGTGCATTTTTTGAATATCATGTTTTACAATCCCATTTTGCGTAAAGATCTGTTACTGATGTAATATCATCTCCTGTTGATACTTCT
>JAFTEM010000030.1 GCA_017453665.1 bacterium | reverse complement strand
TTTTCTTTGTTTTCTTTGTTGTATTTTAGGATGGCTATAAAACTTGAGATTATTGATATGATAGTTGCTAGTGTTGCAATAATTGAACCTATTCGGATATTGTATATTAACCATAAGAAGTAGCAAAAGCATGCTGATTTTTTTACTACTCATTCATTTCAATCTCGAATAGCTATGATGTAAATTAATGCTGCGAGTAAAGGGAGAAGTGATGTGAAATCTTTATATGTTATGATTGCAGTGATGATATAAATGATAATGAAGATGGCTAAGAATATTTTTGAATTTCGTTTTCTTTTTTCTTTGATTACGATAAAGAAATCTCTTAGAATTGCTAAAATTTTTGTTAAACAACCTGTTGTAGCTCAAAGAAGGAGATAATGGATTAAATTAAGCGTGTTTGATGCAACCATTGTTAGCATTATTTTTTCTTTTTTTGACCTGTAGTAAGCAAGTAGTGATAGTAGAAAAGCAATAAATGCTAAGATTTGTGAAATGATGTAGATAGTCATAGTAGTTTTTATTCTAAATATCAGTTCTTTTACATTAATGTTGAGGAAAATCAATTCTTTACTCCTTGACATTGCCTCAAGGAATCCTTATTGTATAGCGTGCTAAAAACAAAAAACCTATGATATGAAGAAAAAATTATTACTCATTTTGGGTGGACCAGAGCCACAAATGCGCTGCAGATGGAAAGAATCTATGCGTCACTGCAAGCCTCTTGAGGATTATGATATCCTCATAACAGGACTTCGGAGTGAAAAAGGATGTCTAAGAAAAATCTTTAGAGAACAGCGACTTGATCTTGAAAAGATTAATTACATTCCATCACATGATACTTGGACTAATATTGTTAATACGCAGCATTATTGGGAAAAGTACGATGAAGTTTTTATTACAAGTAGTGCTCTTCACATTCGAAGAATTGAAAAAGTATTTTCGCTATTGGATTCAGGTAGGAATATTACTTATTCAATCTCTGATGAAGAGGATGTTGCTTATGCAGGTTTTTCTCTCTGGATGTATTCAAGTTTACTGGGCTGTAAGATTATGAGTTATCTTTCAGGTTTGGTACGAAGGGTTTGAAGGTCTCGTTTTCGGGACCTTTTTCTAATCTTCATCATCAATATTGAGAATTCTTAGGGTATTTGGATCTAAATTTCAGTAGAAAAATTTGTAGATTACTTTTTTAAATACTTCGTTTGAAGGATCTGCTTTTAAGAAAAGTGTCATTGATGAATGAAGTTTCCTTGAATCTACGTCTCAAAATATTTGTTTAGGATCATGTGTGCTGAAGCTTAGAAGAATATTTGCCATTTCACTTAATCTAGCTCATAGAGTTTCATCTTTTAAGAAGGCTTTAGCTTCTTCTATATCTTTGATAGCATATCTTTTTGCCATTTCAGAATAATCTACACCTTCTATTTGGGGAAAGATATATTGCATTCGATGTGATTCTTTTTTTCATCTTCTTAGTTCTGTTACAGCAATGGTATATACCTGACTTTGTGCGTCTTTAAATCTTGTTAAATCATAGCTTTTCATGAAATTTAGATTTTTGTTTTATAAAATGTGTTGGATACTGTAAAACTTATAGTTAAAATAATAAGGTTTTCAAATTGATTTTAAGAAAAACCGCTCTGGGGAATGGTACCGATAGATAATATGGTAGATTGCCGAGAGCGGTAGTTTGAATGTTTTTGAGGAGATATACTCCTACTGAAGGATGCCTATGGGCTCCTTAAAATGATTTTTAATTTCGCTAGTTTTTGAAACCTTTCCTTTTGGTTTTTAGTACAAAGTTTTTCAAAGAGCGAAAGTTCTTATGGATTTATTAAGATCTCCGGATAATCTTTTTTCATCCACTTAAACTTGAGTGATGTACTTATATGGTTTTTGAATGTGGTGTCAATAGAAAATTCTAAAATTTTAGTAAAAAACAAAAGCCATCTCTAATGATGTTTAAGAGACGGACTTTGTAAAATATATTTTTATCTACTTGCAAGTAGTTTCCTTAGGAGAGGAACATATTAATCTGCAACACTTCCTGTTGAAGTTTCATTATTTTCTGTTGAAGTTTCATTATTTTCTGTTGCATCCTCTTTATGATTAGCTCTATAATATTCCCATTCTTCAATTTCTGTTCCATCTGCTAATTTACACATTCCTGATTCATTTCATTCTTCATCTTTTACAATACTTAATTCTCCTCATTGTTCTTCACAGTATACTGATGCAGGATTTGCTATTTCTGCTGTTTTTTCTTCAGATGGAGTATTTTCTTCTGCGGCTTTATTTTCTTTAGCGCTTCTGTACATCATTAACATTACCCAACCTCTTACTTCTTGAATTGTTGGTGTATCATTTGATAAGATTCCTGCTTCTTTTAGAGCAGCTAAATGCTTTGAATAGAAATCTTCTCATGTTTGATTGTATTTGTCTCAGAAAAGTACTCT
>JAFTEM010000029.1 GCA_017453665.1 bacterium | reverse complement strand
TCTATGATTCATATTGCTTTTCTAAATATCAATTAGTTCGCAATGCAGCAATTATTTATAGAACATATAGAAAGCTTTGTGGTATTATTCCAGATTCAGAAGTTGAGGATGCGTATAATGAGTTTGAAAATAGAAAATTATTATATCGCAATGTTCAGCATAAACTTGAAATATCTAAACTTCTTTTAGAAAATCTATTGAATGAAGAGGGCTAGGAATACTAGTCCTTCTTTTTTGATTAAATATTAAACGTAGGATTATTTTCTATTAGGCTTAATTGCAAAAAAATGGGTGGATAAAAATAAGTAAAACCATTAGTAGATAACTAATTTATAAAGAACGTAGTATCCCACCTAGTAAAAAATACCTAAATTTTATTGTATAATCTTATATGAGTTAACAAACTCAATTATTCATTTAAGTTCAAAATCATAAGACTTATTGAGCACAGGGGTTAGATCTTTCTTTATTTGTTCCTAAGGGGTATTATTGATTATCAATTATACTGACTACAATTATTATGCTATTGATAGTGGAATTTTAAATCATAAAAAATCAACAAAACAAAAACCCTATAGACAGCTCAGAGGGGTCGCCCTTGGCAACCGGTCTATAGGGAATTACTTTGTTAACACTGATATAGTTATTATTTTTTAAAAATCAAGTTTTTATTAAGAAAATTTTTCATATCAAGAATATTCACTCTCTAATTTTATCATATCTTTAATTTTATTATACCAGTTTAAGTTATTTAATTGATATTTATTATGAAAAGCATATGCAACTCAATCAACTACTTGTAATCATTTTTCTTGTTTAGGATATCTTAAATGTACATCAATATCAAAAAATTTTTTGCTAAAATCTTTAATCTGAGAGATAAATTGGGTATTTAGATATTTATTTGTTTCTTTACGTGCAGCATAGTAAATAACATTTGGTCATTTTAAAATTCAATTCTCAGCACATTCCTTAATTAAATTACAAGTTATGTTATTGTATAAGAGATGCTGATCCTTAGTTATCCTTCATTCTAGTTTTCTCTTATTAATAAAACATGTTACTATTTTAATTTCATCGTTAATTACATATTCATAAAACTTTTCTAGTGTTTCGGTACGTTCTCTTGATGCATGGAAAACTCATGGATTTTTGTATCATTTTTCTTTATCCATTTAAAAAGCTTATTAATAACATGTTCTGGAACTCTTTGATTATTAATCACAATAAATACCATATGAAAGTAATTAAATTCCATATTATTAAATCATAAATCTCAAGTTTCATCTCAATAAATAATTTCCATAAGTTAACTCGTATAATCAAATTAAATTGTGCTATCATACTACCGATTTTTTACTTGTTTTCAATCATTAGTAATATCATAAGAATGGATAATATAGTTTATTTTATAAAGATGAATTAAAACATTAAAAAACATTAATTATTTATAATCCTGCCTCTCTCCAACTTCCTCATATCAATCTCCCTAACAAATTTTTGCAAAATCAATTCTTTTAGGATATACTTAGTATGTTAAGATTTTATTCATTATAAAAACATTACTATGACACAAACAAAAGAAAACAAATTTATTTTATGGTTTAATGAAATCGGTATCGAAGATGTTCCTTTGGTAGGAGGTAAAAATGCTTCATTAGGAGAAATGTATACTAACCTAACCCCAAAAGGAGTAAATATTCCTAATGGATTTGCTATCACGGCATACGCATATCGTTATCTTCTAGAACAAACAGGAGCACAAGAGAAAATTAAAGAAATCTTATCAGACCTAAATACAGAAGATATGGATAACTTAGCTGAAAGAGGAGCTAAAGTAAGAAGATTAATTAAAAATCTAGAATTCCCAGATGATTTAAGAAAAGCCATCATTGATTCTTATAAAAAAATGGAAGAAATGTATGGTAAAAATATCGATGTAGCAGTAAGAAGCTCTGCGACAGCTGAAGACCTTCCTGATGCTTCTTTTGCTGGACAACAAGAAACCTATCTTAATATCTACGGATATGATGAAATAATTGAAGCATGTAAGAAATGTTTTGCATCTCTCTTTACAAACAGAGCTATTTCTTATAGACAAGATAAAGGATTTGATCATTTTGAAGTAGCACTTTCTATTACTATCCAAAGAATGGTAAGAAGTGATCTTGCATGTTCATGAGTAATGTTTTCTATTGATACAGAAAGTTGATTTAAAGACGCAGTATTCTTAACCGGTTCTTACGGTCTAGGAGAAAATGTTGTACAAGGAGCTGTTAACCCAGACGAATGGTATATCTTTAAACCAACATTAAGAGAAGGTAAAAAGCCTATCCTTTCTAAAAAAGTAGGAGAAAAAGCTATTAAGATGATTTATACAAAAGACTCAAAGACTCCAACAAAAAATGTACCAGTGCCTGCACAAGATAGAAAAAAACTAGTATTAACTGATGATGAAGTACTTAATCTTGCAAAACAAGTAATGATTATCGAAGATCACTATTCAGAGAAAAAATGAAAATTCTGTCCTATGGATACTGAATGGGCTAAAGATGGAAAAACTGGTGAACTCTTTATTGTTCAAGCAAGACCAGAAACAGTACATTCAAACCAAGATACAAATGTATTAAAGACTTACGAACTTCAATGAAAAGGAAAAGTTCTTATTGAAGGAAGAGCTGTTGGTGAAAAAATCGGAAGTGGTAAAGCTCATGTGATCAAAGATGTAGCAGATATCGGAGAGTTTAAAGCAGGAGAAGTTTTAGTAACCGATATGACAGATCCTGATTGGGAGCCAATTATGAAAATCGCCTCAGCTATTATTACTAATAGAGGAGGAAGAACATGTCACGCAGCTATTATTTCAAGAGAACTTGGTATCCCTTGTGTTGTATGAACAAATGAAGGAACAGAAATCCTTAAAGATGGACAAGAGATTACCGTTGATTGTTCTTCAGGAAGCGAAGGGAAAGTCTATGATGGATTAATTGGTTTTAAAATAAATGAAGTAAACTTAGCAAATCTTCCAAAAACAAAAACTCATATTACAATGAATATTGCAACACCTGATTCTGCATTTGAGAAATCATTCATTCCAAACGATGGAGTAGGATTGGCAAGAGAAGAATTTGTTATTTCATCATATATTAAAGTTCATCCATTAGCATTATTACATTTTGATGAACTTAAAGATGAAAAGGTAAAAAAAGAAATTGAGGAATTAACAGCAGGATATAAAAATAAAGCTGATTTCTTCGTAGACAAGTTAGCAGAAGGAGTAAGTATGATTGCTGCTGCAGTATATCCTAAAAGAGTAATCTTAAGACTCTCAGATTTTAAATCGAACGAATATGCAAACCTTCTTTGAGGTAAGGATTTTGAACCCAAAGAAGATAATCCAATGATTGGACGAAGAGGTGCTTCAAGATATTATTCAGAGAACTATAAAGAAGCCTTTGGACTTGAATGTAAAGGAGTTCTAAAGGTGAGAGAAGAAATGGGGCTAACAAATCTTGATGTAATGATTCCATTCCCAAGAACAGTCGAGGAAGCAAAAAAAGTAGTAGCAACAATGGCCGAATACGGATTAAAACAAGGAGATAAAGGACTAAAAGTTATGGGTATGTGTGAAATCCCATCAAATGTAATCTTAGCAGAAGAATTCTTAGAAGTTTTCGATGGATTTAGTATCGGTTCTAACGATCTTACACAATTACTTCTTGGAGTAGATAGAGACTCAGAATTGGTAGCATCGGTATATGATGAAAGAAATCCTGCAGTAAAAAAGATGATTAAACAAGTAATCGAAGTATGTAATGCTAAAGGGAAATACGTAGGTATCTGTGGACAAGCACCATCTGATTATATCGATTTCGCAGAATTCCTAGTAGAGTGTGGAATTCAATCAATGTCACTTAATCCTGATACTGTTATTAAGACAACATTAGCAGTAGCTGAATTAGAGAAAAAATTAGGAAAATAAATCTGAATAGATAATAACGAAAAAGGTGAACTGAGGCACTAAAGTGATGGTGTCTCATATATCACCCTTCAAATCTGACAGCCCTTGTGGCTGTCTTTTTTCTTTGCTATAATGGAGTAATATATCCATTTTTAATAGCAATCCTCATAAGCATAAGTATCGCTAACCCTCTTTTCTCGTATCTATAAGGATTAGTATTTGATAAGATTCCCTCTTCTTGAAGCTTTCTTAAATGAGGTTCATAGTAAACAGAATTTCAATCCTGTATTTTATATACTAATCTCGAAATTACGCTAGCAAATTCAGCTCTTGTTACATAATCATAAGGTCTAAAGTTCTGGATATTTGTTCCCATAATTCAGAGTTGGTAAACCAAAAGTGGTCAGTAGCCATATTTAGCATTTAAACTTTCAGAAACATCATGATAAACAATCTGCTTTGATTCATCTGGAACTAATCCAATAATATTTATTGCAAATTGAGAAATCATTTTAGCCATAGCTATCCTTGTGAGCTCTCCATTAAAATTAGCATTCTCAATTAAAGTTTCTGAACTAAGTCAAAACTCTTTAGCAAAATTAAACGCATTATTTTCCTCTCTAGTATACCCGTTATAAAGAACTTCTCCTTGTTCTCAGAATGTATACCATCAATTTGAAACAGTATTTGAACCAAAATCTTTACTTATCTTGAGAGCATCTAAAGTCTTTTTTGCATTAATCGTTTTTCAAGAGGCCGTAATCCCCTGTAAAGAATAATTGTCATCCCCATTCTCAAGAATTAAGTTCTTAATTTCAATAGGACCAAGTGAAGGATCTAAAGTTTTGAGAAGAGAAGCTAATCAAGCAACAAATGGTGTTGCCATAGAAGTTCAATTCCAAAAGTCATAAGCATCACTTTCTAAATCGGTATAAGCAACATCATATACTCAAACATCATCAATGCTACATACTTCATTCCCTTCCTTTTCTATTGTGAAACTAAAGCTCGAAAGATAACTAGGGATCGTTACTTTAAATTCGTTTTTTGTCCAAGAAACCCCATTAACTTCCTTTGTGCTTTCAGCTCCTGCAGAACTATAAAACGTAATCTTAAAATCAGTAGCAGAGGACTCACATGAGGCATCAAACCTTAAAATACTATCTGTTGCCTTTTTAGAAAACGAAATCGTTGGTGAATAAACTCATTGTTTAAAACGATAGCTCTCATCATGACAATATCCTCTTGACCATCAATGAGAAGAAATATCAGAACAAGAACTGAAATTTTCAAAATAAGGATAACTTTCTAATTCAGAAGTGACGGTACTTAAAATATGTTCTCAAGGTGCTGCAATATCAACACTCTTTTTTCCTACATTAGCCGTCGATAATCTTCTTCCATTTTCTCAAATAGCAGTAACACAAAGAATGTTATCTAACTCATATCAACACGGATAAGAAAACTTATAACCTGCATCGATATCAATACCATCATTCATTGCAGTTGTAATAAAAAGCCCTCAATGTTCTCAATATTCACGAATCTTTTCTTCCATAATTTCAGAGTATTCACTACCTCAATAACTCGCATTGATGATAGAAATTCAATTCTCTATAGCAAAATCAAGTGCTGCGAGAAGAGAATAGTTGTCAAAGTCATGAGAGATACTTAAATAATCGTTTGTAACTTTTAAAGAAGCTATTTTTGCATAAGGATTTACCCCAATAATTCCTTTTCAGTTATCGATACTTGCAGCAATAATCCCTGCTATATGTGTTCAGTGATTGTCTCAAACAGGGAGCGGTGTTGATCTTTTTGAAAAAAAGTCATATCAATGGTTGCAAAAACTTCTTTCCCCATCAATTATGCATGAACTAGAATTTCGCATAGCATCTTTTAAATCAACATGATTATAATTTACTCATGCATCAACAACTCAAACAATAGGAGATCTTCCATTTTTTAAAAGCTGCTGATACTTAGAAAAAGCCTCAGGCCATGAAATATATGTTAATCCCCACTGTTCATTTCAAAAAACATCATTTGTTGAAACTCAACCAAGATTGGTCTGATAACTTGCTTCTTGATTGATATAATTGGGCTCAATTTTTTCAATATTAGGGTCTTGTTGCAAGCTTTCATAAAGAGATGAAAAATCATTATTTTCAGAGCTTATAAGTACAATCCCTCAATGAAGCACAGATTTAACATTAAAATCATGTTCTTCAAGGAACTTAAGACTATTTTTCCCATAAAAATATTGTTCATTACAAAGGGGAGCTTGTTCATTCTTAGAAAGAAAATCAGTATAGCGGTACTGAACAATAGCTTCTTTATTAAAAGAACTATTTTCGAAACTCATTCAAAAAGTGTAGATAGGTAATATCTCTAGCAGTATAAGAAATGGTAAAACTCGCTTATTTCTCATATTGACATTTAAAAGATATAATTATTTGTAGTATAAGAAAAAGTGTGGAAAAAAGCAAGTATTAATTTGCAATTCACACTGAAAAAACTATAGTAGCTGTTGTTTATATGTTATAAATTACTATGCACTTAATTCACGATATCCCAGCTTTTGTTGACCAAAAAAAATGATATATTAACGTAGTTGTTGACGTTCCTAAAGGTTCAAATAATAAATATGAATATGATCATGAATTAGGATGTTTTAGACTTGATCGTGTAATCCACAGTTCAATGTATTATCCTGTAGACTATGGATTTATTCCTCAAACACTTTCAGGTGATGGTGATCCATGTGATGTTTGCCTTCTTGTTACAAATCCAACCTTTACAGGATGTATTATTAAAGCAAGACCAATAGGAATTCTCTATACTTTTGATAACGCATGAGAAGACCCTAAAATTATAGCAGTTCCTACTTCTGATGTGGATCCAAGATGGGACGAAATCCATCATATTGATGATTTAGGACATCATATGAAAGAAGAACTTTTCACAATCTTCAAACAAATTAAGTTCCTAGAACACGAAAAATACGATAAAGTAGATGTAAAAGGATTCTGAAGCGTCCTCGAAGCCCAAGAAGAAATCCTAACTTCTATGGAAAGATATCAAGCTTCAAAATAATAGCTTATTTTTTAAAACAATGTTTGAGGACAAAATAGAGGATAATCAAAATGACTAAAATTATCGCAAATACTCCTCAAGGATAAATAAAAGCAATATACCAAGGAGCAGAACATTCAAGACAATTATAGAGCGATATCGCATTGCTAGCAACGCAAAAAATTCCTAGCAATAGGGTAATGATAAAAATACAAGCAAAAACGCTATCAAGATGTTTCATTAACGACGATAAAGCGTATAAAAGTTTTTCTCAACCTGCTCCCATAACGCTTCCTCAGAAACACAAAGCAACTCAGCGATATATTTTCAAATAATGCCCACCATCTCAGGGCTATTTTCTTTTCAACGAAATCCTTGAGGCGAAAGATAAGGAGCATCCGTCTCAATTAAGAGCTTTTCTAAAGGAAGAACCTTAACACTTTCTCTAAGATTCTCAGCGTTCTTATAGCTAATATTTCAACAAAACCCGATAAAAAGTTTTGGAAAAGAAGCAACCATTATTTCAATTTCCTTTGCTGAGTATCCCCAGCAATGAATATACACAACCAAATCTTTAAAGTCTTTCAAAACTTCAAAGGTTTCTGAGAATCCATCTCTAGAATGAATAACAATAGGAAGTTCTAATTCCTGAGCAAGTTCACATTGCGCTCTAAAATACCTCTTTTGTTTCTCTAGCCCCTCAATCTTTCAATAATGTAAATCAATTCAACATTCCCCAATAGCAACAACTTCTTCTCTATTCTGAATAATTAAATCTTTTAAATGAGCTCTTTCCTCATCTAAATCTCAATGTATATTCTCAACATCACAAGGATGCCATCCTAAAGCGCATTTAACAAAAACCTCAGGATAGTTCTCTTTACAACGTTTAGCAATCTCAATTCCTCTTGTATTATAATTCTCATTAGCTCAGGCATTAACTAATCAAGCTCATCAGTTCTGAATAAAAGAAAAAAAAAGTTCTTCTCGTTTAGGGAATAAGAGCTCTTGATTTAAATGCGTATGTGAATCATAAATCTTCATAGCTAATGAGGTATTAAAAATTATTTCAAGACTTAACTTTTTCATATCAAAGCTGTCAACAAGCTCCTTTAGCTTCTCTTCCCATACTATCACGAACAGTAACCGTAATTCCACCGTCTTCTAAAATTTTTTTAAATGCCTGAATAGCAGCTTTAGGACTTTCTTTTAAATCAATTGCTGGATTCTCATTATAAGGAATAAGATTAACATGAGCAAGCCTAGCATGTAAAAGTTTTACAAGTTGATGCGCAAGTTCAACTTTATCAGTCAAATCTTTTATCATAATATATTCATAAAAAATCCTGTTATCTGTTACTTTTACATAATTATCAATGACTTTCATAAGATCATCTAAAGGATAAGCTTTAGCAACAGGCATAATTTTATTTCTTAATTCTTGGTTCGGTGCATGAAGAGAAATCGCAAGTTTTACATCAACCTTATCTTTTATAAGTTTCTCAATTCAAGGGATAATTCAACAAGTAGAAATCGTAATATGTCTTCTTCAAAGAGAGAGTCTATCTTGTTGAAGCATAATCTCTAAAGATTTTCTAAGGTTCTCATAATTAAGAAGAGGTTCTCCCATTCCCATAAATACAACATTTCTTATTGAATGATTCGTTCCATCTTCTTTTTTTCAAAATCTTTTCTTAATATAGGTATTGGCATAGAGAATCTGCGAAATAATTTCTTCTCGCGTTAAATCTCTTTTGAATCCAAGTTTTCAGGTAACACAAAAAAGGCAACTCATAGCACATCCCACCTGAGATGAAATACATAAAGTAATACGGTTAAGTTTAGGACATCCACCTTGAACATACTTTTCATTCTGCCAATGATACATTAAAATCGCCTCAATAAGTTGTCCATCTCTTGTTTTAAACGCAAATTTTGTGGTATCTTCAGCCTCAACAGTATCAATGCATTCAATAGCTAAAAGATCAAAATCTTCACGGAGTTCATTCCTTAAATCTTTAGAAAGAGTAGTAAGTGTCTCTCGCTCAGTATTTTGATTCTTATAAATTTCAAAAAAAATCTGCTTAAGCTTAAAGGGTTGAAGCTTCCTTTTTTGAGCTCGTTTAGTAAGTTCTCATTCATTAAAAAGTGTTGGTTTGAATGATTGCATAGATGTCTCTAAATTATTCGATATGAAATTGATATCTCTTCTCTTTAGCTAAGAACGGAAAAAGTTCAGTAACATCTTCCTTTTTTAAAACTTCATATTTATTCAAAATCTCATCAAGCGAACGAATCTCTTTATAAATGAGATATTGACCACCTAAAAATGAAGCCATTTCATCAGAACTTTCTATCCCCATTTGAATGCCTCATTTGATATGATTTTTAGCATTCTCAAACTCTTCATCATTAAATCCTTTATCTAAGAAGTTATCAACTACTTCATTAATTTTTTCAACTCAAAATTCAAACTTTTCTTTTTCTAATCAAGCTCTAATTCCAAAAAATCAGTATTCTTTACAAGAAGAGTGAAAAGCATTAATATAATAACAAATTCAAAGTTTTTCTCTGATATCTTGAAATAATCTAGAAGACATATTTCCTCAAAGCATAGTACAAAGAATTCAAGCAGCATATCTTTTCTCATTTTCTGCATTAATTCCCTGCATTGAAATAATAACATGGTTTTGTTCTGTTTCTTTCTTGAAGAAATCCTGATGCTTTTCAGGTAAATTCCAACTAAACATAGGTTTTTCTTTGCTGGCTTTTTCTGGTAACTTATTAAAAAGATCAGCAATGTCTTTCTCTAATACATCTTGGTTAAGAATCTTTCAAGCAATTGTGATAATAAGATTATCTTTAGTATAGAGTTGCTTTTTATATGCAAATAAGTCCTGAGGAGTAAATCTTAAAATATTTTCTTCAAATCAAATAATAGGCCTTCAATAAGAATTCTCTCAGAAAAAATAATTTTGTCGTTTTCTTCAAAGAACAGAGATAGGGTTGTCTTCATACATTTTAAGCTCTTGAATAATAACTCATTTCTCTCTTTGAAGTTCATTTTCAGCAAACTGAGCATCCATAAGCATGTCAGCAAGCACTTCTAAATCATATTCAGCAAATTGAGGAGCAGACTTGATATAGAAATTTGTTGCATGTTCACCTGTCCCAGCATTAAAATTAGCCCCAATTTTATCCATAGCAGTCGCTACTTCTTTAGGAGTCTTCCATTTTTTCCCTCCTTTAAAAAACATATGCTCAAGCACATGAGAAATTCAAGCTTCTTGTTCGTTTTCATAGGTTGATCACGCTTTAACTCCAATATCAATTGTTATTGAGTTCCCTTCATACATAGGAGCAAAGATACAATCAATTCAAGCAATTTTTTTTATTTCGTAATTCATGTACTAAATGGAGATAAAATTTATACTCACTTATTGCTACTATAAAAATTCCAAGCATCCTGAATTGCTTCAAGAATAGATTTCTTAGGTTCCCATCAAAGTATTTGTTTTGCTTTAATAGGGTTAGCAACAGAGATAGCAACATCTCAGTCTCTTCTTTCTCCTATTTCATGATTAATTTCTTCTCCAACAACGGTCTCAGCAATAGTAAGGATCTCCTTAACAGATTTTCAATTTCCTGTCCCAATATTGAAAATTTCAAATGAAGGTGCTGGAGCTTTAGCATCTTCTTCTATATATTCTTGATTTTCAGTCTTTTTAAGAAGATAAGCATAACTCTGTAAATGAGCTTCAGCTAAATCTTCGATATGAATATAGTCTCTAATACAAGTTCAATCAGGAGTTGGATAATCTTCTCAGAAGATAGTAATTTTTTCGATTTCTTTCTTAGCTACTTTAAGAAGATAAGGGATAAGATTGGTTGGAATTCCTTTAGGATTCTCACCTAAAAGCCCAGAATGGTGAGCTCCAATAGGATTGAAATATCTTAGACAAATAACTTGAAATCCTTTATGAGTAGCCATATCTTTAAGCAAAAATTCCATTACAAGTTTCGTTGTTCCATAAGGATTAGTAGTATTTAAGCGATCAGTCTCGGTAAATGGTGGTACATTTTTCTCAGCATCATATACTGTTGCACTTGATGAAAAGATTAAGTTCTTTACTTGATGTCTATCCATAACTTCAAGGAGTGTAATCGTTCCAGTAATATTATTATCATAGTAGAGAAAAGGATCATAACAACTTTCTCAAACTGCTTTTTTAGCAGCAAAATGAATAACACCATCAGGTTTTTCTTGCTCAAATACTTTATCAAGGAACTCATAGTTCCTAACATCTCCTTCATAACATTTTAAATCTTTTCCTGTAAGGATCTTGAGTGAAGAAAGTACTTGATCTTTGTGAGTATTAGAAAGGTTATCTAATAAAACAACTTCATATCCTGCTTGAGAGAAAAGCACAGCAGTATGAGATCAGATATATCCTAATCCTCATGTAATAAGAATTTTTTTGGGTTCCATAATTGCTTATGAAATGTAAATCGAAACGCGAATTGAAATATAATGATATTGGGTATTAAAGTCAAGAAGAGGACTTTTCTCGGCTTTTAATCTGACAAAAATGGTGCAGAGGAGTTTCCCCTACACCATACTTAACCGCATTGTGCTGTCTAAGCGTAATACTTCTTGAGTGCTTGTTTGGAGCTCTGACGCTCTTTGCGATGGTTGACAACTTGCGCTTGTGAACGCGGTTTCTTACTTTGCCATTTGTTTCCTGATGGCTTCTCTGATTTTCTCATAAACTTAAATTTTGTATTGTTTTTATTGTGTCCTATAATAGGACGAATACTTTATATAAAAAAACAGAGCAAATGTCAAGTAATTTTCTCGCGATTTTTAGTACACTTTCTGTGAATGATAATTCTAATAATTAAAAAGAGGCGAGGAATAAACTCCCATACCTCCTTTTACATTATTTCAAACCATTTTAGTCAGCATCAATAACCTCCCCATCAGCAGGTTGTTCACCATTATTTTCCTGTTGTGGTTGATCAGGTGTTGGTTGAACTTGATATTTTTGGAATAGATCTTGGAATTCTTTTTGGATTCTATCAATTTCAGCATCAACATGTTCTTTTTCAACATCTTCTCTATCTTTAACAGCTTTTCCATCACTAATAAGCTTTTGAATCTTTTCTTTATCTTCATCAGAAATCTTATCTTTTTGTTCATTAAGAAGATTTTCAATTTGATAAACTAATGATTCAAGCTTATTCTTTGATTCAACAACTTCCTTTCTCTTTCTATCTTCTTCTGCGAATTTCTCTGCGTCAGCTTTTGCTTGAGCAATATCCTCATCAGAAATATTGGTAGATCCTTGAATAGTAACTTCTTGAGATTTACCAGTAGACTTTTCTTGAGCAGTTACTTTTAAAATACCATTAGCATCAATATCGAAGGTAACTTCAATTTGAGGTTGTCCTCTTCTCATAGGAGGAATACCTTCAAGATTGAACATTCCAAGTGATTTATTATCTCTTGAGAATTGTCTTTCCCCTTGAGTTACGTGAACAGTTACAGCATTTTGATTATCAGATGCTGTAGTATAAATATTAGATTTTTTAGCAGGGATAGTGGTATTTCTAGGAATCATAACATGAGCGATTCCTCCTTCAACTTCTACTGCTAATGAAAGAGGAGTAACATCCAAAAGAAGAATATCTTTAACATCTCCTTGAACAATACCTCATTGAATAGCAGCTCCTTGTGCAACAGATTCATCAGGGTTAACTGTTGATTTAGGTTCTTTTCAGAAGATATCACTAACAATAGATTTTACTTTAAGCATTCTTGTTGACCCTCCAACAAGAATAATTTCATTAATTTCAGATTTGTTAAGCTTAGAATCTTGCAAAGCTTTTAGTACAGGTTCCTTACATCTATCAAATAAATCAGAAGTAATGTTCTCAAATTGAGCTCTAGTAAGTGATTCATCAAGATTTCTAGGCAATCCATCACTTCCAGTAGTGATGAACGGAATAGAGATATCAACTCTTTCAACAGAAGAAAGTTGTTTCTTAGCTTTTTCTGCTTCGTCTTTAACTCTTTGCATTGCCATAGCATTATCTCTAAGATCAATTCCTTCTTTTGCTTTGAATGCATCAACGATATGATTAATAATTCTCTGATCCCAATCAGCACCTCAAAGTTGAGTATCTCAAGAAGTAGATAATACTTGGAATGTTCCCTCAGAACCAATATCAAGAACAGTTACATCAAAAGTACCTCCTCAGAGATCGAATACAACAATTTTCTCATCTTCTTTCTTTCCTTCTCAGTAAGCAAGTGATGCAGCTGTTGGCTCATTAATAATTCTTTCAACCTTTAATCAAGCAATTTCTCAAGCTGCTTTTGTTGCATTTCTTTGAGAATCATTAAAATATGCAGGAACAGTGATAACTGCTTGGCTAATAGTTTCTCAAAGGAATTTTTCTGCATCATTCTTTAGTTTTTGAAGAATAAAAGCAGAAATTTGCTCAGGTTTATATTCTTTACCATCAACAACAATTAAAACTCAACCATCCTTACCTTCTTTTGTTTCATATGTTACATCTTTGAGTTCTTTTTTTACCTCAGAATATTTTCTACCAATCCATCTCTTTACTTCATAAATAACATTCTTTGGTTCAAGAATAGCTTTTCTTTTTGCTAAATCTCAAACTAATAATTCATCGCCTTTGATATATACAATAGAAGGAGTTGTTCTATTCCCTTCAGCATTTGCAATAACCTCAGATTTATCTCCGAGCATATATGATACACATGAATTTGTTGTTCATAGATCAATACCAATAATTTTTGCCATAGTATAATATAGAGTAAATAAATAAAAAGTCTAATTAAATACTACGATAATATGATAAAATAAAAAATATATTTTTTCGTAGCACCTAAAGTATATACATGCTATCAAAAAAATCAAGTAATAATGAAAGAATTTTCATGAGAAGATGAAAACTGAGATATAAACTTATTTTTTGTAAAGAAGAATTCGGTAGAAAGTAAAAATTTTAAAAGCTATCTTATAATGACTTAATTAAAAAAGGAGCCAGAAATCTGGGCTCCTGTTGAGTAGTAAGATAGTATTCGTATTATACCGGTTTAGGAATGCTCATAAGAATACAATCCTTTAACGATTTGAGAGATATGAAATCCTTCCAAACTTGTTGTTTCGAACTTCAACATCGTTGATGTCAAAGACGTCGGCGAAGTTTGCATCAGTTCCTTCTTCTATCACTGCATAATCAACAACTTTCGATATCGCAATGATATTGGACTGGACAGGAAGAATCTCAGGATCGCCACCATAGCCTTCTGCAAATTGAACTTTAAGGGTGAGCTTAATTCCGGAGCGTTCAGCTACTCGAGAGGCTGTTCTAAACTGAATTATTACTTCTTTTGGATAATCGGTCCAGTCAACCTTGTCTTGTGTTTTTTTAATGCTATTTTCCATATATTTTGTTGTTTGGTTTTTTTGTATATGATACAATATACTATATTGCATAGAAAGTCAATATAAAAATGTTTTCATATAACCTCTAGAAGGAAAACCCGCTTTTTTACACAACTTTTGAAAAAAATCACATTTTTTTACACGCCTTTTTGAAAAATTTTACACTTTTTTACACGACTTTTTGTTACTTTGAAAAAATAATGACAGTTATTGGCTTATCACCACGTATTTAATAAAATATGATGTATAAAAATCTTACAAAGTAATCTTTAAAAAATAAAAGCTCACTTCATTAAACCTAAAAGTTTGCTTTTTTTATGATAAAAAAATACTTGCTCTCCTTATTTTATCCTCTTAATCTTCATATCTCCTTTCCTAATCATTTAACGGCATCAATATTGAAAAGCCCAAAACATCAATAAAACACAATTCAAATACCAATAAGTCTTAAAATAGTATACCATCTATTTCAATCAATATCAAGTAGTAAATCTTTAGAGAGATAAAGAATAATTCAAAGGATAATAAAAAGAATACAATTTTTTAGAATGAATTTCCAATTAAGAGAAAATGCATATTTTTCTTTCTTTAATAAGTAGAAACTTAATCATCGCGTAAATACATTACTTAATCAAAATGCAATTCCTGCTCAATAAATAGTTCAAAACTTAATACCTAAGAAAGTAGTAATAACTATTAAGATACAAGCGATTCAAGTAATATAAACTCTTTCTTTTACTTTCCCCATTCAAGCTAATACTGCATAATTAAAAGAGGATAGGAGACTGAAAAGTAAAAAGATTCCAGCTTGTGCTAATAAAACTCATGAAGTAATATATGCTTTTCCAAAAAGAGCAACAGCAATTTCAGCTCCAAGAGTAATAAAGAGTGTAGAAAAACTTAAAATAATAACAGAAAAATAATTATAGAAGAAAGAGTAGAGGAGAGACAATTTGTCTTTATTTTGTTTTTCAATAAGCTCAGAGACAATAGGGAAAATAAGAGACATAATCGGTCAGAGAATAGCAGTTCCTATATAGAAAAGACTTAAAAAATTTGAATAATATCAAGCATCAACAGGTCATAAGAAATAGAGAACCATTTGTTGGATAATCTGCCCAAAAAGATTTCAGATACTAGAACCGATAAATGCTCGTAATGCATACTTAGTATAACGTTTAAGCATAGGAATATCATAATAGAACGCTCCTTGCATTAAATCAGGACGATATTTTCTATAAAGAAATAATGCAACTAAGATACCTGCACCTATTCCTATTACCCAGTTTAGGCTATATCGTTCTATAGTTCATCTATCAGTAAAAAAACAAAAGACAGTAAAGAAGAAAATAGCTCACCATCTTATAAAATCGACAAACTGATATTCAAAAGTTTTTTGAAATGCATTGAACGTTGTTTGTAATACTTGGAAAATATTATTTCCAATAAAATAAATACAAAAATATTTCAGTATTAATGTAGCATTTTCACTCTGAAAATAATGGAGTGCTAACCAATCAGATCAAAACCATAGAATTAAAGCGATTATGATTCCTGTACCTATTTGAGCTAACAAGCTTAACCATACAACAGTTTTGATATTATTATATTCTTTTTTCAAATAAAACCTCGGAAGAAAATATTGTAAACTTTCGGTCAGTCAAAGATCATTATAAGTATATAAGAAGCTAATAAGAGAAACAATGCTATACATTACTCAAAAGTCAGCTACAGAGACATTAGGAGAATTAGAAATAAAGAGTCTTACTAAATATCCTAAAGGAGCAATAAGATATCAAAAAAAATAGAGCCAAAATCATTTTTTAAGAAGCTTTTGACTAAGGGTTTCATCAACAAGTAGAGTGGTGCTTTCTTTTTTCATAGAAATAATTTATTTGTTTGTTTTTTAAAGTAGTTGAATAGTATAGAAATCAATGATTTTTGCAATAAAAAAAGACTTCACTAGGAAGTCTTTTAAGATAGAAATTGTATTGGTTAGAATACATATAAATATAAGAAATCTGATTTAGCTCCATAACAACAAAATCACGTAAATGTTGATCATGGAACTCCTGTTGTCTCTGAACAACCATCAGTCTCTACTGATCAAAACTTTGTACAAGCCTTGAAATTTGAAAGGTCTCAAGACAAAGTCATTGTAGCTAAATAATTAGCACCTCATTCAGTTTCTGCCCTAGCTACAAGTACATATCCTTGATCATCAATTGAATTCTTTTTTGCCATAAAGTATCAATATTGTCATCCTGAAAGCGTATTTTCCGTATTATTTGTTCATTTCCATTTTATTACATTAGATCTGTTAGGATCCGTAGGAACAGAAGAAAGTTCAACAGTTTTCATAAGTTTTTCTCAAATTGCATCAACATTAATTAGATTTCATCCTTTTGCAGAAGCTCCACTTCCATCAGGATATTCTCACCTATTGTTATAGTACTGAAGAATTGCAGATCATAATTGAGAAAGATCTGATTTTCTAGCAGCATCTCTAGCCGCAGACTGTGCACCTTGAAGCCTAGGCAATAATGCAGAAGAAAGAATACCAATAATTACCACAACAATCAACATTTCAACAAGTGTAAACGCTTTTTTGTAGTTTTTCATTAAAATAAATAGAAAATAAAAGGTAAAAATTAAACATAAAAATTATTTAATAATATTTCATTTGCTTTCAAGAGAAAATAACCATTCATGTGTAAGATTTAATTGACATTAAGCAAATGAAGTATTTTAATATCTATACAAAAATAAATGTAAGATAAAAAACATTGTCAAAATATTTAAATTCTAATATAGATGTAAAGAATTCTCATTTCCCTCAGATTTTTTTATCTTGATTTCTAATTCTAGAACTCTACCTTATTTCATAGCAAAAATCTTTATATTCTAAATAACATAATAATGGTAATCATAAGACCGTTCAAATGACTTCGTCCTCCCAAAGACATTGTAAAACAATTAGCTTCACGTCCCTATGATGTTATGAATTCAGAAGAGGCAAGAGAAGAAGCTAAATGAAATGAATATTCACTTTTACATGTAACAAAAGCAGAGATAGATCTTCCTCAAGGAACAGATGAACATTCTCAAGCAGTATATGATAAAGTAGTAGAAAACTTTAAAGCTTTCCAAGAAAAATGATGGTTAGTGCAGGATCAAGAGCCAAGAATCTATATTTACTGACAAACAATGGGTGAGAGAACTCAATATGGTTTCGTAGCCTGTACAAGTATTGATGATTATTTTCACGAAAAAATAAAAAAACATGAACTTACTCGTAGAGAAAAAGAAGATGATAGAATGGTGCATGTAGATATTACAGATGCAAACGTTGAACCAGTGTTTTTTGCATATCCATCTCAAGCAGAACTTGATTGAATAATTGATGAAATTGTAAAAACAAAAGCTCCAGAATATGATTTTGTTGCCGATGATGGTTTCTGACATCATTTCCGAGTTATAGAAGATGCTTCATTAATTAAAAGAATCCAAGAACTTTTTGCTAAAGTTCCTGCACTTTATGTTGCTGATTGACATCATAGAACCGCAGCAGCAGCAAGAGTAGGTCTTGAAAGAAGAAGTCAGCACCCTCAATATACATGAGATGAAGAATTCAATTATTTTATGGCGGTAATCTTTCCTGATAACCAATTAAAAATAATGGATTATAATAGAGTAGTAAAAGACTTAAACGGTCTAACTCCAGAGCAGCTTCTTTCAGCTTTAGAAAAAAACTTTATAGTAGAACAGCAACAAGAAGAATATAGGCCAACAAACCTCCACAACTTTAGCATGTATTTAGAAGGTAAACGATACTCATTAACAGCTAAAGACTGAACATATAATGATTCAGATCCAATAGGAGTCTTAGATGTAACGATCCTTTCAAATCTCGTCTTAGATGAACTTCTAGGAATCAAAGATCTAAGAACCGATAAAAGAATAGATTTTGTATGAGGATTAAGAGGTTTATGAGAACTAAAAAGAAGAGTAGACTCATGAGAAATGAAAGTGGCGTTTGCTCTTTATCCTGTAAGTATGCAACAACTTATAGATATCGCAGATACAGGGAACATCATGCCTCCTAAAACAACATGGTTTGAACCCAAATTAAGAAGCGGATTAGTTATCCATAAATTAAGCTAATAACAAAGTGGTTTTTTTAAGAAAAAGATATGAAAGATACTTCCAATTTATTTGTGAAGTATCTTTATTATTGGAAAAGAAATTTATGAATACTTAAATAAGTGAAGTAGATAACTATAATCTTATAAAAAGAGATTAAGAAATATCGGAAAATTTTAATAAAAAAATGAAGAAATATCGGAATTTGAAAAAATATTTTTAAAAAAAATGAAACACTATTTTAAATTCAATAAAAAATTCCAATTCTTTCCTTGTGCTTTTAATGAATAAGGATGCTCGATAAAAATTCACTCAATTTTTTGCTCTATCCTAATCTTTTTCCGTTCTGCATCAAAAATTTATCAAATTTACATTTTTCGCAACAAAACAAAGCGGGATTTCGTAAAAAATGCTAAAATTTTCACTTGTTTTTTGAATTTATTTTACTACAAATGTTTTCAACTATTCTAACTTTTAAAACACAACAAAATTATGACAACGCAAGAACAAAATCATGAATATGATGCTTCGCAAATTAGAGTTTTAGAATGACTAGAGCCTGTAAGACAAAGACCATGAATGTATATCTGATCAACTGATGCAAGAGGTCTTCATCATATGGTACAAGAAATTGTAGATAATGCAGTAGATGAGGCATTAGCATGATATTGTAAAGATGTAACAACAATTCTTAATGAAGATGGATCTGTAACTGTTCATGATAATTGAAGATGAATCCCTGTTGATATCCATCCAAAGACATGAAAATCAGCTCTAGAAACAGTTTATACTGTTCTTCACGCATGAGGAAAGTTTGATAAATGAGCATATAAAATTTCATGATGACTTCATGGAGTTTGAGCGTCTGTTGTGAATGCTTTATCTAAATGGCTAGAAGTAACCGTTTATAAGAACGGAAAAATCCATAAAATGAGATTCGAAAGAGGAATCCCACAATGAGAATTGGAAATCGTTTGAGATACAGATAAATCAGGGACAAGTGTTACCTTTATGCCAGATGATACAATTTTTGAAACAATTGAATTCTCAGAAGAAAATGAAATAGCAAGAATGAAGCAGGCTGCTTATCTAACACCAGGTGTTAGTTTTACCTTTAAAAGTAAAAAAAGCGGTGTTGCAAGTAGATTTCTTTATGAATGATGAATAAAAACTTGGCTAAAGAACTTGGTTGGAAAACAACAAGTATTATCATCACCTCATTATTTCTTAGCAGAAACAGAGAATTGTCAGGCTGAAATATCATTCCAATTTATAAATACGAATAATGATCATACACTTTCTTTTGTAAACAATATTCCAACAAGAGATGGTGGTACTCATATCTTATGATTCAAATCAGCTCTCCTAAAAATCATTAATGAAATAGGTAAGGAGAAAGAAAAAATAGATAAAAAAATCTGAGAATTCCAACTTTCTGATGTAACAGATTGATTGTACGGAATCATTACTGTTAAAATTCCAGAACCACAATTTGAATGACAGACAAAGGGAAGGCTCGGAAATTCATATGTTAGAGGAGCTGTAGAATCTTTAACCTATGATTATCTCAAACAATATTTTGTAGATCATCCTGAAGAATTTGATAAAATCTTCTCTAAAATCGATTTAGCAGCAAGAGCAAGACTTGCAGCAAGATTCGCAAAAGAAACAGTACTTAGAAAAAGTGCACTTTCATGAGGAGTTTTGCCAGGTAAATTAGCTGATTGTTCAAGGAGAGGAAAACACGGAACAGAACTCTATATTGTTGAGGGAGACTCAGCGTGAGGTTCAGCTAAATCATGAAGAGATTCTAAATTCCAAGCTATCCTTCCTCTTAGAGGAAAAATCCTTAATACAGAACAAGCAGTATTACAAAGGATGATGGCTAATGCAGAAATTAAAGCATTAATTACAGCAATCGGTTGCTGAATGAAGGAAAGTTTTGATTTATCATGATTAAGATATGATAAAATTATAATCATGACCGATGCTGATGTTGATGGTGCTCATATTAGAACACTTCTTCTTACATTCTTCTTTAGATTTATGAGGCCTTTAGTAGAAGAAGGACACGTATATGCAGCTTGTCCTCCTATCTATAAATTCTCAAAATGAGCTAAACATGTCTATGTATATAACGAAGAGCATACTCCTGATATGTATGGATTTGCTCCAGATGATAATATCGAAATCCAAAGATATAAAGGTCTTGGAGAAATGAACGCAGAACAACTTTGGGAAACAACAATGGATCCAGAGAGTAGAATCTTAAAACAAATTACAATAGTTGATGCTGAAGAAGCAGATAGACTCTTCAGAATCCTTATGGGAGAAGACGTTCAATCAAGAAGACACTTTATCCTAACAAATGCAAAGGCAGTTAAAGACTTGGATATTTAGTAAAGAACAAAGAAATGAATAATTTTATTGGTTATTGTGGTATTGATTGTTGAAATTGTGATGCCTATCTAGCAACAATTAACGATGACCAAGAATTACGTAGAAAGACAGCAGAAAAATGGTCAGAATTAAATAAAACAGTAATTTTACCAGAACAAATTAACTGTGAAGGCTGTCGTATGAACGGAGTAAAGACGATATATTGTGAAAGTTTATGTCCTATTCGTCAATGCGCTATAAAAAAAGACCTTGAGATATGTTGAGATTGTTCAGCATTTAAGCATTGTTCAAAACTCTGAGCAATCATAAAATCCAATCCAGAATCCTTAATTAATCTAGAAAGAAATAATTAATCATCTTAAAAAGTGGTATTACAGAAAATTAAGAATACCACTTTATTTTTTTACCTAAAAACTAATTTAATACACTAATATCCTCTACGTGATGCGTCATAGGAAAAAGATCACAAGGTTGAACCTCTTTAAAAGTAAATCCTTTTTCAACAAGCATTTCAACATCTCTAGCCATCGTAATAGGATTACAAGAAATATACAAAAGCTTAAAATTATATTGCTTTTTTAGATCTGCTAAATAGCTAATAACATTAGGATGTAATCCTTCTCTAGGAGGATCAATAATTACTAATCATATATTTTTAATTTTTTCTTCAAGTTCAGGAAAATTAGTAAGCATTTTTTCGGCAGCAGAAGCGACAAAAAAGCACTTTTCTTCAAGTCCATTGATTTTAGCATTATGCCATGCATCAGTTATTGCATCTTCAACAATCTCAACTCCAACCAGTTCTTCTCAAACCCCCATTCTAAGAAAGGAAAGCCCAATACTTCAAGCTCAACAATAAAGGTCTAATATATTCCCATCAAAACGTCCAACCATCTTCATTGCTGTTCAAAAAAGTTTCTGAGCTCCTAAGGTATTTGTTTGAAAGAAAGAAGATGGTGATATTCTGAAGTTTACAGAAGTATTTTCTTCCCCCTCTTGCATAAACTCAGAAAAATCTAATTTCTCATAAATAACTCAATCCCCCCAAAACGTTTTAATTTCGGTTTCATTATTACGAACAATATCAGCTAATCCATTATTATAGCTCATTACAAAGCTCGTAACGTTTTCTTTTAAGAACTCATCATTTTTAAGTGTTTCCATAAAAGTCTCCCAGAGTGGGGTAGTACATTCATTTAAATTGTTATCAGCAACAGACAGATTAACTAAAACTTGACCAGTATTAACTCATTCTCTAATAACCAAATGACGAAAGAATCCTTGGTGATTCTTTTGATCATATACCTCTAATCAAGACGCTTTACAAAGCTCTTTTAAGTGAGAAAAAATTTTGTTCGCTTTTTCACTAATTAATCAACAGCTTGTAATATCAACAATCTTACTAAATTCTCCTTGTTTGTGAAAACCTAAATTAAATTCAGAATCAATAGCATATTTTTTCATTCATTCATTTAATAATTCATCTTCTTTTCTTCAACTTTTTTTAGCCTTTCTAAAAGCTTCATCAAGCTGCTTATATACTCAAAAACTAAATTCAATCTTATTCCTATATCCTTCTTCAAGCGGAGATCAAAGAATTGGCAAAACGTTTACTTCTTGCTGTTTAGAGAGTTTATTAAAAGCATCTTTCACGACTTCTTCTTTCAAAGCTAATTGTGATTGATAGTTCATAACTTGCCATTTACACCCTCAACATCCAATTGCATAAGGAGCTAATACTTCTTCATTTTCATCTTTAATCATAAAAGGAGAAAAGAAATGTTTACAAATAGCACGTCAATTTAATAATTTAGGGTCTTGTTTTTTTATCTCTAAAAGATGTGCTTCGATATAATCTTTTTTTACTTTAACAACACGGACATCGACAATACTTCAAGGCAATGCTCCTCATTTGATAAGAACCTTTTTTCAATCAGGAAGTGACGCAATTCCAATTCCTCAATATCAAATTTTATAAATAGTAAGTCACTTAATTATTTTTTGCATGGAATAATTTTTTTATGTTTAAACAGCACAGTAAAGTTAAAGATTGCCTAATTTATTTCAAGATAAAAAGGGAGCCTAAGATTCTTAGTATACTCCCTCTGTGTAGTTGGTTGTACAATCAATACTCCTTCTAGATGAACTTTTTGAGCTTCTTCAACACTTCCTCGCTAGGATAGATATACAATACAAAATCCTGTGTTTTAGCGTGGAGGTAGCCGTTATCTCTCAGATAGGAATAATTCTGCTTGAAAACCGCATGAAAATCAGCAATCGTCCTGTCAAAGAGCTTTATATTCTTCTCCTGAAGGTTGAAGTAGGAATGTTGTACATCCTCATCGAACTTACGAAGTTCGACTGCTATCCAGTTCTCAGCCTCTCTTGAGTAATCAAGAATGATGGCTAAGAGCTCCTCAGCTTCAAACATTTCACCTCTAGCTTTATCAATGATAAAGCCAGGAAGCTGGTACTTCTCGAATTTGAATTGTGTTGGTTGATAATCAACGACAATTCCGGTTAAATCCTGTAATTTCATATATGTATCTGTTTTGTTGATGATTGACATAATTGTCAATAATGATATTATATATAATGCATTAGAAAATCAAGAAAAAATTAAGCGTTTAATTTATTAAAATAAAACTCTTTTCGTTTTTTAATAACTCATTTATCATTGTTGAATGTCAAATGGTCTTCAACTTCATCAATTGGAAATTTTAATACGCTTGTAACATCATCTACCTCAGTTTTTTCTCAAACCTCAATAACATCCATAGCAAAGTAATGAACCTCACAATCATTTATAACTCAATATCATTCATGAGAATAATAGGTCGTAGCTACTTCTCATAAAATCTTTCATTTTACTCATGTTTCTTCTAAAACTTCTCTATACGCTGTTTTTTCTAGACTTTCTCATTCCTCACAATGTCATTTAGGGAGTGAATAATCTGGATTCTCTCTTGTTGCTCTATAAACAACATAAATATTTTCTCAATCACATAACACTCATCACGCCTTTAATCTTTTAACTCTTTCCATTGAATATTCCCTCAATATAAAACTATTCTCCAAAGAATTTTTCATAAATCATTTTAAATCCTAATTTCCAACTATTACTATTCTTTTGTCCCTTTCAAAGAGAATAATCAGTGTAGTGAATATCAACAGGAATCTCAAGGAATGAGAGATTATGAAGTGCTATTTGTTCATTAATTTCATTTGCGTAATGCATTCAATCAGCATTAATAGTAATCTTTTCTAGTGCAGCTAAGCTATATACTCTATACCCATTATGGGGATCAGATACCTTAACTCCATAAAATATCCTAGTAATAATCTTTGACATCCAAAGAATGATTCTTCTAGAAACAGGCATATCATAAGATTTAGCTCATTTAACAAACCTAGACCCCAAGAAAAGATCAATATTGCTATGTTCTTCTATAGCTTTTCTAAAACGTTCAATATCTTTAATATCCATCTGTCCATCAGGATCAAATCAAACAACCCATTTTATATTCAATGCTTTCGCATATTTTTTAATAAATGCATATCAAGATTTATTAGCAGCTCATCCTCATCTATTGATAGTATGCGAAATAATAATGATTAAACATTTAGGATATTCTTTTTTCTTCTCTTCCAAAATTTCTAACGAGTTATCACGTGATCAGTCATTGATAAAAACCATTTTCCTCACTCAATATGCAACTAATTCATCGATGGTTTCTCCTAAAACTTTTCCTTCATTATAAACTCTGATATTAAAAACAAAATCATCTAATTCTTTAGCATTTTCTCGATGGAGTATCTGTTCCTTATTCTCAGCATAAGCTTTATTAATAGCACTAGTAGAAATGAATCTCGTTAAATCTAAACTATTTTTAGAAAGGATATTGAGAATATGAAAGAAGATATAAAACAGAATAATAATAGAAAAATACACAATCAAATCAGCTCATCTATTTAATCAAAAGCTAATACCAATAGCATTTAACCATTCTGTTTTTAATGCAAAGATACCGATAAGAGCTCCAGCTAAAAAGAAAAAACAAAACCCTAAAATTCAGATTTTTTTCCTTTTATAGGTCCTAAGAGCAAGATACATAAGAACAATACCTGCTAGTATCAAAAGAAGCTGTAATTTATTCATATTGTGCTAATAGAATTAAACACTTAAATACTAGTTTTCTGAATTGCTAATGCAATAAATTTTTTATTAGGAAAAAGCCCCTCTTATCCAAGGGGCTTGTCGTTGTTTGTTACTAGATTTTTAATTGTACTGGCGCAACCGCCAGCTAGGTTGCCCCGGGGAGGGGCTGTGGTACATTTACAGATTTCACCAATCTCATTGCAGGATAGCGAATTACTGTATGGTTCTCAAATTCCTTTTGCAGTGCAATTTGGGAAATGCAGTCCAGACTCTCAGTTGTCAACATAGCCGTAGCGAAAGAGAAGTCTTGGGTGATTGTTTGGCTTTTAGGAGTCTGAGTTCCATTAGAATCGCTCGCCAATACGATGGCAGTCATCACGCACATGAGAATGAAGGCGATAATCATGAAGGAAGTACCATCCCTCGAATTGGGTTTCATCTTTTTTTTGATTTTTTTAAGAGTTTTTTAGAGTTTTTTTACTTGGAGACACTAGCGTAGCTAGTAGCCATCCGTTAGCACTACGAGGAATCCTCGGTCCACCAACTTCAAGAAGTCGGATTCATAGAGAGGTACGTCCATCCGTAGTCCGTCGTTAGTTCGAGACGGAAGGAATCTTAGATGCAAGGAGTAGCTTCCAGAAAGTATCGCCTCACAGGATGGAGAGCCATGCGATACAATCGTTTGCATAGGAGCAAGTATTTCCGGAAGACTTCCTTTGAGTGGCTTCTGAGTCCGATGAGAAGGTACGGCAATTACGCCAATCACCATCAAAGCCATCAGAGCTAACAACTCCAGGGGTGAACTAAAGTTCCTCGACCTCTTTGCAGAGGATTTAAAGGAAGAACAACTCATATTGATTTTTTATTTGTGACTTTGTTATAGGAAACCATAGGACAAAAATCAAGTCTTTCTTGAAAAAAATCCATAGTATTTTTAATTTGTTTTTATATAGTATAGTTAACAAGTAACTTTTATTCTTAATTTTTTATAAAAATGAAAAATCGAGGACTCTTATCTCTTTCTTTATGATGTTCTATTTTATTAGCAGGTTGTAATTGCGGTTACGATTATAATTGTCCTGCAACTTCACAATATACAGGTTTGTGATTATCAGAAGCAATGCAGTATTGTCTAGATAATTGATGAGTTCATAGTCTTATCAATTCAACAGATGAAGTTTATTGAGAATGTGCACTTCCTCATGGCTTGATTTGTAATGATCAAGAATTCTTAGCATGAAACTGTTATGAGGAGAGAGCCGATTTAACTAATGTGGATACTGAAGAAAAACGTGTTATAGCGTGTAAAAACCAAATAATGCAATTCTTACAAGATATCGAAGAAGTATATGAGGCAGATATATCCTTAGAAGACACTGAAGTAGAGGAAGATGAAAAACTTATAAGAAAAGGAACGGTAACTTATGAAAAAGATGGAAGTCAAAAAGAGGACTTCACTTGTACTATAGATATGTTTGATGCAGGTGTAATGGTTGAAATCTGATAAATGTTCTAAGAAAAGTTGGGGTCAATGCTCCAATTTTTTTTTATTTTTTAGATTTTATTGACTTTATTAATCTTTTTGATAAAAACTATTGTGTTTAAAAGAAAAATAAGTGTCAAACAAAATCTTAAAAAAATGCAACAGTATCTTGATTTAGCCAGGACTATTTTAGCTCGTGGCGTAAAAACAGATGATCGTACTGGTACCGGGACATTGGCAATCCCGAGTTATGAGTATGTTTGCGAACTTGAGGAAGAGAACGGTATCATCAAGAACTATCCTCTCCTTACTACTAAGAGAATGAGTCTCAAATCAGTATTTGAGGAACTCATCTGGAAACTCAGCGGTAATACAAATATCCGCTACTTGGTTGAGCGTGAAAACCACATCTGGACAGAGTGGCCGTTCAAAAAATACCTCAAAGCAAACAAACAGCTTGATCTTCTTGAAAACATGTGGAAGGATGAGGCGAGGACGGATTACACTGACGAATGGAAGGCAGCTAAGTTGGAATTTGAGAAAATGATTCTTAAGGATGACGCCTTCTGTGAAAAGTGGGGTGAGATAGGTCACACTTATGGGTATCAATTCAGAAACTTCGGTGAGGTGAGAATTAGAGACATTGCAGCCCATACCGCTGGAGACCTGCACGAGTGTTATGTAGTACTTCCTTCTGTTGTTTTAAGCAATGGTGAAGTTCAAGAGAGGAGAAAATTCTACTTTGATACTGATGCTGATACTATCCTTATCAGTGGGAAAGACCAACTTTTAAATACAGTTGAGAAGATTAAGAATCATCCGGAATCTCGAAGGATTATGATTACACTCTGGAATCCTCATGATGAAACAGAGGACAGAACATTGCTCCCACCATGTCCTTTCCTCTACCAGTTCTTCGCAAACGAAGAAGGAGTACTCCATCTCAAGATGGTCCAGAGAAGCTGTGATACGTTCCTTGGCGTACCATATAACACAGCACAGGACGCACTCTTCCTCTGTATGATGGCTCATGTTACGGGTCGTAAGCCGGGACGATTCACTCATTCCTTTGGTGATGCTCACATCTATCTCAACCACATTGAGCAGATGAAAAAGCAAGTTACCCGCATACCTCACAAACTTCCCTCAATTAAACTCAATCCTGAGGTCAAGAATATCTTGGACTTCAAGTGGGAAGATATCGAACTCATAGACTATGAGCACGATAAGGGAATCAAGGGTGCCGTATCAATCTAAGTAAAAAAATAGCAGCATGGAAATTCTATCCTTCGCTGCTTTTTTAGTCTTCCCAATCGGGAGCAAAAGGTGGATTATTGTAACGATGGTTTTTAGTCATTGAATCGATAATAGAAATTGATTTTTCACTTAAATGAATTTCTTTTGCATGATAATTCTCTAGAAGTCTTTCCTTAGATGATGATTTAGGAATGCAGATACATCACTTTTCTATGATATATGCAATACAAAGTTGTGCAACTGAAACCTGTTCCTCAGCAGCTAGCTCTTCTAGTAAAGGATTCTTGAGGAGATGCCCATGTCAAAGTGGCGAATAGGCAATAATCTTAATTCCCTTTTCGTGAGCAAATGCTTCTGCTTTTTCATTCGAGAGACAAGCATGCTTTTCTATTTCTAAAAACTCAAGTTCTTCTCAAACATAACTATATAAATTCCTTAACTTGGAATACGGAAAATTAGATACTCAGAGATGACGAATTCTTCCTTCTCTTTTGTAGTTTAAAAGCTTTTCAAACGCAAAAATATCATTATCCATATCTGTTGGCCAATGGAGGAGTACTAAATCAAGATATTCAGTCTTTAAATCAATAAAGGTCTGTTTAAGTCTAGATTCTAATTGACTATAACAGAAATCATTCTCAAGAAATTCATGAGGTTTATAATCAGGGACATAATCAAACCAAACCTTTGTCGTTATCCGAAGCTGCTCCCTTTTTGTTTTTTCTTCATCAAACACCTTTCCTAGAATCCTCTCATTATTGTAAATCCATGCAGTATCAAAATGATGATATCCTATATCGAGGGCCTCTTGAATCACGCGTTCATCTTGAATTTTCCAAGTTCAAAGTCATATATTTGGAATTTCCATTAGAAACTATCAATAGTAAACAAATAGATAAGTACATGATTGTAAAGCCATTTCTTCCCTTCAGGTAAATCATCTTTTACCATATCACGGATAATCCTTATAAATGGCCATCTATACTTACTTTTTCAATATTTAGCATAAATAATATCAATAACATTTTCAACGGTTTTCAAACGATTCAAGTCAGATTGTGTAGGTTCATAACCTTCAACTTTATCAATTTTCTTTTCATCAGGTTCAATACCTGTAAGAGCGGTATACGCATCTCTATCTAAAACAACAAAGGCATCCATAACTCTTTTCCTTGATCCCCTATCCAAAGTCTTCCCGTCATAAACCATAGCAGTACTTGCTCACGCATCTAAAAATAGTGCATTATAACATCAGAAATTCTCTTTTAAATATTTTGGGAGATTCCAAACGCTACTTGATCAAATAACTCCCATATAAATCGTGGTATTATCTTCTGTAGAACAAATAAAATTCCTATTAGCAAGTCATGTAAGTTTATTATCAATATATAATGCTGAAGCCTGAACAACATCTTCTCATTCTAGCAAGAGTACAGGCCAGTTCCCAATTCAAAAATATAAATCATCTATTTTATCAGAATTCAAATTACTCCATAATCAGATATCAGCTTCTCATGAACTTTTCTGAACAAAGAGGGGATCTCATTGTTTATCAAATCAAAAGATCATCCTTATAGAAGTATCTCACCAATACATACTCCAATCTTCACCATTTCAAAGATATACTCTCTCAGAAACAGTATGAGTAACTCTTTTCCCATTTAATTTACATGAAGAATAGTCGTCAGGACAAAAGAATGCTCCATTAATAGCAGTATCTCATCAAACATTTTTTGCTAATTCTTCAGTAGTTGAACCTCAATTTTCAGAAGGTGAAACAACAACAAAATGCTCTCAGTCTAGTACAACTTTGATTACTCTAATAGGTCTTCCTCATCTATTCTCAATAAGAAGTTCTTTGTATGCATATCAAGTATTATGAACGATGATAAAACTAAAAATAAAGGCTAAGAAAAAAAGGATTCCTTTAAAGTACTTCATTATATATCAAACAATAATCTAAATTTTTTTCAAAAATGATGTTAAAGAGTTCTTATATTTTTTCAAGAGTGTTTTTATACAATGAGCTTGATTTCAAAAAAACGAATAGTTACAATCAAGTTAGTAAACAAAAATACCTAAAGATATGAAAGAAAAAAAAGAAAATTACATTCCAAAAAGATTTGTTAACAAAGACACGAAAACTGTCTTTACCCCAAATTGTGCGTTTACACACATAGCAACAGTATGCTCGTGCATGGCATGTAGATATTCTACAAAGGGGACTCGTCTTGCATTCCTTCAAGCATGGTATTATTATCTCAAAGTTTCAACTCCACTTTTGAAATGTTATTTTAAAGAGGAAGGCAGCTACCAAGATGGTGGTAAACTTATTGAAACATACGATGCTTGTATCTTTGCATGTGAATTAGGGAGAATTGTTGTCTTTAGAATAAAAAGGAACGGAGAACCTCTCGAATTTATAGACGAGGATACTCCTATAGATGGGTTCTATCTCACCCTATCGCAACCTGAGGATTCTGAAAATGGGACCTTACGCCTTGCAAAAAAAGAATCCCAACAATTACTTACCTATCTCAACGAGCTTATAATGCCAACGGATGATAGAATTTGAAATGTCACTAATGAGTATTCTTTAGAAAATAGGAAGCTATAAGTTAACTTCCTTTTTTTTCTTAGAGAAATTTTAAAAAAATAAAAAAAGTCCTCAAACGAAATACATTGAGGACATTCATATGCGTTCGTGATGAGACTCGAACTCACGACCTTTTCTACCCTCCAAAGACCAATAATCAACACATTGCTAGCATAAATACCACTTCAACCTCTTAAGCGCTAAAAATTGAAGTAGTTGTATCGTTTTGATGGTCTGTCGGTCCTAAGATAGCAAAACTCTACCAACTGAGCTACACGAACATCGGTAACTAAACTTGTAATGATTAGTGTCCTTAAAATCAAGTGTTTTTCCAAAAAAAAGTGATCTGGTTCCAGATCACTTTGAACTAACAACAACTTTGGACTGTTAGTATGCCCGTTTTTTATAAGTTATAGAAAGAGAAGAATAGCCCAATAAGTGCAAAAGCACTAATTGTGAAGATGATGAAGGAGTATAAACACACCTGATACCAGAATGGTACTATGTGACTTCTGTCATCATATTTCTTCAGCTGTGCAATGACGGTAAGGATCAATGACACAACAGCAATAATAACTGTAGCCTTTGAGATAGGCCCCAGAGAATTAAAATAATCAATCATAATATTTGTATTTGTTATTTAACTATAATATATAAATAAAATAATGAATGTCAAGAGATACTCACTAATAAGAAAAGTTTTCTGCTTGAAAAAATAGCATGAAAAGATAAAGTAACGAACGAACCAATTTTTATTATTAAATAAAATTTCAATATGAAACTCGATGGAAAAAGTATCCAAGCTGCTATAGAGCATTTGGTAGACGAATACAGACTTGATCCATATCAAGTATTGGAAATAATGAGAAATGGAATTAAATCATGATTTAAAAAAGATTATCCAGAATATAGAAAATCAGATATTGCTGTAAATATCGAAGATGATTGAGCAATTAGTGTATATAAGGCTCTTACAGTAGTGGAAGAACTTGAAGATGAAGATACTCAGATTCTTCTCGCTGATGCAAAAAAGGAAAGAAAAGACGTAGAAGTAGGAGAACAAATGCTTACAAACGTGACTCCTAAGAATATGGAACTTTCAAGAATCGCAGCACAAGCAGCAGCTCAAACAATAAAGCAAGGAATTAAGAATATTGAAAGAGAAAGATTTTATGATAAGTTCCAAGATAAAGAAGGACAACTTCTTAAAGCAAAGGTTATTAAAGTGCACACAGATAGTGTAATCCTTGATATCGAAGGAACAACAGTAGTTCTTGCTCCTGAAAGTCAAATTCCTAATAGACCATACGAAGTAGGAGAAGAGGTATTTGTATTCTTGAAAAAAATTAGTAAGGAAGCTTGAAGTATTGTTCTTGATATTACGCAAACATCTCCTGAATACGTAGTAGCAATCCTAGAAAAATTAGTTCCTGAATTTGAAGAAGGGGTTGTTCGTATTGATAAAATTGGAAGAATCGCTGGTAAAAAAACAAAAATCGTTGTTTCAAGTACAGATGAATCAATCGACCCAGTAGGAGTATTTGTTGGACATAAAGGAGATAGAATTAATACCGTACTTTCTCTTCTCGATGGAGAAAAGGTAGATTTTGTTGAAAATATAGATGATCCAAAAGAATTAATTACAAGACTTCTAAAACCAGCTCAAGTTGAAAGTGTTGAAATTAAAGAAGGAAATAAAGCGGTAGCTAAAGTTGAGGAGTCTCAAAAACCATTAGCAATTGGAAAATGAGCAAGTAATATAAAATTAGCAACTCAATTAAGTGGATACTCAATAGAAGTAATCTAAGAAAGATATTCAAGATTTTCCCGCTATAAAAGGCGGGACTTTTCTTGCCTAAAAAATATATTTTATACAATTGTGAGTTTCCAATGCTTAATGTTCATTCAGTAGAAACATTTGGAACACAAGACGGTCCATGAATAAGACTTGTTATTTTTTTGCAATGATGTATGTTCAGGTGTAAATATTGTCATAACCCAGATACAATACCAGTTGAAAATGAAAATAATAAACATTGGACAGTTGATGATATCCTTCTTCAAGTAGAAAAAGAAAAAGAATATTTTGGCGAAGAGTGAGGAATAACATTCTCATGAGGAGAACCGCTATTCCAAGCAGCTGAACTTTTACCAATAGTAAAAAGATTAAAAGAAGAAGGCTTTCATGTTTGTATTGATACAAATGGATTTATGCAAACAAATGAGGCAAGAGAAGTTCTAAAGTTAGCTGATTTAATTCTCCCGGATATTAAACATATTAATCCAATAAAGCATAAAGAATTGACATGACAATCTAACGAAAATCCTTTAAAAACTTTAGATTACTTAGATGAAATAAATAAACCATATCGAATAAGGTATGTTTTAGTTCCAGGATATACAGATGAAGAAGAGGATTTAAGAAGTCTAGGAGAATACTTAAAAACAAGAAAAAGCATGGAAAGATTAGAAATCCTTCCTTATCATAATCTGTGAGTTTCAAAACGAGATAAACTAAAATGGAAGTATCCTCTACATGGCGTACATGCAGCAAATAAAAAAGATTTAGAAAGAGCAAAAGCGATTCTTAGTGAGTATTCTGATAAAATCTATACAAGAGGATAATAGGTTACAAAAAGTAAAAAAACTAGAGAACAAAACATCTCTAGTCTCTAAGAGTTTAAAATCCTATTAGCCGCCAAATAACATATCCAATATACAAGAGGATTGCTACTATCATGAAGAGGACAATTACAACAAAGCAAGAGATATTACGTTCTCTTCTTAATGCAGCTTGTTTCCCTTTTTCAGCGTCTTGGTGCCATCTCTTAATTTTTCCCTGTTCGTTTTCTCTAATTGTTTCCATATGCTTTGGTTCTTTTGTTTTACAGTGTTTTTACAGAAATCCCGCTTATGAAAATCAAGTCGTGCTTATATTTTATTAAATTTTCAATTGCATTTAGTTTGAAAATCCATATAAAATTCAACTGAACTTTATTTTACTTCCGTTAAGAAGCGTGTAAAAATGCCAAGAAGAACTGTTAAAAACAGAAACATTGAAGTGATTTTGCTTCAAGATGATAAATATCTCGGAGAAAAATACGAAATTGTTAGTGTAAAACCTATTTTCGCAAGAAATGTACTTTTACCTCAAAATATTGCTGTACTTGCAGATAAAGCTAATAAGAACAAGTACGAACAAAAAATGCAAGCTGCTGTAGCTGCAAGAGCAAAGAAAGCTGCTGGTCTAGAAGATCTTTTCGCAAAAATGGCAGAAAATGGAGGAGTTAAACTTGTTAGAAAGGTTAATAAAGATAATGTACTTTATGCTAAAGTAAGTGAATCAGATATTGCAGAAGCAATAAAGGAAACATATGGTGTAGAAATTGAATCTCATTATCTAAAACTTAAGAAAAAAATTAATGAGGCTGGAACATTCTCAGTACCATTCCTTTATAAAGAAATGAAAAGAGACGTTGTTGTAGTTGTTGAACCAGAAGCTGGAGAAAAAGTAGAAGTTAAAGAAGAGAAGAAAGAAGAAGTAGTAGTTGAAAAGACAAAAGAAGAATTAAAAGCAGAAAGAGAAGCAAAAAAAGCTGCAGAAAAAGCAGAAAAAATTGCTAAGTTAAAGGAAAAATATAAGTAAGATTCCAATTGTTCTATTCATATTTGAGAAATCTAGAGAGCAAATCTCTAGGTTTTTCAAAAGAATTTTTTTGAAAAAAATATTGACATTAAAGAGGAGTTCTATATAGTATAAAGAAAGTAAAATAACTAAGGTTAAATAAAAAAGTATGTACAAAATTCCAGAACAAATCGAAGAGGCTGTGACTCCGCCGTTCGATTTCATGAAATTCTACAGTGCAATTAAGCTGCTAGAACAAAATATCGAGTCTATTGAGGTAGAGAATGCATTAAACAATTACATGAATATTCATGTATTGTGTTCTTGGATCTTCGACCATATCGTTGAGGTAAAGGCGATTCCCGCTACGGCTGAGTCGTTTGCAGATGTAGTGAACTTATTTGGACGTAACAATGCTGTCGATGGGGCTCCTCATTCGGGACTTACCAATAGATGCTCTCAACCGGGGATAATCCCGACTACAGGAGATATCTTCGTTGGTGAAACATCCATGGAAGAAATCTATCAGTTGGATGAGAAGCAACAGATTCCGTTCATAGAGGCAATTCTCTCTGCAGTAGCTCCTTTCAAGGGAAAGCTTACTTGGTATTCAGGAGCAATGCACCTCACCCCACCTCATCACTGTTAAGATGTAACTCATTTAGATAAGAGACGTGAACGAATTGATTCACGTCTTTTTTCTTGCTTTTACAGTACGATTTCCATATTGTTGTTTTAATAAAACAAAACGAATATGAAAAAACGAATTACATCTTGTGCAAAAACACTTTCTTCATTAGATGGAATGGAGTCTAGTGTGAAGTTTAACCAATTGCTTTTAGCAATTCCTGTTATTCTATGGTTCATAGGACCTCTTCATGGTTTGCCGAAATGGTCGATTTACACAGCTTTACTCCTCATTCTTTATCTTCAATTCTCTATTGATTATATTAAATACCGTCTTCCAAGAGATATCCGAGATTTGATTTATGAACTAGATAGTCGTATCTCATTAGCTGAAGACTATAAACAAAATTGTATTTGTGTAATACAAGAAGTTGAGAAAACAGCAGAAGATGAATTGAAAAAAATCCCATTAGTATTATTAGCATTCCTCTTTATGGTAAATCATAATGACGCTAGCAAATATCCCTCAAAAGAGGATTTAATTGCTATGATAAAAATAAATGCAGATGAGACAAATAGGGAGATTGAGGAATATAAAGATCTTAAAGATGATGCAGAACGCCTTTTACAACGGACGCTGAAGAAACTAACAAAGAACTAAAACTCGAGATTGGATTGATGAATAATCAATCCATTTTTTCTAAAGAAAAAAAATAAAAAAGTTCAATTCAAAATTTGCAAAAATAAAAAAAAGCGTTATAATTGTTCTGAGGAAATTTTGCTTTACACATACAAAAATAAAAAATGGAAGAGAAAAACAACAGTTCATTTCTACAATCTAACAACCCATTAAACGAGCAACCTGTAAATAATGAGACTGCTCAACTTAATAACGAATCAAAGATTAAAGAAATTCTAGCTGAACAACAGAAACTTCAACAACTTTATAATGAGGTTGTAGTATATATTCAGCAGCATCCAACGATGCCAACAGAGGAGATGATTAAATATCAAACCCAGTTAAAGCAATTAAGCGAATATTATCAAACAAACCAAGAGAAACTAAAAACACTTGGATATTCTTCTGTTCAGGTAAATAGAAATGTTGTAATTAAAAAATGAGCAAGAAGAAATCTTTCAATAAAAACTATTTTTCTTGGATGTGCTGTTATTATCTTGCTCTTTGTTCTCGGACTTGGAGTGCTTTCATATTATCTAGCTTCAAATCCAGGAAGTTTAGGTGGATTTACAGCTTTAGGTATTGCACCAGGTACAGCAAAATCAATCTTGAGTCTTCTTAGTGTGGCTGTAATGATGGTTATTCTTCTCTTAGGAGTAGTAATCTTAATTGTGAATACCTATAGATCATTTACGGTAAAAAATAAACCTAAAGGATGGTATTATGCATGAATCTTATTCTGAATTATTATTGTTTGAATAGCTTTAGCTGCTGGTACAACATTGATTTCAAAAGTATCAAGTATCGATGTTCAATCAATAACAAACCCAGACGATGTTGTAAACTTAAGTATGATAAGATATGAAACAGCATTAGATGGCGATAAGAGAATCTGGAGAGAAAGTCCAATCCAAATCGACTGATCTTTCCCAGTAATAGCGCCAGTAAATGTTTGAGCTTCATTATTCTCAGCAAACTATCGTGAATATGTAAAATCTAAATTCCAATGAGTGCAAATTGTTGCAGTACAATTAGATTGTTGAAATAATCAAACAATAGGATTAAGTTCTGATGAAATTAATTTTGCCTGACAATGTTTCTATGAACATAAAGGAACTTATGATATCTCTCTTATGTTCTTGTTAAGAGATGGAAATAATAACCAAACAGTAGAAGAACATCTTATGAAAAGATTATACGTTTCCTCAGAAATCACAGTGAAAGGAATAGATAGACAAGTTAATCAATGAAATAACGAATTATCTGTAGGTCCATTACCAGCAGAAGTAGAATTCGATGCAGATGCTGTATTCAAAGACCTCAATATTGCTGAATATAATTTACTTTGGGATTGAGATAACGATACAGTGGTAGATAAACTAAACGAAACAAAATACCGTCATACCTATGATTCTTCAAAGGTTTATTATCCATTAGTAAGATTTCTAGATATTCATGGTTTTGATGGAAGTTGAGATTGGTATACCTTCCCATTAAGAGTGACGCAGTCATGAATCCCTGTATGTAAAATTAATCTGACAAAACAACAAGGCCATGACTATATTATAGAAGGTTACTTCCTCGATTGAACAGAAAGATCAGTAGCAGATCATTCATATATCGTTACTGATAAATTGAATAATAAAGTTATCGAAGAAGTTCATGATACCGATACTTGATATAAGATTAATTTCCGTTTTCCAGGTCAGTGAAGATATGTCGTAAGAATGAATTTCGTAACTGATGATAATCAAGAATGATATTGTGAAGAAGCAATAACACTAAGTGAAAAAGCAAACTTTGCAGTAAATTACGAATTCTCAGCATCTTCAGCAACAAGTAATGGATACGAAAAAATCAATGCAGATAAAATAAAAGAAACTAAAACAGTAGCAATAACAGAAATCCCAACAAAATTAAAATTAAAATTCCAGAATATTGAACCAAGAACAATCGATACAAAAATAACAGTAATGTTTGATGGAAAACCTATCGTTTATACAAATACAGATGAATATATCTTTGATATCCGTGATTCAGAGAGTCATAAAATAGCAATCCAAATCGTCGATGACTCACGTTGATTAGAATATGAAGAAGAACTAGAAGCAAAGATTTGACTTGATGATATTGTATGAAAACTCTCAATTATATGAGATACAGTAGGCTTTGAACCATTTACAGTAACCTTAGATGCTTCAGCTTCAAGACTAACAGATTCCTCAGACCAAATTACCTATTTCACGTGGGATTTCTGAGATTGAGAAACTCAGCAAAAGGTGTCAAATTGAGTAGTTAAACATCAATATAGTTTCGATTATGCAGAAAATAACGGAATCTTTGTTCCAAGCGTAACGATTTATACCCAAAAATGACGTTCAGTTACAATTAAAGCAAATGCTTCTATTGTGGTAAAAAAACAAGTTGTTAAACTTGATATCTATTCACCTTCACATCCTCTTCAAGAGGCAAAAGCCGGTTCACCTGTTGAATTAGCACTTGATTTTAGTGGTCTTCCAACAAAGATTACTTGGGATTTCTGAGATGGAAACCAATCAGAATGTGAATGAAGAACATGTTCAGATGTAACAAAAACATGGTCAGAAAAATGAACATATCTTATTAAAGTTTTAGTAGATTTTGAAGACCAACAATCAGTAGAACAAACTTTGCAATTTAAGATTAGATAATACTACTTATTTTTAAGAAGAAAGCCCAAATCAGAAAATTCCTGATCTGGGCTTTTAAAAAAACTTCGTTTAAAGGTTTATAAATCCAAGCGACCTCTGTTTCTCAAAGAGTGTGCTAAATTCTCCCTCTTTAATGATTTTAATGTAGAGCTTACTTGTGTCTTTTGAAGCTTTTTTACTGATACAACTTCCCATCCCTCCAAAGCACGGAAAGAGTACAGAGGAGGAATACAGAACGTTTTCATTTTCATCAAGCTCGATAAAGCATACATAGCACAAGCCTTCTTCATCAAAAGCTGTCAGTTCATCCACATTAATCCTTACTTTATCTTCAGCAACCATTTTGTTATTAAGAATTTCGCAAATTGATGTCTCAATATATAGAAACTCCGTAGTCTTAAGGTGTTGAAAGTTCGAGAATGGGGAAAGCGGAATCCCATCGCTATCATAAAGAGTACAAATTTCTTCTAGTCCACTTGAAATAAAGAAACAGTAATCCTCATTAGATTCGACGGAGAAACAGAATTCACAGCTGTCTTTCTCCATGTTAATGGCTTTTACACCATCAGTTATCGAACTAGGCTCAGGGAAAGCTTTCGGAATATCGTATACCTCATAGCACGGATATCCAAAGATTTCTATAAGCTCAAGAGAGAACTTCTCTCCGCTAGGAGTGGAATACTCATAAAGTTTTGGCATCCCACTAAATACCGAGAGAGGAGTGAACAACGTTATAGGATTTTGTGCTTTGCTGGGAGCAGAAAGAAAAATCCCCAAAAAAAGAAAGAAACAATTAATAATCCTTTTCATAATGCTTTTGTATTTGTTTGCGCCTGAAAGTATAAGAAAACGATAAATCAAAAGCAAGTCTTATTTTTTTAGCTTGACATAATGATGATAATTTTTAATATCTCTTTGTAAAAAATTATTTTTGTTATAACATCATATGGAGTCTTTAGAAAAAGAAAGTGCTGAGAAAAAAGGAATTGATAACCTGCAAAAAATAGAAAAACAAGGGAAGCAAGAACTAGCTACAATATTACAAGAATCCGAAGAAATCAATTCCGAAACCCTTGATTTTAATAGTTTTGAAATCCTTTGAAAACGAAAGAATGGGATATTTCAACTAAATAAGAACCTTATTAAAAGCGATTGAGAAGAAAACTATATCATAATAGATGGTCTAAAATATTATGAAAACCAAAATCATGAACATTGTTATAAACAGATATCAGATGTCTATGATATCCCATGTTTTTATATATGAGAACTTGATGAAAACTGAGAGCCGTCAGGAGACGCTATCGTCTTAAGATGTGATGGTTGATTCTTCAGAGGAGAGTGGGGTAAAAAGTGAACATTAAAAGATGATAGTTGAACCTATTCCTGAAATTTCTATGAAGGAAAACCTATTGATAGATATACAAGGCCATCGTTTCAAAGAAAGTGAGAATACCAAAAGCCAGATGGAACAAAAGAAACCTATATCGCATATCCATCCTCAGTATGAATGATAAGATTTATTAGAGCAAAAGATGAAAAGCCACAGGAAAAACGGGGGAATAAGAGAGGAAGTGTTGTAAGTGTTGATGTAGAAATGCCAACTTGAGTTGTTGAGCATAAGCTCTATTCATGGAAAAGAGAAATGATGTATTCAGAAGATGAGGCCAATTATATTTTTGAGGCAGAAAATGGTATCATATTAAAATTACCTAAGCAATATACAGACGATCCATTAATTGATGAGGAATCAGCGAGAGCTTCAATGAAATGAGCAGATAGGGCAAGATATTTTGCTCATCTTGTTAACGCAATAGGTGATTTTATCTCTCAGCATCCAAAATCAAAGTTCTCCGCATCATGAGATGATTTAAAAGTAAAATATTCAGATCAATTACTGAAACGCACATTACTGAGAGATATTCCAGATAAGTTAGGAATTCAAGCAAAGGAATTTGCAAATTGGCTTAATAATTATTCCTTCTAATTTGACAAAATATAAAAAGTATTTATAATATGTATTAGTTTATCCTATAAGCTAAATGCGATGACAGTAAATACTTCTAATTATCCTTGAGGAGAAGCTCAAATTAGAGAAATAAATGCTAAAAATACAGATCCTATCGCTCTAGAAGTTTGAGAGATGATTACTTCTTATAACTATGATTTATCTGAACAAGAAAAAAAAGCGGTAAAACTTCTTCTATCATCTGAGAATCCTATGAATGATGAAAATTATTCTGAAGAATATAAAAATCTTAAATCGAATATTCTTCAACGATCAGAAAATACTAAGAAGTACGGAAAATTAAAATTAAATGTTAACGAAGAACTGTTTAAAGAACTCACTGCAGAAGCTGAATAATTATTATAATAGAGTAGAGGACTTCTCATAAAATAAGCTGAGAAGTCTTTTTTTATTGTTAAATTTATGATGATTTTATCATAAAATCAGAGAAAAGTCAATCCAATATTGTAAAATTTTTTGCATTTTAAGGAATTAAGACTACAATAAGGTATGAATTTTATTTAATTATTTCGAATGAAAATGAAAAAACAGCTTTCTTTACTTACAATGCTTGCATTAGGAGCTTCTGTTGCATCAGCAGCAGTACTTGATCTTAATCTTGTATTCGATGGAGAACGTAGTTTTGGGTATACAGAAAACCAAAATATTACCATTGAAGGTTTCCAAACAAAGGAAGATTCTGTAAGATCAGACTTTTTAATCACTACACCTATCCTTAAGGATTCTAAAGATGTAGCAGTAGGAGAGTATTATATTCTTCTAGGAGAAAAACCTATGAGTACTTATGTAGCAGGTGATGCTGTAACAAGAGACGATTTGGTTGAACTTCCTGCATTTACAACATGGGATGTTGAAGGAACATTTGACTTAACTATTTCAGAAAGTATGGTTAATACAGGAAATACTTATTATGGAGTAGTTGTTCCATTAGATGATAATGTTGTTCCAGGATCTTATTCAAACGAATTCTGTTTCAATTTTGGAACTAAGAAATATGCAGAAGCTGATGCATGTAATTCTTTTGAAACACCTAAAGCAACTGAATCATCAACACTTAATGAAGCTCTAGCAATCGAAGAAGACGATGAACATGGAGCAGCTAATGGTGCTGATATGGAAATGGCAGACATCTCCCACTATATTCAAGGAAATACAGTTACTTTAACTTGGACTGCAGTACCATACTCAGATAATGTTGAAATCAGAGTATTTGATAAAGATGCTGCTGATTACGTTACATTAGGAACAGTACCTATGTCGCAAGAAAGATATCAATATAAAACAAAGGATACAGATGATGAACTTATCTTCGCTTTCATCCCTAGAGATGCAAAAGGAAGAGAAGTAAGATATCCTGTAAATGTAAGACACGAAACAGATGTTGCACCAACAATTAAAAACGTTCCTGCAACAGGACCTGTAGAAGACTTTGTATTGATGTTAGCAATTACAGTTGCTCTTTACGCAGGTTATAGAGTATTTACAAAGAAAGCTGCATAAATATATATGGCAAATGAGGAAAAGACACCGAGAGGTGTCTTTTTTTCGAAAAAAAGAATTTCATTTGTAAGAACTTTATAAATATTCTCTTTTTAATGCTATTAATAATAGTATAGTAAATTAATACCTTTTATTTATTTATACTTCTTATGAAAAAGCTTTATTTTCTATTCATATTATCAATATTTTTCTTTAATTTTGTGAAGGCTGATTATTCTCAGGAATATGATTCAGCATATTCCCGGGCATATAATAATTGAATCACGACGATGGCCACAATTGATAAGGCTAATATGAATTGAGAAGTTACAAGAATTGCATTAGCTAAAATGATAAGTAATTATGCATTAAAGAATTTAAAGAAAAAATGAGATACTAGTAAAAAATGTATATTTGCAGATGTAGATTCTGATTTAGATAAGAGATACGATAATTGAGTAACAAATGCTTGCCAGTTATGATTAATGGGACAATGAATTACTAAATTTAGACCTTATGATAAAGTTACTGTTGCTGAAATTTGAACTATACTTTCAAGGCTACTTTATTGAGATAAATATAATTGAGGTAATCCTTATTATATCAGGCATTTAAATAAGTTGAAGATTGTTTGAATTATGTCTAATACTTTAAATCCTGATAAAAAGAATGAGTTAAGAGGTAATGTTATGGTTATGCTAAAAAGAAGTGAGTTATGAGGAGAAAAAACAGTAAGTACAAATGAAGTTGATGATTCTGCTTTTATGTGTTATGAATGTTATCTTGATTGATGCGTATATGAACCAATAGAAAGACAATCGTTTATATTACCCTATAAGAATTGATATATTTGAATCCATTGAGATATGCTATGAGTTGATGGTTGAATTATTTTGACGTATAGAGCATTAGATGATCCTTGTGAGTATGCTAGTTACACCGATAGTATCTATTATTTCAACCGAGATACTGTTTCTACAAATGGTTGTGTATTGTATAATTATTATTCAGACTGAAAGTTGACTACATTTTCATCTAGTGCAAAAGATATTCTTAAATGTAGACTAGATACAGATAAGTATTTTATCAATGTTTTGAATTGAAAAGAAGAAAATAAATATATCAGTTTTTGGTTAAAAGAATTTAAAAAAGCTATAGATAAGGGAGCTGATGGTACTTGACTTTCATTTAGAAAAGAATTCTATAGTTGTATGGATGAGCTTAGTAGTGATGAAAAGGACCAGAACACGGAAGAATTTATGGCTAATTTTGATATAGAAACTTTTAAACAAGAGATTCAGGATTATAATACAAAAAAAGTTAATAATTGAATTGTTTGTATTGATAAATTGATTGAATCTTAATTTTATCTACTAAATGTTGAAATTTTAGAATAGTATTTTAATTGTAATACTAAGAATACTATGCAATTTTGGTATTTGAGTTGATTCAAAAAATAGAGATATACTAGTTACTAAAGTGAATTTCAGAGTTTTTTAAATATTTATTATATAAAATAAAATCAATATACTTATTTTGTTTTAAAAAAGGTGATAGAAGAAGTTAATGTTTGTTGAAAAATGCTATTATCTCCTAAAGAAACATTAAATCTTGCCAATTATGAGGTAATAAACAAAAAGAATTTCATTCCTTTTATAAAAGAATTCCCAGAGAAAATAGCAACGTATTAAAAAAATCAGCTTCAAGCTGATTTTTTCTATATAATATACCAATACAAACCTTATTTTTTATTGCACTTCTTTTTCTTAGGATATTCTTTCTCCATAAGAAGTTTGTGGATATCCATTCTTGTCTTTGAAGCATTACAGAACTCATCAATACTAAGAACAAGGATCCCTTTCACTCATTGAATCAATGTAAGAAGCTCATACCCATTATCACTAATTTTCTTTTGATATTCTTTTTCTTTAGCTTTATTTAATTTCTTTTCAGGAACAAAGAAATAACTGAGTTCTTTATCCTGATGAGAATTTGCTGCTGTTTTAACAACTCAAAGATTATTAATTTTTTCTGTATTTTGAGCATTTAAATATTCTAAATAATCACAAAAACTTTCAATATTTTTATCAATATTCTTGAGTTTATACCAGTGAAGATATTTAAGAGAAGCAGAAACTTCTTCTTTAATATATCAAGCGATTTCAAGAGAAGATACGCGTTTACTGATATTGTTTAAAAGTTCTTCTGTCTTAGTCATGAGCGTTCATAGTGGCATATAGTAAAGTTTCAATTAATGTCAAAGGGTAATACTTTTAATATCGATATGTTTCTTAATATAATCAAGAAGTACAGTATCATGAGTTACGAGAACAATAGTATTTCCAATTTCATTAGCTTTGATAAGGATATCAGCAATTTGCATAGTACTTTCATGATCGAGATTTCCTGTGGGTTCATCCGCTATAATAAAATCAGGTGCATGAATAAGCGCTCTTGCCATAGCAATTTTTTGCTTCTCTCATCAACTTAATTTTTTAATTTCGGTAGTTTCAATACTTGAAATATCTAAAAGAGCATTAATAGCTTCATATTTCCTCTTAATCTCAGCAAGAGGAATTCTTTCAAGTACAAGAGGATAAATAACGTTTTGCTTTGGTGTAAGACTATTGATAAGTTGATAATCTTGGAAAATAATTCCAATTTTTCTTCTATATCTTTGAATTTCATCATCTCCAAATTCAGCCATATCTTCCATCTTATAATAGATAGTCTTTTTGTTAGGTCTAATCTGTCAGATAAGGAACTTTACAAGTGTAGATTTCCCAGTCCCAGATTTTCCTGTAACAACGACAAAATCTCCCTTTGATAGGGTAAAGTTAAACTTTTTGAAAAGAATTTTCTTGCTTTCTTGATATCCCCAAGTCATATCATCAATATGAATGAGAGGAATCCTAGATTTTTCATTAAAAGAAACTTCTTTTTCTTCAATTTTGTTTTCTTTTTCTTTTCCCATAAGAACGATAATATAATAAAATGCTCTTTTTACTTTTCTAAAGTATAATCTAAAAAAATCGAATTTACAAAAAAAACTTAATACTAAAAATTTTTAAGCTTGACAATTTTTTTGAGTGTATATAGCATTAAAAAAGCCTCCTATGAAATTTTAATTTTATAGCTTAAGAGCTCATTTTTTAGTTCTTTATCTATCCTTTTACTTTCTCTCGCTTTCTGAATACTTTTGTTTTGTACTCGAGGACTGAGTACTTGTTTCTTTAAAAGCGCTAATGTAGGCTCCTTTTGTTTAGCAAGTGCCGTTGCAAAATACCAGGCCTGTACCATTTGAATATAATATTCATCACTCTGAATGCGAGCAACAAGCTCAAGCATCTCTTTTTTAAATTCCTCATCAAGATAATTCCCGATAAGAAGCTGAATAGCGAATCTTACGGTATAAATCTTCTTTGATCTAATCCAACCTTTTATCTTTGAATAAACCTCATCTGGATGCTTCTTAAAAATTTTAGGTGAAAACATATCACATGTTGCCCAATTATCAATATAAGGAAGGAAACTTTCAGTTAATTGAAGACATACTCAAAAATCATGAATTTGTTCAATAAGAAATCCATGTAAATGATTTTCTTCAAGATAATAATGTGGTAAATCTTCAAAATATGTTGAGATATTAGCTGTTTTGCTAAGCTCTTTTGCTAAAGTTCTTAGAGGAGGCGTTTTGATTCAAAGAATGCGTTCAAAAGGAATATTAGGAATAAGTTTAGCAACAAAGAGGCGATTCTTTTCATCTTTCATACTAATTAATTGCTTTCTAATCACTTCACTAATTTTACTCATTATTTTTATCATCAATAAAGATAGCAAGAATAACAGCCAAAGGAACAGAAAGAACAATACCCCAGAATCCTAAGATAACAGCTCCTAAAAGCGCACATACAAAGATAAGAATAGAATTAACTCCTAATTGTTTTCCCATAAGAATTGGAACGATAACGTAATTCTCAATCCATTGGATAAGTAAAAATACACATCCAACTAACATCATGGCCCAGAATCCATTATGGATGAATGTAAGTAATACAATAGGAACAGCAGCAATACAAGGCCCAATGTACGGAATAATATCAAGAAGCCCAGTAATAACTGATAAAGTAAGTATGCTAGGAATTTTTATTCAACATAAATTAAGAATCCATAAAGAAATCCCAAAAATAGCTGCAAGAATACAAGAGAGGAGTATTCTAGCTTTTAACCAAGCAGAAAGCTGGGTATAAATACGATCAATTTTCTTATTAACAAGTGCTCTTCTAGTTTTAGAGAAACATTTAGAAATAAGCTGGGTAAGATAAGATTTCTCTATAGAAAAGAATATCGCAAGTGTAAAGATAATAACGACCTCTCCAACCACAGAGAAAAAACGTCCAACAAAAGAGAAGACTCAAGAAGAAAATTGTGTAAGATAGGAAACAGAAGAATCAAGAAGCGTATTTAAACTTGTAAGTAATGCTGTTTGAATATCAGATCAGTTGATGTTAAGTTCACTTCGATGTGCAATGAGATAATCTTGGACGAATGTAGGTATCCAAGCAACCTGACCTACCGCATCAGGCCAAGTATTTTCAGTGATAAATATTTTAAGATTTCAAATAACATTAGATATCCATTCTATAAGATAGGTAATTTGTGAAATCAAGAAAGGAACAATGAGGATAATTCAGGAAATCACAAAGATAATAAGCAGAATGTAAGACAGAATAATAGCAACAGATCTTTGTTTTATCCATTTTTCTAATAAGAGAATTACCCCTTCCATAGCAACAGAAATAATAAGTGCTGTAAGAATCATGTAAAGCACTCCTAATGATTCAAAAAACAGATATCAAAGGAAAACAAAAACAAGTCAAATAAGCCAAAACTTTAGTGCAGACTTCGTTGTTAAATGAACAAGCATCTCTTTAACAGAAGCATTTTTTATAGGAGATTCTTCTTGTACCTTGGCTTTTGTTTTTGGTTGCTTTTCTGTTACTGCTTTTTTCATAGCGATTGAGAAAAAAAGGTAAAAGTTTTTGTATTTTCTTTTTCAAGATATTCTTTTAATTGATTACTATCTTTTTTTTCTAGAATTGCAAGGAGTTGTTCTAATCTTCATTTATTAAGAGAGATAAATCCCTTATAATATTTTCAAGAAAAGTTGAGAGTAGGAAGAAGTTTTTCAAGATGACTGATAAGGATCCTTTTTACCTTATGTCTTACAACAGCTCTTTTTGAAACTAAGATCGGAATATGATACGAAAACTGATGATAATGACGATTAGGATATTGTTCAACATAAAAAATACTTAACAATCATTGATGAAAGATTTGTCTTTTCTTGGTGAGGAATCTAACCTCTTTTCATTGAAGTCTTTCTTCTCTTTTAAACACGATTAACTATTTTTATAGGAATTAAAGTTTCTCATACCATTCTAAAAGTTCTTTATACTGCTCATCTCGGCTAAATTTCTTCTCAGGAAGCGGAGTATAGTTTCAAGTTCTTAGTTTATGAATAGCATGACAAAGTGATGCTTTATTTTCAGGCGCAAAAAAGATAACATTTCATCCAACAACTTCTGGAAGTGACGCAATATAGGTAGTAATAAGCGGTGTTCAAAGCGCTAATGTTTCAGTATGAACTGATCAGAATCCCTCAGATAATGATGGCGCAATCACTCAATCAACATTAGCAACAAGCGCTCTTAATTCTTCTTTAGGAAGTCCATTCCAAAGCTTAATTCTTCACTTTTCTTTACTTGGAAGCTCGGCAATTATTCCTTGAATCTTTTCTTTAATAAGGCGACCTCTTTTAGCCGGGATAAAATTAAAAATCAATTGAGCATCAGGTTCTTGTTGTAATATCTCAGGGATAGCATCAACAAGTAAATCAATCCCCTTAGAAATTCATGTATGTCAGAAATAAAGGAGATTCCATTTTCTCTCTAATCAAAACTTTTTTTTAATTTCCTCATGTTCTTCTTTCTTTATCTTTTTTTTATCCCAAAAGTCATAATCAACTCCATTATGAGCAAGAAAAAGCTTTTGATCTTTGATTCAATAATAAACTCTAAGACTATTTAAGGTATAATATGAAACACAATGATATGCATCAAAAGGAAGTGCAAAAATACTCCATTCAAAAAGGCGATAAATCCAGGCGCTCCAGAACGGTTTATAACGATCCCATAGTTTTCAAAAAATTTCATGTACAGTTAATAACACTTTTTTCTGAAAAATCTTTCATAGAAGCGATGCAGGAATAGCTCCTCAATATGTGCTCGTATGAATTCAAATAATGCTTTTATCGTTTTTGAGGATACTCCATCCTTTCCAAAACCCATGCCATATAAATGATTTTCTTGTCTTTCAAGTCCTGATAATCTTTAGATTTCAAGAGACTTCTTCTTTTTTTAGGGTATTATCATGATGAGAACAGAGTACAATAACTTTATATCAGTGCGATAAAGAGCGGTTAATGATTTGCTCAAAAACCGTCTCAACTCCTCATTTATGAGGAAGATAATAATCTAGCAGATATAAAAGTGTCTTCATTTATCTTTTTTTTCGTTCTTCAAAAACTTTACTTGCATCATTCCTTACTAACTCATGGCTAGGAATGAGCTTCTTGTGCTTAGTGTTTGAAAGTGATTTGTAGATAGAGGAATCATCAAATCAAATTTGTGCAGCATCTTCTCTTCTGTTAGCAAAATAAATTTCTTTAATGTTTGCTAAATGCAGCGCACTCAAACACATAGGACAAGGTTCACAACTGGTGTAAAGAACACAGTCATCTAAGCGACTTGATCAAAGCCCCTCACACGCATTCCTAATAGCAACGATTTCTGCATGCGCAGTAGGATCGTTTTCAGATTCAATACTACTTGTTCATGAACCGATAATCTTTCAATCTTTAACAATAAGAGCTCCAAAGGGTTCTCCTTTCTTGGACCTCATACTTTCTAGGGCAAGTTCTATCGCTTTACTCATGAAATATTCGTGATCCATGTTTTCTGCTCGATAATGGATAAAGATATCTTCAATATGGTAATTTTTAGGAGAAAATCAAGTAAATTAACAAAACTATGCGAAAATTTAGGGATTAAAACTTGAAATTAGCTATAAGAATTTGTATTATCAGCCTTGTTATTTATTATAACTAAAATTCTATGAGAATTCTAAAATCATTTGATACGAAAACAGATGCTGAAGAACTTATGGCAGCTGTAGAAAAATATTGAGAATGAAACGTACTCTTAGTTAAAAGGCATTGGGTAAAATTACTAACCCCTTTGTTTCAAATCATTCTTTCAATTTTGATGCTTTGATTAATGCTTTATTCTATCTATCTTCATCTTTATGAGGAGAGTAAAACACTTTTTGTTATCCTTTGAATTTTCTATATCTATACAAGTATTTCTTGGTGTATGTATTCAATTTTTTGAATATTAACCAATATTATCGGACAAATTAAAGCCCCTAAAAAATATATCGATACCATTAAGTTAGCAGAACTTAAACAAAAGTGTTTTGAAAAATTCTTAAAACGTACCTTTGTAACTTTTTCTGTACATACCTTAGTTTTACTCTTTAATGCTACTATCCCATTTTTTGTTATTCATTCAACAGGAGTCTGAAGTTTTATGACAGCTATAGGAATCTTATTTATTGATGGACTCTTTTTGCTAATTTTAAATAGAGTAATGTTTAATATAATAGACTATGAAATGAATTTTGATATCTGTACAGCAGATTCGATAACCTCCTATTCTCAAAAATGATTTTTCAAAACAAATACCATGAATATTTCAACATCAGCTATTAAAGTTATCCAATCAGCAAAAAAAGGAATAAGAGGATCCTTATTAGAATATGGAAATCTTTATATTCATACCGATGGTGACTTAAATACAGAAGGCTGAAAAACCTTAGAACTTTCTTATATTCCAGAACCAAAAAACTTAGTAAAGAGAATTAATGGAATGATTGAAAGAAAATCAGCTTATCAAGCAGTATAGCTATTGGTCTATAACCTGAATAATTAGTGGTGCACTTTGAATTATAATTTTTAATAATAATTTTCCTATTGAAAAATATTATAATAATAATTAAATTATGGTATAAATTTATATATTAATTTGACTATTAATATGATTTATGATCAATGTATATCTGTTACAGAATTAAAGAAAGACACTAAGAAAGTTCTTGAAAACTTAAAAAAAGAATGAGAAATGATTGTTCTTATTAATAATAAACCTGTTGCAATATTGAAAGATGTTAAAAATTCTTCATTAAATACAAAAGAGTATTTTGATTTCGATTTCTGAGAAGAATGACTTGATGCGGATGTTATTTTAGATTACTTTAATAAGAAAAAGTAATGGTTGAAAAATTTATGAAATTTATAGCGAAATCTCAGTATAAAGAAGTTCTTCTCAAAATAATCGTTGATATTAAATCAAATAATTTAGCTAATTATGATCTAAAACCATATAAAGGCATCAAATGAGCTTTCAGAATTAGAAAATGAGACGTTAGGATTATATTTAGAAAAGAGTGAGAAAAAATAATCATTATGAAAGTCGATAATAGATGAGATGTTTATAAATAGTCGTTTAAAACCTATATTTTTGAAGATTCTTCGTTACATACTATTGGTATTCAAATTTAAATCTTAATTTTCTTTGTATCTTTTTAATGTATAGTTATACCATATACGATATCTCCATTAGAGTGGTATTCTTTGAAAAACAGTGATGCTGGCTATTTTTTATCTTGAAAAGCTCCTAAGATTTTGTATGTTTAGCATAGTTTTATAATATATCTTATCCATGGCAAAAAAATTCTATATTACAACAGCAATAGCCTATATGAATGCATGACCTCATGCCGGACATGCTCTTGAAATAATCCAAACCGATGCATTAGCAAGAATGTATAGATTTTTATGATATGATGTTACCTTTCAAACCTGAAGTGATGAGCATTGAATGAAAATATGGAATGCTTCAAAAGACGCAAATAAAGAAGTCCATGAGTTTGTAAACCAAAATGTAGAACTTTTTAAAACTCTTTATAAAAAACTCGATGTTTCTTATGATAGATTCCTTCAGACCTCAGACGAAATCCATCATCATCCCTGAGCACAGCTTATGTGGAAAAAACTTCAAGAAGCAGGAGATTTATATAAAAAATCTTATAAAGGACTTTATTGTGAAGGATGTGAGGCACTAAAACTAGAAAAAGATTTAGTTGATGGAAAATGTCCAGACCATCCAAATAAAGACCTTCAAATCATTGAAGAAGAAAACTATTTCTTCAAATTATCAAAATATAGAGACCAAGTAGCTCAACTTATAAAAGATTGAGTTTATCAAATCGAGCCAGAAATAAGAAAACATGAAATCCTAGCATTCTTAGAAAAAGCAGAAGATGTAAGCTTCTCTCGCCAAAAATCTAAAATGCCATGGGGAATCCCTGTCCCTTGAGATGAGGAACATGTAATGTATGTATGGTGTGATGCCTTAACGAACTATATTACATGAACAGGTTTCTGAATTAATGATGAACGAGAAAAAACTTGGCCCGCAGATGTGCATGTTATTTGAAAAGATATTCTAAGATTTCATGCTGCCTTTTGGCCTGCAATGTTGCTTTCAGCAAAACTTCCTTTACCAAAAACACTTCTTGCTCATGGATTCTTAACACTTAACGGTGCTAAGATGTCTAAATCAACATGAAATGTCCTAGATTCAGAAGAGATTGTAGATAAATACGGAAGAGATCCATTTGTATTCGACCTCTTATATAATGTCTCACTTAATGCAGATGGAGATTTCACAGTTGAGAGATTAAATGGGGTATATAACAGTATGTTAATTTGAGCATGGGGAAATCTTGTAAATAGAGTAGTAAGTCTTTGTAATAAATATGGTATTACTCAAGGAAAATGTAATAACACTATTTTAGAGCAATGGTCTAAAGAAGATGCAGACCTTAATTTTGATTCCTTCTTAGATTCATTAGAAAATCGTTATCTAAAAACTTTTGATATCCAATGATATCTTCAAAGACGATATCGTTTAGTGCAAAAAGCAAACGAATATATAACTCAAGCAGAACCATGGAAAAAACGAAAAGAAGATGCAACTAAACAAGAAGCAATTGATGATTTAGAATTCTTATTATACGTTGTAAAAAACTTAGCAGTTTTTTCTGCTCCTATCCTTACTCAGTGATTTGAGAAACTCAAGAATATCCTTTGAATAGAGGAATTAAAAGCTATAGATACTGCTAAGAACCAAGATGCTGAAATTGTAAAAAGAGCTATCGGATTAAAAGAATTTAGCGTTAATTTAGCTTCAGAAATTTTATATCAAAGAATTGAAGAGAATTAGATTCCTGCTTTTCAATAAGCTCAACCCCAAATTCTAATACAAAGAACAAACAAAATTGCAACAATAATAAAAAGAAGTATTCGTAATGCTAGACGCATAGGCTTTGAATGTCGAAAATTATAGTCAGCTTGTACTTCTTTCATTTCTTTTTCTTTTTTATCAAGTCATGCTATGAGTCTGTCATACGTTTCTTGGTTAATTTGTTGGTTAGCTAATGCATCTTTTAACATAATTCTTTTCTCATCAAGTGCATTCTCTGAATTAAAGTTATTTGTCATTCTTAGATAGGGGAGAATTAAAATGGTTAATACTTTATATAATAGAAGTGATGAAACGTTTTAACTGTCTGTTATATAACCGATAGCTTCTAAAAATCAATCTATTTATTTGTTATTTTTGTTGATAATGCGTTATTCATACGAAGATCTCTTACACGAAGAAGAATTCAATAAAGAAGAAATCTTAGATGCAGCACTTATTACGCATCCTAAAGCTAAAGCTTGTAATTTAACAAAAGAGGATTTAGAAAAAGTACTTATTTTTGAAAAAGGATCAAATTTTACTTTTTTAGAAAAACCTATAATTGATGAGTATTGAAATGAATATCGATGTAGTGAAGGGTATTACATGGCACAAAGAACTGATGATTTAGGGAAAAAACAAATAATTGCATTTCTATCAACTTGATTTGGTTTAGCAAAGAAGGCTAGAAAGCTTTATACTTTAGAACAAGATGAAGAAAAAAGAATCGATTATATGAGAAATGCAATTAGAGAAAAATTTGATAGAAATCCAAAGCTTAAAGAAGAACTTCTTAATACATGAGATAAAACAATCATTGAATATACCTTTTGGAAAGATACGAGATTTTGAATAGATCAAGAAACTTTAAAAGGGATGAATATTCTAGGAAAACTTTTGATGGAATATAGGAATAATTGTAAAAACTAGAGAATTTTTGTCATAGAGGAGATACAAGAAGATGCTCAGTCTACTCTAGGTTTTTTAGATGAGGCAACGAGGGAAACGGTTATCATTAAAAATAAACTGATTTATAAAGAGAGAAATTCTTTATTTTTGATTTTATACAGTTATTAATTACTGTAGCATAGATAGAAATAAATAGTATATCGTGAAAAAAAGTAAAAAGTTCTATTTTTCACGTTTATGTTTTTTTATGGGGTGTTAGAAATGTATTAATTCTCAAGTAAAGTGCACCATTAATTAAAATATTTTAGATCGATACTATGATATACCTCATAAGGGGTACGATATCATAGTATTTTTCTTGGTTTGTGGTTTAGTAACATTTCTATTTTTGTTATACTTTCTTCATCTATTAAACTTATATCGTATCCCTTAGGAATCCACCATCTTATTATTCAATTATGTCTTTCATTTGTTCATTTCTCCCAACTACTATATGCATGACAACGATATATTTTTATTCATTTCCTTTTAAAACTTCTTATCTTGCTGAACTCACTCCAATTATCTATTTTTAAACTCTTTACTATTTTTCATTCTATCATTTTCTTCATTGCTTTTCACACGGTTATTCCTCTCAAATCTTTTACCTTCATCATCATTTCATACCTACTTTTTCTATCTACCATTGTTACTATTCATCACTTTCCATCTTTTCAACTAACTACTGTATCACATTCCCAATGTCATATCTCCATTCTATTATTTATTATTTCAGGCCTTTCATCTACTGTTAATATATCATAATATTTTCATTTCTTTCTCTTATCTCATCTCTTGTTATAACCAAATCCTTTATATTTTAATAATTTCTACATTTCTCATCACATATCTCTTACCCAATTATATACTGTACTTGTAGAACATAGCTTCTCTCATGTTTCAAGATGATATCTTCATAACAATTCATCTATTCATATTTTTCCATCTACCTTTTTCAGCCGATCATATATTCGTTTTTTCTTTCGTTTCTCTTTTACAAAGATTCTATGATTAAAATTCCTTTTCTGAAGTCTCTGTTGATATTTTAAGTGAGCTTCTTCTGGACTATATTTTATCCTATAGAATCAAACATCTTTTCAGTTCCTATTTATTTCTCTTGAAATAGTTGTGTGTGAACGTCATAGTTTCTTAGCTATTTCACGTTTAGATAATCATTCACGTAACCGAATACGAATTGCATATCTTTCCTCTTGAGAAATATGAGAATATCCGTAATTATTATTGTAGTGCATCACTATTATATCTTAAAGTTTAAATGCTCAGTTTTTACTTTAATGATTAGTGGTGCACTTTGTATTATAATTTTAACTTGACAAAAAACTTTATATTGTTAGGATGAGGTTGCCAAATCATTATACAGACCAAATCAAACTAAAGATTTGTTCTGTCTTTAGTTTTTTATTAGTTTACAATGAAAAAAATATATATTGCATGATGTGGATGAATGCTTTGACAAGCTTTTCACGAACAATTTAAAAATTGATATGAATTAAAATGTACAGATAAAGATGTTAATGAAGAATGGTTATCTTTCTTAGATTTTCGTGACTTTGAAAGATACAGAGAAGATGTTATAAATTTTAAACCAGATTATTTATTCCATCTTTGAGCACTAACAGATTTAGAATATTGTGAGAAAAATCCAGATGATACTTTGCTATCAAACGCAATCTCTGTAGAGCATGCTACATATATTGCAAACGAATTAGATATACCATTGCTATATATTTGTACTGCAGGTATTTTCGATTGAAATCAAGATTTATACGATGATTGGTCTCAACCAAATCCTGGATCAATGTATGCAAAATGAAAATATTATTGAGAGCTTTTTGTAAAAGATCATGCGAAGAGATACCTAATTTGTAGAGCTTGATGGATGATGTGATGATGACCAAAGAAAGATAAAAAATTTATTAATAAAATTGCTAAGCAACTAAAAGAATGAAAAAAGGAGCTGTTTATTGTAAATGATAAAGATTGAACTCCTACTTATACCCATGATTTTGCTAAAAATGTAAGACTACTATTAGAAAAAGAATATCGATGATTATATAACATGGTTTGCGAATGACAAACATCAAGATTAGAAGTTACTCAAGAGATGTTGAGAATCTTATGATTAGAAAACGATATCAAAATTACTGAAGTCTCTTCTGATTATTTTGCTAAAGAATATTTTGCTCCAAGACCATGATGTGAAAGATTGATAGACAAAAGATTAACACTTCGTTGATGTAATATAATGAGAGATTGGAAAATTGCACTGAAAGAATATTTGGGAAATGAATATCAAGATTTATTTGTAAAATAATAAAAAAATGATTAATGAAATTAATGTTTGTTCAACTTCTAATAATTGATATGTTGAACATCTATATGTAACGATGTATTCTTTATTATTTAATCTTAAAGAAGGTATTAGTTGTAATATCTATATATTAGATTCAGATTTAACGAATAAGAACCATAAATTCCTTCAATGACTAGAAAAGGTTTTCCCTAATACTAAATTAAATTTTATTCATGTAGATGAATCAAAATACCGTAAATATCCAGACTGTTTATGAACTCGACAAACATATTTTAAGCTAGATATTCCTAGATTTATACCTGATAAAGATAAAGTTCTATTCCTTGATCCTGATGTTATTGTTAATCAAGATATTAGCAATCTTTTTGAAATTGACATAGAAAAATATGCATTGTGTGCGGCACCAGAATGACCACGTTGTTTACGTTATGTTAGGGATTTTTGACTACCTATTTCTTATCAACCAATTAATGCATGAGTAATGTTACTTAATTGTAAATATCTTAGAGAGAGAGGACTTGTTAATAAATTTTTCGAGTTCTTAGACAATAATATCTTAAAGGTAAAATTATATGATCAAGATGCTTTTAATTGTGTGTTATATAACCATATAAAATACATATCACCAAAATATAACTCACTGAATGTTCCACTATATTTGTGCTGACCATGATACAACCCAATAATTACACATTTTGCGGGGTGAAAAGACTCTAAACCATGGAAAGCTGAAAATTGCGCACATCCATTTAAAGATAGGTATTATATATACCGTAAGTTGGCTTGATTACCAAATGTTGTATTTCCTAAAAATACAAAAAAAGAATCGTGATTCTTAATATTACGTATAATAATGTTTTTGCGTATATTTTGGTTTAAGAAAATGTATCGTTAAAAACTAATGTTTTTCAAAATAAATATTACACGCAATTAATTCTTCATTTGCTTTTAACAGTATTTTTTCATTATCAAAAATTTTGTAAGAATATCAATTAGATTGTAGAAATTGAATGAAGTATTCAAGATATTTTTTATTAAAACTTATATTTAAGCTATGAAATTCTATTA
>JAFTEM010000028.1 GCA_017453665.1 bacterium | reverse complement strand
TCTGTTCCTTCTGGAAAAGATCCAACAGGAGCAACTACTTTTACTGTTACTCCATTATATTCTTCTTCTCAAACAATTTCTTCTGAATTATAAATTACATCATCTTCTAAACTATCACTATTTCCTTTTTCAAAAGTATCCATAAAACATCTTACTGAATGTCCTTCAGCTCTATTCATAGCAACTCCAATTCAATCTCCTCAAAAATAAGAATGAATATCAAATACTTGAGATTGATAGCTTAAGTCTCATGGTGTAGTAGTCCAATAAACTCCAGCACCTTCAACATATGCTCCATCTTGAGAATAACTTCCTGCTAAAGGTAAGTTCAATTCTTTTTGGAAAAGTTTCATAACTTCAGAAAAATTCTCCTCTTCAATACAATTTTCATCCATATCTCCTTCCTCACATGAAGTCAAAGAGTTCTTAAATGAAGAATTTATTGATGATCTTATCTCCATATTTTCATTTTCTTCTTCAACTACTGTATCTTGAGTATGAATTTTTATCCATGTTGAAACCACTTTCTTCCATTCTGAAAGACTAGGAACATGATATCCATCAGGACAAACTCATTGAACTTCTCCATGTTCTCAATCATACCATAATTCATCATAACTACTCTTACTTGTTTCTTCATCTACTTCCCAAATATCATTATTTCAAATTCTAAATTTTGTATCTCTAGAATATCATTTTCCGGCATATTTTTCAGAATATAGAGCTCAACGAGTAGTTAAATCATCTTCAGCCAAATCTTTAAATCAATAAGCAGATCCCCATTGATAATAATTTCCATAAGAAACCTCATTCTCGTAATCATCACTTTCTGCTCAAAGATTAGCATCAAGCATGGTAATTACAGAACCATTCTCTGGATCAACTAGACTAATAATTCCTGTTCATCCATAACTAGCGTATTTAATATATTCATTATTTTCTTTCTTAAAGAAATAATGCACAATCTGTGATACTGTTTCAAGAAAATTATCAATAATATTTAAATTCACCTCTTCTAAAACCTCTGATGCTTCAGCTTGCAGAATCTCTCAATTCTCAACACTATCTTCAGTTTCTAGTCAATCATCATTTCATTCCTCTACTTCCTTTTCTTCTACCTGTTCATCTCATACCTCTTGAATATCTCAACTTTGTTCGTCTTCAATAAGATTTCATTCTTCTTCCAAAACCTCACTACATGTTCCATCTTTTAACACCTCACACGCACTATCTCACTCTTCTTCTACAACAATTCATAATTCATTAGTTGTTTGTCATTCTATACTATCGTCGTTATTATCTTCATCTTGAGCTGAATTACCATTAGAATCAATTTCATTAACTTCTAAATTTGAAGCATCTCAATCTGAAATAGCTTCTTCTCAAACGCCATCTCATCAACCCGATTCAACAAAAACATTTGCATCCATTCAAGACTCCTCTCAAAATTCAGATGCATAAGTAATCGGAGTAACAATTTCCGTAATTAGTAATACCAATAACGATAATATTCAAACAACTTTTTTCATAAAGACAAACATAGTATTAAAAGTTATTCATATTATACTCCAAAAGGAATATTTTTAAAAAGTTCTCCCCCCCCCCAACAAATATTTGGATTGACTTTTATAAAAAAACATTCCTTATACTCTATCAAAAGATTTATCGCAACAATTTCTAAGGAATAAATCAACATTAAACAAAAAAATACAAGGTTTTCCCCACAAAACCTTGTATAACAAAAAAAACAAAATCACTAAAAAATAAGAAAAATCCCTATACTTCTCGAGGATATAAAACATTATATAGCTTATTTTCAACCTTTCTCAAAGATATTACAATTCATTCTTTCTCATACATTGATTTATAATATTCCAATGCGCTTAATCTTTTTCCATCATAAGAAAGCTTAACCTCAAATGGCTGTTTATCAAAAATAAAATCAATTTCCTTTTTATCTTTTGTTCTATAAAAATGAATTTGTTTATCGAAACGATAAGAATGATGAATATCATTATAAATTGCATTTTCCAATCAAGCTCAATCTAATTCAAAAGAATTCAATAAAGTATTTCTAATACCAGAATCTTCAAAAAAAAGCTTAGGAGTCTTCACTAACTCAGAACGAATATTTCAAGAAAATGGAGTAATTTGTGAAATAATAAAGGTATTTTTCAAAATCAAAAGCCGTTCATTGATGGTGTCTCTAGAAATTCAAACACCATCAGAAGCGAGTTCAGAAACATTCAATAAGTTTCATGACTGAGAAGCTAATATTGTTATTAATCTATTAAATTTATCAACATTCTTAATCTTTCAAACATCAGAAATATCTTTTTCTATATAGGTTTCAATAATTTGATTCAAATATTTCTGTTTTCTTGATAATGATGTTTCAAGCGATGGCTTAGGATATCATCAATAAATACAATATTCACGATAATATTTAGAAATCTGATTATTAATAACCTCCAGTTTAATAGGTTTTCTTACCAAGTCTGCTAATTGATTTTCTCATTTAAACAAAAGAAACTCGCGAAAATTAAGTGGATAAATATCAAATTTGACATATCTTCAAACCAAACTATCCTTCATTTTATTTCTAATATCTAACGTAGAAGATCAAGAAATAACTATTTTCAAATTAGGATAATGATCATGCAAATATTTAAGAAAAGGTGTTGGATCTTCAAGATATTGAATCTCATCAATAAAAATAACAAGAGGAGTCTCTTCATCCCATTTTTTCATCTGCTTAAGATAAATAACAAAATCTTCTGCACTTTGATTAACAACACCAAAATCATCCTTTCATTCAAGATCAAAGAACAATGTTTTTCTCTTTTCTTCTTTTTGCAAAAGCTTCATTATACTCGTTTTTCAAACCTGTCTTGCTCAATATAACAAAATGATATCATCAGTAAAAAGATACTCTTTAATTTCTTGGATTATTTCTCTATCAAACATTTAGATCTTTTAAAAAGAATAAAGTACAATTATAATAAGTATTTTTTCATTAAAATCAAGTTTTCTAGTATACAAAAAGTTCGACTTTTTGTATAGTACGGTAGTCAAATAGTTCGACTTTTTGCATAGTACGGTAGTCAAATAGTTCGACTTTTTGCATAGTACGGTAGTCAAATAGTTCGAATCAAAAAAACAAAAAAAAGACCAACCGAAGTTAGTCTCTTTCTAAAAGAAATATATAATTAATCTTCATACATTTCATATTTTTGCATCACCAAATCACCTTGAATCTTATTAATAATCTCTTGTACAACTCATACAATAATGATTACTCCAGATCATGTAACAACAACTGGTAATGAACCAATAGATTCAACTAATTGTTGAATAAATGGAATCCATTGTAAGATATAAGTATAAATACCTACAACAGCCAATCCAAGTCCTCACCAGAAACAAAGATGCATTAAAATACCATTAATATATTTAGCAGTAGCTTTACCAGGTCTTATTCCAGGAATAAATCCACCTCTCTTTTGGATATTATCAGCAATTCTATCAGGACTGAAAGTAATCATCGCATAGAAGAATGTAAACAATACGATAAATACCACATAAGTTAACACAGCCCATACTCAAGGATTTTGAGCATAGATATTAAAATGAGCATCAATCCAGTTAGCTATAGATACTAATCTACCATTTCCTGGTTGAAATTGAGTAATCAATTTAGCTAATAACTGAGGGAATGAAACAAATGCCATAGCGAAGATAATAGGCACCATTCCTACAGGGTTCATAGGGATAGGTAACAATGATGATTGTTGAGCCTTACCTTGCTTTGCATAAATAATAGGAATTTCTTTTATAGACTTAATAATGAAGATAGAAAGAACAACAAGTACCAATACAATAACCAACATAAATACTAACACACCAATAACACTAGTTGATGAAGCTAAGCTTCCATATACTTGTTGAGTAATTCCAGCAACGATAGATGAGAAGATAAGCATTGAGATTCCATTAGAAACTCATTTTTCTGTAATAAGTTCTCACATCCACATTAAAAGCATAGAACCAACAGCCATTACAAAACCAGCTAATAACACTGTTCAAAGATCTGTTGAAATAGCATTACCTCCTAACATACTATTAATCAAGTAAACAGATCCAATACCTTGTAAGAAAGCTAAAGGAAATGTTAAATATCTTGTATATTGATTAATCTTAGCATGTCCAACTTCTCATTGTTCTGTTAATTCTTCAACTGAAGGAAGAATAACTCACAAAAGCTGCATAATAATTGAAGCCGTAATATATGGAGAGATTCAGATAGCGATAAATGCAAATTGATCCAAAGCTCATCATAATAACATTACAAAATATCCGAAATCTGATCCTGAGTTAAGAGTTTGACTCATCAATACAGAAATATCAGCAAATGGAACAGGAATAAATACTAACAATCTATAAATTGCTAAAATGAAAAGTGTAAACAAAATTTTGTTTCTAATCTTCTTATTACCAAAGATTTCACCCACTTTCTTCCCAAATGTTTTCAAAGCGTTCATCCTCTAGAAAAAACAATACTAAAGATATATGTGATTAATAACAATTTTCCGCTTCTTTTCAATAGAAAAGAATATAAGAATAAAACGCAACACAGGTTGCGTTTCATTGAGAAATAAACATTATTTTATGCTTCAACCTGCTTTTTCAATTTTTGCCTTAGCAGTAGCTGAGAAATGTTCAATACCTTCAAAAGACAATGCCTTCTCAAAATCTCCAGTTCAAAGGATTTTTACTGCTACATCAGCTGAACGAATATATCCAAGTTGTAAAAGAACTTCCTTACTAACAACTTCAGAGATTCTTTCATCCTTTCCTAAACTTCCGAGATTTACAGCTTGTACAGGAGTAATAAGTTTATAATATCTTTTAAACCCTCTGTGCTTTGGCATTCTCATTACAACTGAAGTTTGTCCTCATTCAAAGAAAGGTTTCATTGAATGACCACTTCTAGACTTCTGACCATTACATCCTCTACCAGAGAAATTACCTCTTCAAGATGCATTACCTCTACCTCTTCTATTAAGTTTATCAGTAAGTCCCTTACTTCTCACTAAACTATGAAGTTTCATGATGTTCACATAATAAATAAGCTAAAATTAATCTTCTTTCTTCTCTACTTTTTCCTCAGCTTTTTTAGCTGTCTTTTTAGCAGGAGCTTTCTTTTCTGCTGCTGGCTTTTTTTCTGCAGCTGCTTTCTTAGCAGCAGGTTTCTTAGCAGGAGCTTTCTTTTCTTCCTTAACTTCCTTAACTTCTTTTACTTCTTTAGCTTCCTCAGCTTTTGTATTTGCTGCTTCTTTTTCTGCCTCAACTTCTTCAGCTGTTTTAATCTTCAAAGAAGAAAAATAATCAGCATGTTTATATGAAGCCAAAGCTCTAATAGTAGCTAAAGCATTATTAAGTTTATTATTAGATCCAACCATCTTTGAAAGGATGTTTGAATATCCTGCTAATTCCAATACAGATCTGATTGAAGAACCAGCCTTAAGTCAGGTACCCTCTGAAGCAGGCAATAGTTTAACTAAACAAGCCTTATATTTCAAAGAAATAGGATATGGAACCGTATTATTCTTAGTCAAAGGAACCTCAAATAAGTTCTTATATGCTTCATGAGAAGCTTTTTGAACTGCACTTGCAACATCATTTCCTTTAGAAATACCAAGTCCAATTTTTCCTTTTCTATTACCAACTAGAATAGTTGCTCTAAAAGAAAGTCTTCTACCTCAAGTTGTTACTCTCGTAACTCTTCTAACCTCCAAAAGCAATTCTTCAAACTCCTTTTTTGGTTTTTCTCTTCTAGATTCCTTTCTATTGTCTTTTTCTGGTCTCATAGACATCATACATTATAGAGATAAATAGCATATAGCTTAAAACTGAATTCCTCATTTTCTAACTCCTTCAGCAAATGCTTTAATTCTTCCATGATAACGATAACCGTTTCTATCAAATACTAATGAAGAAACACCTTTATCTTTAAGCACTGCTGCAAATTTTTCACCTGCATTTCAAGCTCTTTCTGACTTAGTAGCACCATCAGCACCTTTATCAGTAGTGCTAGCAATTACTTTACCATCTCTACCAAGAACTTGAGCCTTAACATAAAGATTAGATCTTTGAATCAAAAGTCTATATTCAGCACCTTGTGCTTTAATAGTAGCATTAACCTTGTGCTTTCTCCTCAAATATCTTCTAAGTTTTTCTTGGAGTTTATTCTTCAAATAACTCATTTTTCATAAACGGTATACAAACTAAAATGAATATTATTTCTTTGCTGATTTACCTGGCTTAATCTTAACAAATTCATCAAAGTATCTAATTCCTTTTCCTTTATATGGTTCAGGTTTCTTTAATGATCTAATTTTTGCTGTTACTTCACCAACTAATTCTTTATTAATACCAGTAATAATAATCACAGTATTTCACTTAGGGTCTTGTTCAGTTTTCATTTCAATTCCTTCAGGAATAGGGAAATTAACTTTATGAGCATAACCTAATGAAAGAACAAGATTCTTACCTTGAACTTGAGCACCGTAACCTACTCAAATAATAAGTAATTTCTTTTCATACCCGTTAGAAACTCCTTCAACCATATTAGCTACAAGTGTTCTTACAAGTCCCCAAAGATTTTTATATTGATCATCAATAATAGAAAAAACTAATTCTGATTCATTCTTTTCAATCTTAACTCCATAAGGAAGATCAAGATGTAAAGAACCTTTTGCTCCTTTAACATCAACAGTTTTTTCAGTCAAACTCACCTCTACTCCAGCAGGAATAACAAGTGGTTTCTTACCAATTTTAGACATTCTAGATAGCAACTTAAATAGTAAATATTAACTTCTAATTAGTAAATTTCAGCAATTAATTCACCTCAAAGTTTTCTTTCTTTTGCAACATGTGCAGGTAATAATCCTTGATTAGTCGAAACGATACCAAGACCTTTACCTCCAGCAACAGTTTTTAAATCCTTATAACCAACATACCATGGTCTAGAAGGCTTAGAGAAAAACTTTACTGATGGGATATCATTAATAGGATCTACAACTTTTTTAAGTTCAATTGAGATAAATTTTTTACCTTCAACTTCCTTAACTTCATATCCTTTAACAAATCCATATTCTTTCAAAAGATCGAGAACATTAACTTTAAACTTAGAGAATACAACTCAATCTACTGTTGTTTTTCTCGCCATATATGCGTTCTTAATCCTGATCAACAAATCATGAACTGGTGCATTAACATAACTCATTTTATTGATACAATTCATAAAATAAAACAGAAAACTCTTACCAACTTGCCTTCTTAAGACCCATAATTAGACCTTCTCTAGCATATCTTCTAAGACAAACTCTACAAATTCAGAAATCTCTAATATAAGCTTTAGATCTTCCGCAGAGTCTACATCTATTGTAATATTTTGTAGGTTGTGCAAGTTTTTCACCTTTTACAAACCTCTTTTCAAACATTTTTCATTGTTTAGCTTTTAATGCTGTTCTAGCCATTATTTTCTACAATAAAGATAAATACCATAAACTATTTGAAGATAAATCACATCTCTTGAAGTAATGCTTCAGAACCTTCAGCAGTTCCAGCAGTACTAACAATAGTGATTTGAACTCCCATAGGGATAGTTACATCATCAACTCCTAATTCAGGGAAGATGTTATAATTTTGTAACCCAAAATTCAAATTACCTTTAGGATCAAAGTTTCTCTTAGAGATACCACTAAAGTCTCTTACTCTAGGTAATACTAACTTACAAAATCTATCTAAGAAATCATAAGCTCTTTCACCTCTAAGTGTTACTTTAAGCATTACAGGCATTCCTTCTCTAAGCTTAAAGTTTGAAATAGCTTTCTTTGATCTAACTAATACAGGTTTTTGTCCTGTAATTTTAATCAAATTCTTTTCAAACTCCTCAAAATCCTTATGTCCTTTTCTTGTAACCAAAGAACCAATTCCCATAGCAACAATAACCTTATCAACTCTTGGTACTTGATTAACATTTTTAAGGTTTAAGTGATCTTTAAGTTTTTCAAACAATTCAGACTTTTTCATACCTAAACAATCAAAAATATTTAAAACTAGTCAATAATTTTTCCTGTTCTCTTTGCTTTTCTCACCTTCTTTCCGTTCTTATTTACTTCAACAGCAATCTTAGTTGGCTTCTTTTCATCAGCTAAGTAATAAGCAACATTGGAAATATGAAGAGGCAAAGTCTTTTTAACGAATCCTTGTCATTTAACTGCCTTTTTAACAACATTAATATCCTTAACAGTTACTAATTCTCCATCGATAGCTTCAATACTTGAAACACTACCCTTATGTTTACCAGCAATAACGATAACAGGATCACCTTTTCTCAATTTTTTCATCAGAACAAGTTCATTACAAATAAAGTTCAGCAGAGAAGTACTATAATACTTCTTCAGCCATATTAGTAATAGGTCTATAATTTTCTCTTAATTCTCTAGCAACAGGACCAAATACTCTTTTACCGATAGGATTCATATTTCCTTTTGCATCCTTTGTTAGAAGAACAATTGCATTATCAGCAAATCTAATATATGTTCCATCTGGTCTTGAGATTTCTTTTTTAGTTCTTACTACAACAGCTTGACAAACTTGTCCCTTTTTTACTGATGCAGTAGGAGCAGCTTCTTTAATAGCAACAACAACTCTATCTCAAACTCTTGCTATTCTTCCAGAAGAACCTCTCAATACTCTGATAATTTTTGCTTTCTTTGCTTGGGTGTTATCAGCAACCACAACCAATGATTCTTGTTGCAACATTGTAAAAAAACAAAACTAATTAAAACTATATAATTTCAATAACATTCCATCTCTTAAGTCTAGAAATAGGCTTAATTGATCTAATCTTAACGTTATCTCAAACCTTTGCTTTGTTGTTAGCATTATGAGCGTAATACTTTTTCCTAACTACAAATCTCTTTTTATAGATAGGGTGCATTTTAACAGACTTTACCAAAACAACACAAGTCTGATCCATTTTATCGCTTACTACTTCACCAACAAGCTCTTTAATGTTTTTTTCACCGATAATTGTCATTATGCATTCACTTTAGAGTGTAAAACAGTGTTGATCCTAGCAATTCTTACTCTAAGATCTCCTATCTTATGGGTTTCCTTAAGAGCTCTAAGACTATTCTTCATTCTAAGTTCAAAGAGTTCTTTTTTAGCTTCTTTTCTTAAAGCAACTAACTCTTTAACAGATTTTCCTGAAAGCTCTTTCATATATAAACCAGTCCCTTTCATTACAACAACTTTTTAGAGGTATAAAATATTATTTAATTTCTCCTTTAGCAACAAATCTTGCTTTGATAGGCAACTTTTTTGCTGCACTAGTAATAACTTGTTCAGCCAATTCTCTTGAAAGTCAAGAAATCTCAAACAAAATCTTTCCTTTTCTTACTGGAGCTGCATAAATATCTACATCTCCCTTTCCAGAACCCATCGGCATTTCAAGTCCTTTTTTAGTGATTGGAGTATCAGGAAACACTCTCATCCAAAGTTGACCGACCTTCCTTGTATGTCTAACAATAACCTTTCTGGCAGCTTCTAATTGTTTGTTTGTAACATATCAACTAGTAGTAGCTTTTAGTCAATATTCTCAGAAAGAAATTGTAGATCCTCTATAGCTTTTTCCCTTAAGAGAAGGAACAATCTGTTTCCTATATTTCCACTTCTTTGGAGTCAACAACATGATAATAACAACTGATTAATTAAAACAAATCTTTATTAATCCAAACTTATAGTTTTCTTTGCTCTTTTCTTTTGAGAAGGAATTACACCTTTCTCAATCCAAACTTTAATTCCAAGAACTCAATATTTAGTCATTGCTTGGAGATAATGATAGTCAATATCAGATCTAAAAGTTTGTAAAGATACTCTTCCATCTATAAATTTTTCACTTCTAGCGATATCAGCACCACCAAGTCTTCAACCAATCTGAATCTTAATTCCATGAGCTCCTTTTTCCATAACCTTAGCAAGTACATTCTTAACAACCTTTCTATAAGGCATTCTGTTCTCAAGTTGACTTGCAATACTTTCAGCTACAATCTTAGCAGAAAGTTCAGGAACTCTTACCTCTTTAACTGTAACCTTGAATGGTTTACCGAATTTCTTTGTGAGTTCTTCTTCTAATTGCTTAATTTTTTCTCCGTTCTTTCACATAAGAACACCAACTTTAGCAGCGAAGATTATAATTTCACCTTCTTTTTGAGTTTTTCTAATCACAACCTTAGCTACACTAGATCTATTAAGCTTTTTTTCTAAGAAATCCCTAATTTGGATATCTTCTACGAAAAAGTTAGCTCCTTGTGTTCTGGTTTTTGCAAACCATTCAGCTGGTCGAGATTTCATAATTCAAACTCTCATTCCAATAGGATTTACCTTTTGTCACATACTCACAAACTACTTAGTATTTAAAACAACTTTTACATATGCTCTATATTTTTCATAATGACTAATCCTAGATCTAGAAACAAATCTAACTCTCTTAATCTTAGGACCTCTTCCAACCTCAATTCTTTCAACATAAAGAGCATCAAATGGAAGTTTATTATTATTTACTGCATTTGCAGCAGCAGATTTAATAAGCTTATGAAGGGTTCTAGCACCTTTCTTTGGCATAAATTCAAGCATATCAAGTGCTTCTGACACTTTCTTTCCTCTAACCAAATCTGCGATAAGGTTAAGCTTAGTATCTGAAAGAAGTGCATATTTTAATGTTGCAGTAACCTGATTACTCATAGCAATACTATCTTACACAATTAAAGTAAATATTTCTCATTTAAAGTCCTAGAAAGGGTGCCCTCTAAATGTTCTTGTAGGAACAAATTCTCCTAATCTGTGTCCTAACATATCTTCAGTAACATAAACACTAACAAATTGTTTTCCGTTATGTACAGCGAAAGTATAACCAATCATTTCTGGGACAATATGACAAGCTCTATCCCAAACCTTAATTACTTTCTTATCTCAGGTCTCGTTCATTTTTAAAACCTTATTCATTAATTTTTCGTTCACATAGAAACCTTTTTTAAGAGATCTAGCCATTTAACAAATAATATTTATATAAAACTGCAATTATTTTCTTATTTTCTCTTTGAAACGATGAATTTATCAGACCATTTCTTTCCTTTTCTTGTCTTCATTCCAGCAGAAACAAGTTTTCCACTAAATGATTTAGGACCTCTCTTAGAACCGATTGGAGAGTGAGCTTCTCAACCTCCTAATGGGTGGTCTACTGGGTTCATATTCTTTCAAAGAACTCTTGGTTTTCTTCCCAACCATCTTTGTCTTCCAGCTTTACCAATAACAACATTTTTATGATCAGCGTTAGAAAGTTCTCCAATAGTTGCCCAACAATTTTCGTTAAATCTTCTTAATTCTCCTGAAGGCATTTTAACGAATACTGCCTTTAATGCTTCATCTCTACCTGCAATAGTAGCGATAGAACCAGCAGATTTAATTAATTTACCTTCTGAGAATGGTGTAACCTCAAGATTGAAGATATTCATACCTTCAGGAATATCTTTTAATTGTTTTCTATTTCCTGGAGCAATTTCACCCTTTTGTCCATTCATAACAACTTGACCTTTAGCTGCTCATTTCCATGCCAATACATATCTTTTCTCTCAATCAGCAAAGTTTAATAAAGCAATTCTAGAAGTCCTATATGGATCATATTCAACACTAGCAACTTTAGCAGGAATATCAATCTTGTTATATCCTTTGAAGTCTATGATTCTATAAAGTCTCTTATGACCACCAGCCATGAACCTAGAAGTAATTCTACCTTGATTGTTTCTTCCTCCAGTTCTACCAATAGTCTTAGTTAATGATTTTTCAGGTCTTTTATTAGTAAGCTCTGAGAAATCATATCCAATCATAAACCTCCTTGAAGGGGTATAAGGTTTATATTTTTTTACAGCCATCTGAACTAAACATTACAATACTAAAGAAAACATTATACTACACAGCAAATTCAATTTTTTCCTTCTCTCAAAGAGTAACAATCGCCTTTTTGAAAGCTCTTTTTACTAATTTTCTTCTCTCTCTACCTTTAAATGCAGCATTGAGAACGTTAATCTTAATAGGAGTAACCTTATAAAGGTAACGAACAGCAGCATCTATATCATTTTTATTAGCATCACTATGAACTTTAAAGACATACTTATTAGAAGTTTCCATCCATTTATAAGTCTTTTCAGTCAAAACAGGAGCTAATAGAACTTCGTAAGGACTAAATTTTTTTAGTGCTTTTGTAGCAACATTTTTTCTTGCCCTTCTCTGTAATTTCTCTTTAAATGTCATACTTATCGTAAAGAAAAACATAAATAATTATATACTAATTCTGGTTTACAAACTCAAGTGCTGGCTTCAAGAAGATAACAGCATCAGCATTCATCAAGTCACGAGGATTTAAATAATCTACTAAGAGATATTTTAAACCTTCAATATTTCTAAATGACTTAACAATACCATCGTCCTTCTTATCTAGTACCAATAACACTTTCTTTTCCGCTTTACCCATCTTTTCAAGAAGAGCGATAGCATCTTTTGTACTAGGTTTCATAGTATCAATATCTAACCCAGCAACAATACCTTCTTTAACTTTCATAGTTATAAGACCGTTTAATGCTACTTTTCTTGCTTTCTTAGTCATAGCTTTCTCGAAATTTCTTTCAGAACTAGGACCAAAAGCAACTCAACCATGTCTTCTGATTGGAGAGTTTCTATCTCCAACTCTAGCATTACCAGTACCTTTTTGCTTATATAATTTTCTTCCAGATCCAGATACCTCACCTCTTGTTTTTGTAGAAGCAATAGCAGTACGAGCATTAGCTTCTTGAAGAAGAAGATATTCATGAATCAATGAAGCATTTACTTTTTCATCTGAGAAGACTTCTGGATTCAAATTAAACTTTGAAGTTACCTTTCCTGTCTTATCATATATATCAACAGCATATACCATTTCTTATCAATAAAGGTCATAAAAATTATTCTGCAAAGAACTTTAATTTACCATTTCTAGCTCCAGGTAAAGAACCTTTCACTACTAAGAATTTCTCTCCATCTTTTTCAAAGTTAGATACAAGAGGAATCTTTTTAATAGTAACTTGTTCTAATCCCATATGTCCAGCATGAGGATGTCCTTTCATTGTCCTTCTTGGTTTTCTGTTACCTTTAGAACCTCCACTTCTTGTAAATTTGTGACCGTGCGTAGCAGAACCTCCTTTAATATGCCATCTCTTAATCATACCTTGATATCCTTTACCTTTTGTCATTCCAACAACAGTTACAGAAGTTACTCCATCAAAAAGAGTAGCATCTAAGATATCTCAAGCTTGATGAGCGTTTAAGAAAGCGTCGTCTACAGGGAATTCAGTCATTAATGAATAATCAATTTTTTCTCCTTTCTCTTTATTTAATTCTTTCTTTTCTACTCCAACAACAGCTGAAACATAACCATCTTTTTCTACTGTCTTATATCTAATAATTTCTTGAGGTAGCACTTTAACAAGAGTAACAGCAACAAATTTATCATCAAACCACATTTTTGTCATATCTTGTTTTGCTACAACAATTCCTCATTTATTAGCCATTATCAAATTCTGATCAATTAAAAACAAAGTACAAATTACCAATTACGAACATTAGTATCCACAATTCGTAATTCGTATTTTATAGTTCTCCAAGCCTAGAAAACCTTAACATCTACAAGAACTCCTACAGGAATAGCAAGATTTTGTAAATATTCCATAGTCTTAGAACCAGTTTCTACAACATCAACTACTCTTGTATAAGAAATTCTTTCAAATTGTTCTCTAGATTTCTTAAACTTAAAGTTTGATCTCAACACCGTATAAACCTTTCTTTTTTTAGGCAAAGGAATTGGACCTTTTATTTCAGCACCTGATTTAACCAACAACCCTACAACCTTAGAAACAGAAGCTTCCAACATTCTTACATCATAACTCTTTAATTTTATTCTTAATTTTGGAGTCTGATCTTTTTTTACAGCTGACATATACTTACCTTCATAGAAAAATAAATATAAGAAAACAGACCTCAGAAAATACAATCTTAACCTCCTCCAAGGTCTGTTTTTCTATGTTTTATTACTCGATTACTTTTGTAACAACTCCAGCACCAACAGTTCTACCTCCTTCTCTAATAGCAAATCTTAATCCTTCTTCCATAGCAACTGGGTAAATAAGTTCTACAATAATCTTAGCATTATCACCAGGCATAATCATTTCAACTCCTGGAGCTAATTCAATACTTCCTGTAACATCAGTAGTTCTCATGAAGAATTGAGGTCTGTAACCAGTCATGAATGGAGTATGTCTTCCTCCTTCTTCCTTTTTAAGTACATATACCTCAGCTTCAAATTTCTTGAAAGTCTTTACTGTTCCAGGAACACAAAGAACTTGTCCTCTTTCAACTGAATCTTTATCAACTCATCTTAGAAGAAGTCCTACATTCATTCCAGATTCAGCTTGTGGCCAAGCTTTGTGGAACATTTCGATACCTGTAACAACAGTTTTAATAGGATCAGCTCCTAATCCAAGAAGTTCAAGTTCATCATTCATTTTAACAATACCTCTTTCAATTCTACCTGTTGCAACAGTTCCTCTACCTTTAATAGAGAATACATCTTCAACTGGCATCAAGAAAGGTTTGTCATTATCTCTTTCAGGAACTGGGATATAAGTATCCAAAGCTTCAAATAGTTCCCAAATAGGTTTAGCAGCAGCTTCATCGTTTGGATTTTCAACTGCTTTTAGAGCAGAACCTCTAATGATTGGACAATTTTCATCGTAATCATTTTTCTTAAGAAGTTCTCTAATTTCTTCTTCAACTAGATCGATCATTTCTGGATCGTCTACCATATCACATTTATTTAAGAAAACAAGAATTTTTGGTACATTAACTTGTTTAGCTAAAAGAATGTGTTCTCTTGTTTGAGGCATTGGACCATCAACAGCAGATACAAGAAGAATAGCACCATCCATTTGAGCAGCACCAACGATCATGTTCTTTACATAATCAGCGTGTCCTGGACAATCGATATGTGCGTAGTGTCTGTTTTCAGTTTCATATTCTACGTGTCTAGAAGCAATAGTAATACCTCTTGCTTTTTCTTCAGGAGCGTTATCGATTTGATCATACGCTGTGAATTCTGCTAACCCTTTTGTAGCTGCAACAGCTGTAAGAGCAGCAGTCAATGTTGTC
>JAFTEM010000004.1 GCA_017453665.1 bacterium | reverse complement strand
ATCTACAAGTTGGGTTTTAATTATTATTTGTTATATTCATGTGATTTACCGTTCGAAGAACTGGAGATTTGAATACCAATGAGAGAATTATTTCTTTTTATAAGAAAGAACTTTGGGCTTCTCATATTTTGGATAAAGCAAAGAAGCAAAAACATTATGGTACAAAATGGTATAGAAAATTTGTAAGTTATGATTTCCCTTCTTCTAGAAGATATAAGAGAATGAGAGCTATCGTTTCTGATTCTTATAGAAAGACAAAGAAGAAGTATAATACTTTAGCACAACTTGGTAAGATTGTGTAAATTTATTTGGTATTTTGTATAAAGGATGTATGCAGTTGTAGATTTACAAGGACATCAATATATCGTTTCTGAAAAGGATGAAATTGTTGTAGATAATGTTGATAAAGCTCAAGGAGAAAAACTTGTTGCTGATAAGGTATTAGCACTCTTTGATGAAAACGGTAATGAAGTTAAAGTTGGAGCTCCTTATATTAGTGGAGCAAGCGTTGAATTTGATGTTTGAACTACTCAAAAAGGAGAAAAAGTTAAGATTCTTAAGTTTAAAAGAAAAACAAGATATGCAAGATTGAAGGGATTTAGACCTCTTCAAACGGTTTTAACTGTTAAGAAAATTGTTGGTTAATGGCTAAAGCTTGAGTGCTCGAATGGGATTGAGAAATCCTAGAACAACTCCCTGCTGGGAAGTACACTGTAAAGTTGAAAGATACTGATATGGTGATTACGTGTTATAAGGCGGGAAAAATGAAGCAATCTCATATCGGTATTATTGAGTGAGACTGGGTTAAGGTTGAAGTTAATCAATACGATATGAAACAAGGTAGAATTATTTATAGGTACAATGTTGCAACGAAGGCTTCAGATCAAGAGATAGCTAATGAATAATATGGTCAAATTTGTTGTGAATATATTTAAATCTTATGTTTAAAGACGATGAAAGTGGTAACTTCTCTTAAAAAAAGGTGTATGTATTGTCAGATTGTAAAGAGAAAGGGTAAATTATATGTAACTTGTAAGAAAAACCCTAGACATAAGGCTAGACAAGGATAATTTTTATTTATATTGTTTTTTTGAAGGAATGTTTAGATTGATGGGACATGTTCTTCCAGAAGAGAAATCTATTTGGATTGCGTTAACTACTATTTACGGGATTGGAAGAGAAAGATCAAGAAAAATCTTAGATCAACTCAAAATTAATTATATGAAAAAAGTTAAGGATGTAACTGAAGAAGAACAGAAATTAATTTCTGATGAATTGAAAAATTATGTTCTTGAAAATGATCTTAAGAGAGAAGTTGCTTCTGCTATTAAAAGATTAAAGGAAATTAAATGTTACAGAGGAATGAGACATAATCTTTGACTTCCTGTAAGAGGACAACTTACAAGAAAAAATGCGAGAACTGCTAAAAAACTTCTCGGAAGATCTAAAGTAAGACCTGTATTAAAGAAATAGTTTTATCTAGTTTTTTCTATGGAAAATGGCTGTTACAAAGGCAAAAAAGAAGGATATTAAAGTTGTAAGTGGAATTTTACATGTACATACAACATCAAATAACACTTTGGTTACTTTAATTGATCAAGAAGGTAATAAAATTCTTTGAGGTGGAACTTGAAAGGTTTGATATAAAGGTTCAAAGAAAAGTACTCCGTATGCTGCAGAAATGCTTACAAAAAATATTCTTAAAGAGGCTCAGAATTATGGGTTAAAAGAAATTGGTGTTATCTTTAAGGGTACAGGTATGGCTAGAGAAGGAGTATTTAAAGCTATTACTGAAATTGGAGTTATTGATATTGAATATATCAAAGAAGAGACAGGAATCCAATTTGGAGGATGTAAAGGTGAAAGACCAAAAAGAAATTAGTCTTTTGTTATAAAAATATTTTTAGGTTTATTTATTATTTTTATCGGATGAGATACACAGGAGCTAAGTTTAGATTATGTAGAAGAGAACAAGTAAACCTTTTTGGTTCTCAGAAGTATAATATTAAAAAGAGAAGAGCTTTGCCAGGACAACATGGTGCTGGAATGCAAAGAAATTCTGAGTATTGAAAACTTCTTAGAAATAAACAAGTTGTTAAGAGAAGTTATATGCTTTCAGAAAAACAATTCTCTACAATTGTTAAAAAAACAGCTGCGAAATATGCTAAAAATAATAACATTTCTCATGATGTTGCATTATTTCAATTCTTAGAGAGAAGACTTGATGTAATCATTTTGAGATCTGGATTCGCTAACACTATTATGCAAGCTAGACAAATGGTTGTTCATGGGCATTTCTTATTAAATGGTAAGAAGCATAATGTTCCTTCAACATTTGTTGAGGCTGGAGATAAAATTACTGTAAAAGAAAAGTTAAAGAACTCTCCTTTATATGCTAATGCTGCTAAAACTTCTCCTGCTAAAGTTCCTTCTTGGATGAAAGTTGATAGAAATGCTTATAGTATTGAAGTTCTTGGAGCTCCACAAAAGGGAGAAATTGAACCACTTGGAGATCTCTTGAAGGTTATCGAATTCTATGCTAGAGCTTAATAGATGGATGAAGCGTTACTACTAATTACTAGATAACAAAAACTTTATATCATATTTCTACTTCCATGTTGAACATACAACAATTTATTGGAGTCCCTAAGATTGCTTTCAGTCAGTTAGATGACGGTGCTACAAGGTTTGAATTGAAATATGTACCAAGAGGGTTCGGGCATACGCTTTGAAATGCTTTAAGAAGAATTATTCTTGCTTATAATCTTGGTGGTGCAGTTACTGGATTAAAGATTAAGGGAGTTCCACACGAATACGATATAATTAGTGGAGTAAGGGAAAATGTGATTGCTATTATGTTGAACCTTAAGACACTTCGCTTTAAAGTGGATGAAAATGTTGATTCTCTTCAATGGGTTTCTCAGAGATTCAAGGGAGTTGGGTCATATAGTGCAGCTGATTTAAAGTTGCCTTCAGGTATTGAATTATTAAATGGTGATGTACATTTGTTTGAAATAACTGATAGTTCTGTTGAATTGAGTATTGAATTAAGAATAGAGAAAGGTTACGGATATTATAGTTTGGATTACTTAAGACAAAGAGATAAAGCTGCTGATTGAAGTAGCGAAGTTGGTCTTTTGTTAATCGATAATGACTTCTCATTAGTTGATTATGTAAGATACGATGTTGAAGAAGTTATTGAAGACTTTAGTGGAAGCACTAAGGATGCGTTAAATCTTGAGGTTAAAGCTAAATATGAAGCTATCTCTCCTAAGGAAATTGTTATGTTTGCTGGAGAGGTATTAGCAAGCTATGCTAAGTTGTTCATCTTCGATAATGTATATATTGATAAGTCAGTATTAGTTGATTATGAAGATTTAACTGAAGATTCTAGTACTACGGTTGAAGAACATTCTTCAGTAAAGACGATGCCTATTGATGCATTACCTTTAAGTGAAAGAACAAGGAATGCATTAATTAAGAATAATATTCTTTATGTTGAAGATTTGGAGAAGAAAAAGAAATCAGAACTTCTTGTTATGAAAGGAGTTGGTAGAAAGGCTATTGATGAGATTACTTCTTCATTATCAAACATTGGTAAGGTATTGATTGGATAATTTATTATTTATTATGGTTTTAAAATGAGACACCAGCAAAATAAGCTCTTAGAATTAAATACAGGAGCTAAGAGTAAATGAGTATTTATGAGAATGCAACTTTCTAGTTTAATTAGAGCTTGAAAGATAACAACTACTCCAAAAAGAGCTAAAGTTTTGAAGGCTTACACTGATGAATTCTTTTCAAGATTATTAAGCTTTGATGCTAAATATAAGGATGAAAAAGAAGCAAAAAGAGAAGCTATCAAATATGTTAAGTCTGTTATCTATGGAGAAGAAGAAGGAAAAAAAGTGATTGAAACGCTTTGGGCTAAATATAGAGATGAAAAAAGAGTTTCTGGATTCACTACTTCATATAGACTTGGATTTAGAGTTGGAGATGCTGCTCCAAAAATTATGTTGAAGTTGGCATAGTTATCATTTATTTTAGTTATCGTATGTGAGTAATCATGGAGTTTACTAAGAAAGATTTAAATAAGACCATCTGGGTTAAACAGACTGATCAAGAAAAGAATAGAAGATGGTATCGTGTTGATGCTACTTGAAAAACTCTTGGAAGATTAGCAGTAGATGTTGCTAAGAAACTAATGGGTAAAGATAGAGCTTATTATTCTGACTTTTGGGATGCTGGAAGTTTCGTTATTGTAGAAAATGTTGAGAACATTGTTGCTACAGGAAAGAAATTATCAGATAAAGTATATTATACCTATAGTGGTTATAAAGGTAATTTGAAAAGTATTACTTTAGGTGAATTACTTAAAAAGAATCCTGGAAAGGCATTATGGTATGCGGTTAGAGGTATGCTTCCAAAGAATAAATTAAGAGATGCTAGAATTAAGAGATTAAAATTAGTAAAAGGAACTACTACTAAATACGATAATTTTAAACCAATTAACCTTTATAAATAATGGCAAACAGAGAGTATACAAATGCAGTTGGAAGAAGAAAGGAAACAACAGCAACTGTTAAATTATATGCTAAAGGAGCATGAAATTTCCTTGTAAAAACAGCTAGTGGTAAAGAATATAAGTTAGCTGATTATTTTGGAGGAAATGTTTATCTATATCAAAATGCAATTCTTCCTTTCACTACTTTAGGTAATGATGTTGTTAAGAAATTTGATGCTGAGATTAAGATTGTTGGTGGTGGTATTGCAGGACAATCTGATGCTATTAGATTAGCTTTCTCTAGAGCTTTGGTTGAATGGAATTCTGATCTTAGACCTACTTTAAAACCTCATGGATTATTAAAGAGAGATCCTAGAGTTAAGGAAAGAAAAAAGCCAGGTTTGAAGAAAGCGAGAAAGGCACCTACTTGGTCAAAGAGATAATTATTATATTTTCATGAAAAGAGTCGGAGTTGATTTCCGGCTTTTTTTGTTGATTTTTTTTGAAGTGTTCGCGGATTATTATATATTGTAATAATCTACGAACGTTTGTTTGCTTTTGGTTTTAATTTTACTATATTGACGTTAGTTTTATATTTTTTGATATTGGCATGAATAAAGATATTGTATTTTTTTGAATTCAAGGTTCTTGAAAAGGAACTCAGGCTAAGATTTTTTTAGATGAATTTAAGAATTTTAAATATATTGAACCAGGACAGATTTTTAGAGCTTTAAGTTCTAATGAAAATGCTGTATCTTTGTATATGAAAGATACTATGGCTCAGGGAAAAATGTTAGCTGATACTCTGGCATTTGATTTATTTTCTATGTGTTTTCATCTCTTAGAACATGATGAGTATATGTTAACTGATGGATTTCCTAGGACAATGCCTCAGCTTCATTATTTTATTGCTAAAGAATGTGAGAATAAAAGAGATTATTTATGAGTTTATTTTGATATATCTAGAGAGAAAGCTGTTGAAAGAATTTTAAATAGAGCTAAAGAGCAGAATAGGGCTGATGATCTCGACCTTAATGTGATAAATAAGAGATTAGATACCTTTGAGAAGGAAACAATGCCAGTGATAAAATATTTTGAAGAAATTTGAAAATTAATAACGGTGAAAGCTGAGGATTCTGTTGAAAATATTTATAAAGCTATGATTGATGGAATAAAAAGCTCTTCATAAAATGTTTTGTTGGTTTTTCGTTATTGATTTTCGTGTATGCTTTCTTTTTCTGAAAATTTAAAATAAGTCAACAGGAATTCGCTTGACAATAGTCGAACTATTCCTATGCTTTAGGGTATCTTTAGTCTAAAATCAGAATAGTATGGACATTAAAGAACTCGATAATTTTTTCGATTATCAGCTGACCTTTGATGAAGATCCGACTTTTTTGCTAGATGAAATTATTGAGCAAGCATCACAATATCTTCCTGAAGAACAAATAGAAGAGATTCGTCATGCTTATGTCTTTACTAAAGCTGCTCATGCTTGAGTTAAAAGGTTGTCTTGAGAGCCTTATATTATCCATCCATTGAAGGCTACTATCTTTTTGATGGAATTGAAACCAGATTTGGTCTCTATTCAGGCTTGTATTATGCATGACGTGATTGAAGATACTCCGATTACTCGTGAGGAGATTGCTGCAGAGTTTTCGGAAGAAGTTGCTGAAATTTGTGAGGGACTTGTAAAGGTCTCAAAAGTAAGATATCAATGAGAAGATAGACATCTTGAAACGATTAAAAAAACCTTCTTGGCTATGGCAAAAGACTTGAGGGTTATTTTTGTTAAATTAGCGGATCGTATTCATAATATTCAGACCTTACAATTTCATCCAGAAGAGAGAAAAAGACATAAGATAGCGGAAGAGACTTTGAAGATTTATGTTCCTATTGCGAAGAGATTAGGGCTTTATCATTTTCAACTGCTTTTGGAAAATGGGTCGTTTTCTGCTATGAACCCTGAGGAATTTAATAGGATTCTTGAGTATTTAAGGAAATATTTCCGTGAGGGTGAAAGATATACGGAGAAAGGAATGAAGATGCTTACAGCGATGCTTCATAAAGAAGGAGTACAGAATTTTGAAGTTAAATGAAGGATCAAAAGTCCCTATAGGATCTATGAAAAGCTTTCCAAGAAGTATCATGAATCTGATATTTCTACGGTGATGGATTTATTAGCGTTTAGAGTTATTACGGAGAGTGTTTGAGATTGTTATATGGTATTGTGAGTTATTCATAAGTACTATATTCCGCTTATTAAGAAGATTAAAGATTATATTGCGATTCCTAAATTTAACGGATATAAAAGTATCCATACAACAGTTTTAGGAATGTTTCGTTTTCCGGTTGAGATTCAGATTAGGACTAAGGAAATGGATGAGGTGGCTGAGTTTTGAGTTGCTGCACATTTTGCTTATTCTGAGAGTAATGCACCAACCGTGGTTTCTGAGCAACAAGGAATTTGGATTCAGAAATTACAAAAAATTGTTGCTGATTATAAAGATACTTCAGAGAAAGAGAAATTTAAGTCTCAATTAAATATTGAGGTGCTTGATAAGACGATTTTTGTTTACACGCCTAGAGGGGATATTAAAGAGCTCCCTGTTGGGTCAACAGTACTTGATTTTGCGTTTAGTGTCCATTCTTCTATTGGGCTTAGATTCAAGAACGCTATTGTTAATGGACAAATTAAGCCTATTAGTTATAAATTAAAAACAGGAGATATTATTAATATCAATACCTTTAAGAATAGGTATGCGGCTAATAAGCACTGGGTAGAGTTTTTACGTACGCCATCAGCTAAGAACCAACTATTAAAATATTTGAAGACGGCTGAAAGAGAAACTCGTTTGGAAGAAGCTATTGATAAGCTTAATGATTATTTGAAGGATCTTTGACTTCCTACTTTTCGTTCTGATAAAGATAAGATTCAGAAACTGGGAGAACCGCTTGAAGTTGAAAAGAGGATTTTGATGGTACTTGATAAGCAGGATACTTACGGTAATATTGTAAGAGACGCTTATCCTGATCTTTTGAAGAATGTTGTTGAAAAAACGGTACTTGACGACACTGATGAATTAGAGAATGGATTGAAAGATGAAATTAATAATCCGCTCTCTTCTACTATGGTTATTGTTGATGATGATAAGCATTTGAATTGTGTATTCTGTCCTGAATGTTCTCCAAAGCTTGGGGAAAAGATTATTGCTAAGTCATCAAAGAGGGGAATTAAGATTCATAATATGTGATGTAAGGCTTTGAAGACGGTTTCTTATGATGCGTTATTAGAAGCGCATTGGGCAGATCAGGCTTCTAATTCTTATCGTTTAGATTTAAAGATTAAATTTCATCCTCGTGAATTAACGATTGTAGATTTTCTTCAAGTTTTCTCTCAATTTAATGTGCCGTTGCTTGAGATGTCTATTAAGCATACGGATGATGGAAATGTATTAGTTGATTTTTCATTACAGGTAGATAATCCTGCGAAGATAGCTTTTGTGTTGAAAGACTTGAAAAAGTTCTCAGTTTCTTTAGAAGTACTAAGGAAAGTTATTAGATAATTTATTTTTTTCATAAATATAAAAAATGGAGGAACTCAGCTGAGTGATAGAAGAAGCTTTAGGTGATTTAATTACTTGAGGGACAAATGAAATAGTGACTACTGTTAATGTTATTCAAGAGACTCCAGCACCAACGACTCCAGATCTTATTCTTCATGTTCAGAATCTTGATACTTGAAGTGATATTGCTTGATTTGTTGCACAATATATTCCATTCTTTGATCAATATACTGATATTGAATTTTTTACGTTTTGGGGAGTAGCAATAGTTTGGATTTTGTGTGTTATATGGGTGCTTAGAGATGCTATGGCTAGGAGTAATAGTTCATTTTATCAATTTATTTCAGTATTCTTGGTTGTTGTTCTTACTCCTATTATAGGGCTTCCTCTTTATTTAGCATTTCGTCCTTTAGTGTATAAATGGGAGAGAGGAGTTTGGAGAGAAGCTTTAGAACAGACAATAACTGAATGTCCTCATTGTTGATATTTGAATAAAGATACTCATCATATGTGTGTATGGTGTTGAGAGAATCTTTGTACGGAGTGTAAACAATGTCATACGGAATATTTAGGAGTTTATCATTATTGTCCTGAGTGTTGAGCACCAAACCTTGATTAGTTTAGAAATGATGAATTAGAAAAAAGATGTTATTATGATTGACGCTTGTTGTGATTATTATTAGTGTTGCAATGATGTTTGCACTTTTTTCTAGTTTTATTCCGTTTTCTAATTCTTATTGAAATGTTGCGCAATATTCTGCTGCGTATTATGCTGCAATTTCTGCTATAGAAAGGGGGTCATTGGCAGTGAAATATGCAGGGCATTGAACAGATGGTGAAACCTATTGATTTAATTGAAAATCTGGATGGAAATATCAGCCATCATCGAATACACATTTGAATGTCGGAAATACTTGAGATTATTGGATAGGAGATCTCTTTTCTTATTGAAATTCTTGAGCTACATCACTTTATTGGGAGGTTGATGCTACGACAGAAACCATTCCTAAGGCAAAGAATTGAGATGTAGAGCCTATATTAGTTGAATCATGACTAAATTCAGAGAATTATAATATGATTAATTATAATCAAACGGTGTTAATCTCTTTAAATAAGTCATTGTGAGATATTGATAGTTCTTCTTATTATGTGAAGTCATCTTCAAATCCGGGTAAACTTACTAATGGTGTCTCATGAGAATTTAGGTTGAATCCTTATTTGTATAAAAGAATAAAAGAAGCTACTTCTACTTGTACTGATTGTGCTATCTTGTGTAAAAGTACTTCTTGTCCTTGAGAAAAAGATCAGACAAGAAGTGAATATCAGCCTATGATTGATTGGGTTTTAAAATGATGGTATAGTAATTTGGGACAAAAGACGGAGTTCTCTATAATCCCAAATGAATCAACAAACGTTTCTAGTACTTCATATTCTGTGAATGGGAATAGAGATTCTGTTATTAGAAAATATAATATAAATCAATATACTAATAAATGATATTTGGCTGGTACTCAGGTGAATTGAACGTTGTGAGATCAAAAGACTACTGTTGTGTTTTGAGGTTCGGAACAAGTAAATAATTTTAATATTCAGGGAGCTCAAGGAGATAATATGACATGATTGAATGTTATTTCTTCACAGGCATCTGCTTTAAAAGCACTTTGATGATTTACAAGTGTTATTTCTTCGACTAATGTTTCACGTCCGTATTTAAGCTTTGAACTAATAAATTTATTACGGACCAATGCGACGAGTAAGCATAGTTTATATCCATTTTTGGAGTATAGATTCTCTTTTAATGGATTAAGGTGAACTGATCAATATTACACTATCAAATGAGAATGAAAGGTTTGAAAATATAATATAAAACTACAGGTTAAGAAACCTACTATGGATGATAATGCGCTTTGAAATTTTACTATTATTTTCTAATTAACAGATGAGAAGTGATTTGAGACAAGTACTTTTTTTGGCGATATTTTGATTTTTATGTACTTTGTTTGTTTTTTTTGTTCCTTGGGGAACTAGTAGTGATAAAGATAATGATGGATCAGAAATAGAAACTACGGAGGCTAGTGTTGATGAAGATTGAGAAATAGAAGAAGATGTATATGAGGTTCCTCAATTTGATGAGACACTTCGTATTGCTGTATGGAAAGATCAGAAAACATCTTTGGATGCACTTATTGATTGGTTTAAATCAACACATTGAGGAGATATTGAGGTAGTAGAAGTTGAATTACCTAATGAATGGAGTGGTGTTAGTGCGGATTTACTTCTTTTACCATACGATTTTTTAACGGGTGTCAGTATTCTTGAGAATATTGGTTTCCAAGAAGAAATTAGTCCTTTGTTTATTTCTCAATTAAAAACATTTGTTGAAAATCATAAAGAGTTCTTGCCTTTTGGAATTGATCTTCCTGTAATGTATGGATTATCTAGTTTGGGAGATGGTGCTGATGGATTAATTGAGGGGTCTAGTAATCGAAATCCAACACGTTCATATCTTTCATTTAATTTTTGAGTTTCTGATAGTCCTTCGGTGTTGGATAATAGTATTATTTCAGCACAGCAGATTATTGATTTCATTGAGGTAAATGATATTTGAGAATTTAGTAATTGGGTAGATTTTACGACAGCATCACAAGAGACACAAAAGAAATTATTAGCTTCTATTCAATGAAGTTCAGAAAAATGTAAAGAACAGCCTCTTTCATGTCTTTTAGAGAAGAATCTTCTTTGAGTTGCTTGGGGATTTAAGTCTACATATAATAAAGGGTTTGAAGATGTTTTAGTTTCTAAGACCTATCCTTATGAAGGGAAACTTCCTTTTGTAAGACTTTATTGATTTGTTATCCCTACAAATAGTCAGCATTATGATATGGCGATTCAGTTTATCCTTGACTATATGGATCTGGCTTTTTGAGATTGAGAGGATTCTTTAGCATATGATGCTCATCTTATTCCGGTTTTTGATAATGAATTCCAAAAAAATTGTCGCCAAGATAGTTGTTGATTAGTTCAGAATTTTACTGTTTTAGAAGATTCTGTTTGAAAGATAGAGAGGTTTATGGATGACAATGCTTATTGGAGCGTAATAGAAAAAAAAGTTCAACCCAACTTGTATTTAAATAATACATTCTTATAGTACAGGTATAGTCTTTTTATTTTTATTATATATGAGATATGCGAAACGATTTTGCAGCGTTCCTAGCAGAATATAATGTTGTTGGAATGGCTATCTGACTTTTGATTTGAGTAAAAGTTTGAGAATTTGTTAAAAGTATCGTTGAAGATTTAGTTACTCCTTTGTTTTTTACTCCTATCTTTAAGAAGCTTAAGATTGAAAAGCTTGAGGATCTTTCATGGCATGGAGTATTATATGGAAAGGCTCTTGCTAGATTAATTGATTTCTTGTTAACTGCGATTATCGTTTTCTTAGTAATTCATTATTTAGGAGTAGAAAAAGCGTAAGATTTTTCTCTTTGTTAATGATAAAGTAATACTTTTTATATTCTTTTTTGTATTGGAAAATGGATTTAGGATGATTATGAAAAATGTGAGAGTTGAAAAAAATGTATGATAAATACAAGGAACTCCAAAAAGCGTTAAAGAATCTTGTTATTAGAGCTAAGGAATGAGAATTTACTGATGAAAATGGAGAGAAGGCTAGTAGTATTGTTATTGATATGACAGGAGAAATGAAAATTAGAGATTTTAAAATTAATGATAAAGCACTTTTAGATCCTTCTAAGAAAGAGGAACTAGAAGAACTTGTAGTAAAGGCTTTTCAAAAAGCTCAAAACAAAGCTCAAGAAGTTGCTGCCGAAAAAACGAAGGAGGTATTAGGATTTGATCCTAGTAATCTTGCTGCAATGATGTGAGGAGGTAACTGAGCAGGTATGCCAACTATTCCAGGTTTATCATAAAAATAAGGCATGTACAAGAGATTCTCGATAAAGGACTTAACAACAATCCAAAATGATTTTATACCGCACCTTTATGCACTTATTAAAAGGGAAAGGTGTCAGTGAGCAAACGATTTTTTTAAGCTTTGCTTTCATGATTGAAACGATGTCTTCTACTTTTCTCGTGGAGACATCTGTTTTAGATTATATAAAAAAGATAACAATCTTCATCTAGCTGATGAGATTGATAAAATTGAGGTTGTAGTGCCTTTTGATCAGAAGTCTGTAATTCAATCGCTTATTATTAAATATGTTTCTAAAAAAGAGAGAATGGTTGGACAAAAGACGATTGAACAGATACTTATGGATGAATTTAAATCATGAAAATATTCTACAATTAATGGGAAACCTTATATTGTATATGATATAGAAACTACTGTGACTGATGATTTAAAAGCGGCTGAATTTTTATTAGCATATGCGATGTATCCTAATGGAGAAAAGATGGATTATCGCGCTATTATGAGAGAAAATTTGAAAGATTTTGTTGATGAAATGCTTGCATTTGATGGATATATTGTTTGATTTAACCAAATATGGTTTGATAATCCGGTATCTGCTTGGAATGCTTGATATTGAGATAAAGAGATTGAGATTCTTAATAATAAGAGTATTGATCTTTATTTGTTTTTTCAGAAGCTAACTAAAAAAAGGATAGGTTTGAATAAGTTATCTGAGTCGCTTGTTTGAGTTCAAAAGACACTTTCTTCTTGAGCAGAAGGAGAGGTACTTTGGAATGAATATTTGAAGACTTGAGATGAATCTTTTTTGGATGAGTTTAAGAAATATTGTAAGAACGATGTAAGAATGACGGCGCTTGTTATGTTCTATTTTTTACATTATAAGAAGATTTTTATTGATGATGAGTCGTTTGAGTTTACGCTTGATGATTTTATAAAAAAGTCAAATAATACAATACCAGAGGTTTGAGAGGTTAAAATTCAAGAACAATCAATATTTTAATTATTATACGATGTTATGAAGTGTCCTAAATGTAAAAATATGGATTCTAAGGTTGTTGATTCTAGGATTATAGAAGATGGTACGATTATAAAAAGAAGAAGGGAATGTGAGAGATGTGCTCATAGATTTTCTACGTTTGAAAGGATAGGATTAACAGAACTAGTTGTCGTTAAGAAAGATGGGAAAAAGGAATTATATGATAGAGCTAAATTAAGAAAAGCGGTTTTATTGGCTTTTGCTAAGAGACCATATTCTCCTGATGTTGTTGATAATCTTATTAATAATTTAGAAATTGAGTGGCAAGCTGAATGACATGAAGTGTCTAGTAAGAAGATAGGGGATGATATTTTGGAAGGATTGAAAAGTATTGATCCTGTTGTGTATGTAAGATTTGCTTCAGTTTATCAGTCATTTGATAGTTTTGAGGATTTTAAACATTTTATTGAATAATAAGAGATTATTATGAAAAAAATAGGTATTATTACTGCTATGGATGAGGAAGCAGAACATATTATTGCTGCATATGATTTGGAGGAGAAAGAGAGGTTAGGTCATCTTACTTTTTATGAATGAGAGAATATTGTACTTGTTTTAACAGGAATTTGAAAAATTCAAGCTAGTTTTTGAACGGCTGGGTTGATAGAGAAGTATGGGGTTGATTATCTTGTTAATATTTGAATTGCTGGAAATCTTAGAGGAAATGAAGTGGCTATTTGAGATGTGTTTTTGATAAAAGAGATTTTGCAACATGATATGTATCTTCCTTTTGGAGGAGAACATTTGGATTACATTAAAAAGCCTCTTTATGTAAATTGAGGAGATGAGATTGAGATTTTTTGAATAGATTTTTGATTCCATAAAGGAGGTGTTTGTGCTACCTGAGATGCTTTTATTGATGATAAAGAAAGAGCTGAGGAGTTGAGAAGAGTTACTTGATGAGATGTTGCTGATATGGAGGCTTTTGCGATTGCTAGTGTTGCTCGTGAATATGGGTTAGAAGATAAGATGTTTACTATTAAAGCGGTATCTGATTGAGCTGATGCTGATGCGATTACTGCGCATGAGAATAATTTGGATTTTGCTATGAAAAATAGTTTGGTTGTGTTGGATAAGATTGTTAAAATGTTGATGTAAGGGGTGTATAATGTAAAGAAAATTTGTTGGCATGGTATCTATGATATTTGGATATCATGCTTTTTTTAATTTATTATTTTCTTTTCTTTTGCAAGTTTTAGCTACAGCTAAAACTTTTGGAAAATCTTATGAAAATGTCTTTATTTCTGTTATCTTTTTTGTATATTGAATGTGCCAAATTATAAATGTTTTTCTCAATGCGACTTCTTTTCGTGTGGGTATAAAGGCGGTTAATACTGCTCGATACGTTTTTCTACACGGGAAGAGTATTTATAGTTTGGCGACTACAGTGTTAATCGCCTTTTTTAATTAAAAGAAAAAAAGACGGTTAGTGGTCGCCAAAAAAGAAATGCAACTTGTAGTTAATCAAAAACTCAATTAGAGGGGTTTGATATAATGGTTTGGCGACCGATTGATTATAAGTTGCATTTGTTTTTTTGTGGTAACTGTGGTTTACTTTATATTCTAGGTCTTATGAATGGGTAATCCACTAGTTTCTGTCCTAATATGCACATATAATGCAGAAAAAACGATACAAGAGACATTGAGATCTTGTTTAAATCAGACATATACTCATTTTGAGATTTTGATTCATGATGATCAATCTGAAGATAGGACTATTGAGTTGATTAAAGCTATAGGAGATAAGAGGATTAGAATTATAGATTCAGGTAGGAAGTTATGACCATATAGATGATTGAATTTTTTGTTAGAACATGCTAAAGGGAAATATATTGCTATACAAGATCATGATGATTTATGGAAACCAGAGAAATTGGAGAAACAAGTGAGGTTTTTAGAAGAGAATGTAAAGTATGTTGGCTGTTGAACGAAGACTTTGATGTGGTATGAATGAGATGATAAGTGATTTGAATACTACTTATGTAAAGAAAACTACTACACTATTCATCCATCATTGATGTTTAGAAATGAATGATATCGTTATGTAGAAGATAGGGTGTATATGTGAGATGCTTATTTTCAGAAGAAAGTACTTTGTAAATGAAAGAATTTGATAAGGAATATAGATGAGACATTAACAGTACATAGAATTAAAAGGTGAGCTGAGAATTATAGTTATAAGTGGTTTAAGTTTAATAGGAAGAATTTTGAAACAATATTTGAATTGCATGGAAAATTTTATGGATTGTGAGTTGTTTGTTGGGAGTGCTTGAGGAAGGTTGTTTATCCTTTGTTGCAAAAAATGAAGGTCGAGAGCTTTATTGATGGTCTAGAAAGATTCCCATATAAATTGTTAGGTAATGAGTGTTTTAGAAAAATTTAATAAATATGGAGTGTTCAAAAAAATGTGTTTATATAGTGCTTCCTGTGTATAATTGAGGAAAATTTTTTTTGGAACAGTTAATGTCTATATATTACCAGGAATATGAAAATTGGTTTTTATTTATAATAGATGATTGATCTACGGATAATTCATTTGAAGTTGCGCAAAATTTTGTAGATGTGTATGGGCTACATTCAAAAGTCTCTATAATAAAAAAAGAAAACTGATGAGTAAATTCTGCAATAAATGTTTGATTGTATGAAGTAAAAAAATATTTTTCAACTGGAGATTATATTGCATTTTGTGATGCTGATGATATTTGGACGAGAAATAAACTTTTGTGCCAGGTTAATTTTATGAGTTCACATAAAGATTGTGCGTTATCTTATCATGATTTAGTTGTTATTAATCAAAATGATAATTTTAGGACAAAATCTATGGTTTATTGAGATATCTGGTCAAATAAATTTTCAGAATTGTCTTTGTGGAACCATATAACATCTACAGAAATAATGTTTAGGGCTGAATTTATAGATATTCTTATACCATTTCCTGTTTGAATTGGTTTGTTTCAAGACTGGTGGACTGTATTAGTGTTTTCTTTACATGATGAAAAAATCCAGTTTATATGCCAAAAGCTCTGATTTTATAGAATTTGACATTGATCATTATCTCAAAAAACAAAGGAATATTCTCTATCAGAACATTTTCAACATAATTTAAGGTTTTTTACAGCACTTCAGGAAAGATTTCCTCAACAAGATATACAGTATGTTATATCTTATCATAAAAATAAAATTAAATGGTGAGAGAAGTGAATTGTGTATACTTATATTATGGTTCTTTTAAAATATCCGAGATACTTTTTTATAATATTAAATAGGATAATAAAAATTGTTTTTATTAAAATTTTTAATTTATAATCAAAAATGAAGAAACTTATTATTATAAAGAATAGGTTGGGTATGATGTGATTTGTCCAAATTTGAAGAATTTTACTCCATAAAATTTCGAAATTTTTATATGATTCATTTTGCTTTTGATTAAAGATAGCTCATTATAATTTTTGGTGAGATTTTGCGTTGATATTTCCAAAACAGATTTGAAAAACAATAAAGAGACGTAGGTTGGAATTGAGTATTAATTTTCTTGAAAACAAATATGCTTGATTTTTGGCAGATTATAAACTAAAGGATATCCCAGCAAAAAGAGATTGTAAAAATATTTGGGTTTTATGGTGGCAATGAATAGATAATGCTCCTGAATTAGTAAGACTTTGTATTAATAGTGTAAAAAAACATAATTGTTGATATGAAATTGTTTTGTTAGATAAGGATAATTATGAAAAATATGTTACATTACCAGCTTTTATCATTAAAAAAGTTTATGAACATAAGATTAGTATTACTCATTTGTCTGATATAATAAGGATGGCTTTGTTAAAACAATATGGGGGTATTTGGGTGGATGCTACAATGTTTATTAATAGTAATGTTTTTTTTAATTTTGAAGGGAAGTCGGTGAATTCAAATTATTCAAAAAAAATAGTCGAAGAATACTGATGATTTGAGAGACGGTGTTGATTTTTTATTTGATGACAATCAAATAGTAGATTATTTAATTTTGTTTATGATTTTTTTATGCAGTATCACAAGGATTATCAATATTTGATTAATTATTTTTTAATAGATTATACAATCTATATAGCATATAGAAATTTTCTAGATTGCAGAAGGGAAATTGATGGTATTGATATTAAAAATGATAGGTTGTATGATTTGGCTACATTTTTTAACATGTCATATAATAAAGATACTTTTAATAATCTAATGAAAATTCCCTTTTCTAAGCTTTCTTGGAAATTGAAATTTATTAGAAGTAATTCAGAGGGGCATTTAACAATGTACAATAAATTTTTAGAAGAAAATAAAATTGATTAATATTTACAAACTTTTCCTCAACATCAAAATTTCTCCTTTTACTTCAGCACTTACATTAGGATTTTTTAAACATAATTGTAATATTGTTTGTATATAAGGCAAAACTGTTTTAATAATATGTTGATATCTTATTTCTATATCAGAGAATTCTTCT
>JAFTEM010000027.1 GCA_017453665.1 bacterium | reverse complement strand
TTCTTCTAAAGAATCAATAACTTCAACATCTCCTGTAAAATTATCCGCTTCATTATTTATTACCACTCATTCATCAAGACATCAAGAAAGTATTACACAACAAAACAATAAACTAAACAATCCTCCTCTTTTCATAATCAATACAAATAAGAGATTAAAAACTAGTAACTATTTTCCCTTTCTAAATATTTCTTTTACTGCTAACCCAATACATCAACAAGCACATCCTACTCAAGAAAACACAACAACATAATCTTTTAATTCAAACCAAGCATTACACATCATATCATCACCACAACCACCTAAAGCCTGGATACAAAAAAGCATTAACACCCAAATAGCCAACACAAAAATAGGATAAAAATATCTAATCCAAGAATGATAACAAAAAACTATCACAAAAGAGATGAGGAAAGTTCCTCCTAAAAGAACTAAAAACATTCCTCATCGATTAATAAGCCATAACTGAAATACCAAGAACAAGATAACCTGCAAAGCTAAAAGTCCTCATAAAACCATTCTCTATTTAATAGCATATAAAAAATCTTATTGCAGAATAATAACCTTTCTAGCAACTTTGTGTTGATCTCTTTTATACATTTCTTGTAAAGAAGAATATTCAAATCAAACCTTCTCACAAATTTCAATAATCTGATGTTCTAAAAGATTCTCATATCACAAATACCAAGGGATAGTAAAAACCATAACAGGTTTTTTTTCAAACGCTGTAGCCATTCTTTCTATCCAAGGCAAATAGACATTTTTTACCCATCTTTGATATTCCTTAACCTGATCTTCTGTAGTTCAAGATTTAATAATAGGTCAAAGCCAACCTTCTGTGATGACTAACGGTGTCCTTCAAGCAAACAAAAAATCTGAACTCTCAAATTCTTTCGTAGCATCATGAACAAAGAATTTAAATTCCTTACTAGGAGTTGCCCATCTTGAATTAAGCCACCATGGATAATTTTTATTCGCAAAAGTTAATTTTAAGTCTGAACCTAAAAAATCATATCAAAAATAATTCGCCAAAAAACCTGTAGTTCAACTTCAAACAAAAGGATCATAAATTAACGTCTGCTCTTTATCTATTGATAATCAAATATTAATTAAAGTATGTGTTAATTTAGCAGGCATCATTCCCATTTGCATACTACGTCAAGGTTTCTCAAAATCAACAACTTCATAAAGTTTAATATTTTGATATCCTAAGACCTCTCCCCATTCCTTTCATATTTTAATAAGCTCTATCCCTTTTTTCTTAATTTCTAAATCCGTATGAAAAAGATCTACTTGTTTAAACCTTTTTAAATCATAAGTTTTTTTTAAGTTAATTCATACTTGTTTATCAGCAACCCCTATCATCTTTTTCTCATTACGAGCAAAAAACTCTGAAAGATCTCACTCGATAACTTTTCACCATTTTACAAGTCATGCTAAATCTGATAATTTCTCCTCATTCGCATCATCAAAAAGTATAACCTGTTGATTCGCTGAAAAATGAAGATTCTTAGGAGAAACATAGTCTAGTTCTTTTAGACTAAGTTCTTTATTTTTTCATAAGACTGCAAAATACATAAAAAAGAATATAGGAAACTAAACATCATACATACTATACTAAATTATAAGAAAGATTCCATAGAAAAAACGGACTAAAAATAAAAAAATCCACATCTATCCAACCCAAGGTTGGAAGGCCGAGCTCTAAAAGCTACCTTTTCGATATAGATTCAATTCCGATATCATCTTATAGAGAATGAATTTAAAATCAAGCTTTTCATATAAGTTCTGTTACAGCCAATTTAAAATGCGACAGTAGGACAAAAATAGAAATGCGACTATAATAGATAAAGAATTTTATTCTTTATCTATACAAAAATGGTTATTTATAATGATTATGATTTAGAACAAATGTCGCAGAAAACTCGCATTATTGAAAAGTTTATTAATAAGAAAATTAGTATAGATGAAATGATTTCACTATTTAACCGTGATAGATCTACCATCTATAGAATGGTTGATCGCTATAAACACAAATGACCGCCATGATTATTACATGGTCTAAAGTGAAAACCTTCCAATCATCAATGAGACAACACAAAATATGCTGATATTAAAACAATCATCAGAAAAAATGATAAATTAAGAGACTTTTGACCTACAGCACTTAAGGATTATCTTGATGAGGAATTCTCAATTGATATTTGCAAAAAAACATTAAGACAAATAATGATTAAAGAATGAATTTGGATAGCCCATGAATCAAGGAAAAAAATTAAACATCAAAAAAGAGAAAGAAGACCTAGTTATTGAGATCTTATCCAATTTGATTGAAGCTATCATGATTGGTTAGAGAATTGAGAGAAACGATGTTTATTAGTTGCCATAGATGATGCAACGAGTAAAATATATGCTAAATTTTCTGAACGAGAACGTTTAGAAGATGTAATAAGTTTTTGGAAAACATATTTTGATAAGTTTTGAAAACCAAGTGCAATATATCTAGATAAGCATGCTACTTATAAAGTTAATTACCCTTCGGACCTCCGAAACAAAGAATATAGAACAAGATTTCAGGTATGAATGAGTAAACTATGAATAGAAGTGATATATGCAAATCATCCAGAATGAAAGTGAAGAGTTGAAAGAGGAAATAGAACTCTACAAGATAGATTAATTAAGAAGATGAGATTGGCCTGAATAAAAACAATTGAGGAATGAAATAAGTTTCTTGAAGAAGTTTATATTCCATGGCATAATACAAAGTTTTGAGTACCTCCAAAGTGTGAATGAAATGCCCATGTAAAAATAACAAAGAACGAAAAAGATAATTTCTATTGGTTCTTTGCAAAAGAAGAAACAAGAATATGGAGAAGAGATTGAACTTTAACATACTACTGAAAGGAGTTTCAATTAGAGAAGAACTTGATATTAAGTAGTAGAAAAATTATAGTTAAAGAAACAATCAAGTGAGATATAAGGTTATAAGATGGTAATACTTGTCTCGAAAATGTTAAGCTTTTGTAAACATTTTGTCGCATTTCTATTTTTGCTTTCTTTGTCGCATTTCTATTTAGCCATTACAATTTTTAACAAATCTCTAGAATAAATAATTGAATAGATTTAATATTTTCTTAATTTAATTCACAAAAAAGATGAAATGAACTATACTGTTTGTTGTATATACAAAAAAAGAAGATTGAGGATACACAACACAAGTTGTTGAATTACCTGGATGTATCAGTTATTGAACAGATATAGAAGACGCTCAGAAAATGACAAAAGAGGCAATTTTAGCATATCTTAATTCTTTAGATAAGCATAAAACTCAAGAAAGTTTGCCAGCAAAAAAGCAAAGTACATTTATTTCTAATATTTTTATTGATGACCTCGTTTACGCCTAAGAATTAAATAAAGTTCTTAGAGAGTAATTAACGAAAAGTTGATCATATAAGATGAAGCCATATTGTTCTCTATAATGAAGGACAAAAAAAGAGAAACCCCTTAATTTTACTTTGATTTTATTACTCCAAACCATATTATAACAACATTCACAAACAAAACCCAAATAACCACTATTATGAAACAAAAAGAATTCTTATTCAGATTTTGGGGTAAAGTAGATGATGAAGAAAAATATCTTACACTCAAACTTACTCCAGCACAATGGCCAGGGACTGATTGTCCTAATGGCTACCTCTACGTTCAAGGAGGAGATTTCACTATCTTTATTAACAGAAGATATGAAGTCATAAGAGAAAAGTCATCAAAAGATTGGGAAGAATATTTCTCAATACAAGTCTCTGAAGCTGGTGCACTTCAAGTAACAAGCATCAAACTAAGAATCTTTCTCAATCTCCCAGAAGGAATTCCCGAAGGTGCTAATATTTAGCACCTTCATGCAAAAAACAAAAATTTAACTAGCAATACGATATTTAGTAGTTGGATCATTTTCTTTTACTGCTGTCGAAATCAGCAATTTTTTATCAACAAGCCTTCTTAGTACTCTTCTTACTGTACTATCAGACAAAAGAGATCATTCAATAACATCTTTTGCTGAAGAAGGTCAATTTTTCATAATAAAATTTAATACTACTTGTTCATTTTTTGTTAGATTACCAGCTTCTAAACTATTATTATCCATATTTGGTCAATTAACAATTACTTTTTCTAACTCCTCATCAATAATATTAAGCATAAACTCTATAAATTCATCTGAATTTCATCTTTGATTACACACATGAATTGCTTCATAATAATCTGCTTGATGATGCTTAATCATTGTTTCTATTGGAAGATATGTGAAAATATCTTCCCATTTCGATAATAATAATGTATGCCAATACCTCGCCATTCTTCCATTTCAATCAGAAAACGGATGAATAAAAACAAATTCATAATGAAATACTGATGAAATAATAAGAGGATTAACATCTTTCCAAGCAGAAGAAATCCAATCAAATAACTGTTGCATTAACTGCGGAACTAACGCATGCGGAGGTGCCATAAAGATAACTTTTTCTCATTCAAAAACTCACTCTCAATGATTCCTATAATTTCAATTATCATCTACCGTAAGAAAAGTCATGACCTCATGAACCTTTTTTAAATCATCAATAGAAAAAGGATTTATCTTTTCTAACATTTCATAAGCTTTATATGCATTTTTAACTTCTTGAATATCTTTTTGTTTTCAAAGAACCGTTCATCATTCAATAACTCTCTTTACATCATTATAAGAAAGTGAATTACCCTCAATTGCCAAAGATGAATAAATAGAGTTTATCCTATTTTCTCTTCTTAATTGAGGAAATCTATCTAAATGTGTATAATAATGAATTTTCTCAATTTTTTGTACTATTAAAGTTATTTTATTAACCATACTATTACTCAATGTATACGGAGGATAGCTATTCATAGTTAAGGAAAAATCAATAAAACTAACCCTATAATATGATTAACATATAAAAAATCAAGTCCTTAATGAGAAATTTTCCAGCTTCTTAACGGCCGTTTTAATATTATTATTCATTTACTCTGTCATTTACTCTGTCATTTACTCTGTCATTTACTCTGTCATTTACTCTGTCATTTACTCTGTCATTTACTCTGTCATTTACTCTGTCATTTACTCTGTCATTTACTCTGTCATTTACTCTATCACTTACCAAAAAAACCA
>JAFTEM010000026.1 GCA_017453665.1 bacterium | reverse complement strand
ATAATATGCTGTTACTCCCACTCCATCTGTACATTTTAATGTTGCTGTTTGCGTTGCGCTCTTTAATGTTGCTGTACTTGTTAATGTTACTGTTGGTTTTGTTGTATCTTTCCGTACAGCATATAATGTCAAATCTCTCTGTACAATAGGATTATTCGACATTGTTGTTGTTGCTGTTGATGAAGTATTCCATCATACAAAAGTATATCCATTCCTTGTTGCACTATAATTTGAAAGATTTAGAGTTAATCAATCTTCTATATCAACAGTTGAAGTGGTCGCAGTTCATCAGTTTCAGTTAAAGGTTACAGTCCAAGATGAGGAATCCTTGAAACAACGAACAGAGAACCCATACCCTCTGGGTCTAGCATTCGTAGGATAGACTGTAGACGCATCGAATAATAAGTTATAGGCATGACCTTTATAAATAGTATCACTAGCCCAGTAATAGCCTTTGATACTCTGATCAATCAGGACTGTAGCATCATCATAAGAACGGAAACCAGCAGTAGGCAGATATAAATGCGATTTATATTCAGTTGCCACCAATCAACTCGTATCCTCAATAGAATCCCATTCATCCATTGTTGGCACATGCCATCAACTAGGACATGGTCAATTATTCCGACGATCAAAAGAAGATCCATTATACATCCATGAATAATCCATTATGAATGTTCAACTAGAATAACCGTCATTTCGCTCCTCTCTTAATGAAGATGCTGTTGGTGTTTTATCAGGCGAAAATCAATAGTTGTTTCACCACTGGTAATGGTATCAATATGAACTAGTTGAAGTTCATTGTACTGTTGCTCATAGGTTTCTATCCATTATGATATAATCTCATACTCTTATTGTTCAATATGAGAAATTATTCATTGCTGTTCATCAGTTTCACACCAAGGTTGCTGTTAATAGTGGAGAAGTAACTACAACATATGTTGAAAAGTGTTCTGCATCTACGACTAAAGCGTTGTCTTCTTTTTTTGTCTCTTCACTGTTTATTCGTATTTTTTCTACAGTTTCCTCTCACTCTTCTAGTTTATTTCATTCTTTATCTTTATCATTAATACGAAAAACTGATAATTCTACATTATTTTCTTTTTCTGCCTCTTTAAATTCACTATTGTTCGCATAATTAAACGTTACTTGTACTGTTTTTCATTCTACTGGCTGAAGTTCTTCTCAACTTTTTGGATCTAAAAAAGAGATATCAAAAGCTACCATTGTAGTATCTTCTTCTATCTCATAGATTTCTTCTGCTAAAGTTTCTTGTACTTTTTTTATTCAACTCTGAGTTTTTATTGGTTTAATAACTAATTTTGTTCATTCAGGAAATGAGGCTATAGGTGCTACTACGCTTACAACAATTCAATTACGTATTGCTTTTCATGTTATTTCTTCTGTATTTAATCAGTTCTTTACTTCATTAGTTTTACTTTCTTCTTCATCTTGACTTCACGTATCATCTGAAGTTTCTACATAAACAACAGCTGAGGAAGAACTATTTAAGTCTTCCCCCCCCCCTCAGATTTCTGAGTATTCTGAAACAGCATAAGTAACTGGACTTACTAATTCTGTTAACAAAAATACTAGTGCTGATAAAATACTTGTAAACTTTTTCATGAAGTCTTAGTTTTTTAAATATTCCTCAACTCTAATTTTAAACAAAATTTATTTTTTTAGAAAAAATCATCCCCCTCTATAAACTTTATGGAGTTGACATTTTAATTATTTTCAATAATCTCCTTAAAGAGATGTAAACAAATTCTATTTTTCAGTTTCTGAATTAGCTAAAAGAAAAGGAATATGGAAATCGGCTCACTCAACTTAACAAAACAAAAGAACTGGAGATGTTTCTTTCATAATTTATGGCATATTAGCAAATAGATTTTGATAAGAAAATAGATTTTAATAAGAAAATATTTTTAAGGGAAAGATATTCCTTATACTAAAGAGGGAAAAAGATTACTCTTCTCTCCTACAACGATTCTATCATATTTTACTGTGATTTCCTGCTTGATGATATTTTTATCATCCGCTAATACTACAATCTAAAAGAAGTTAAAATGTAAGTTTTTACGTTATTTTCTGAGATCTTTTGTTCTAACTTTATTAATCTTATAAAATGTATTTTAATTAAAAATTTTTAAGTAGAAATCACTTATATACTAATTAATTACTTAGATAAAATATTACTAAAATTATTAAGAAAATCTTTCGTATTTCCAATATAGTTAGAATATGTATGTTTTAAAGACATTAACAACTCTCATGTTACTAATACTGCTTGCTATACATTTTCATCTTTAAACTTCTTTTCTTCAAGATATCAAGCCACTGCTTCCTCTAGTCCTCTTTTTTATAGCAATTAATCTGAATTGTATGTCCATCGATATTTAAAATATAAAGAAATTATTGTAAAATTAAGAAAGTTCTTTATACTTTATACTGATAAAAATAATTATTTTTAACTCTCATAAGGTTTTTCTATGAAAGAATTATTGAAGAAAATATTAATGTATGATAAGATTTACCCTGTATTTAAAGACTCTGTATTCTATCATCTTTTTAAAAAAGCTGAATGAAATATTGCTAATTCATTATATTGAACACCATGAAATGGGTTCTTTGTTATCGGAGTGACAGGAACAAACTGAAAGACAACTACTGTAAACCTTATCCAAAAGATTCTTAATGATAATGTAGCTCCTACCATTTCAATTAGTACAGCAGATATCAGAGTATGATCAAAGAGAAAACCAAATCCTAAAAAAATGACTTCTTTGGATGTTTTTGATCTTCAAGCACTTCTTTCCGCTAGTAAATATGAATGATGTAAAATTGCTGTTTTAGAAGCTTCATCTCAAGGATTAGATCAACATAGATTTGAGGGGCTTGAGTTTGATGTAGCAGTGTTAACAAATATTACACATGATCATCTCGATTATCATCAAACTATGGAAAAATATTCTGTAGCAAAAAAGAAACTATTTAAGAACGTTTTATCTAATTCTAAACAAACAAAAATAGGAGTATTCCCATCAGATGATAATCAAGGGAGAAGATGGTTTGAAGAAATGCCATTAGATAAAAAAATTAATTATTCAATTTCGGCATCATCTATTTTAAAAGCTACACAAATTATAGAACATCTTGATCATACTGAATTTACTTTCTCATATTTATGAAAATTATACAGTGCCAAGACTCATCTTTTAGGTTCATATAATGTAAGTAATATTCTTGCAGCTATTGCTGTAGCAATAGAAATGGGACTCGATATTAATACTATCCTACCATCTGTTGAAGCTTTTCAAGGAGTTGATGGTAGATTACAAAAACAAGAGATTAATTGAGCAACTTATTTTGTAGATTTTGCTCATACTCCAGATGCTTTAGAAAAAACATTAAGCTTCTTGGATGGACAAAAATGAGAACATAGACTCATTACTGTCTTTGGAGTTCCTGGAAACAGGGATACAGAAAAAAGACCTATTATGGGAGATTTGGCTTGGAAATATTCTGATATTACGATTTGTACGGATGATGATCCAGGAACTGAGAATAGACTTAGCATTCTTAATGAACTCAGCAAACCTATCCAAGAAAGATTTTTAGCTCCTTGAAGAGAATCGTATATCATTCCTGAAAGACATTATGCTATAAAATTTGCTAGTGAAATAGCAAAGCCTTGAGATATTGTACTTCTTGCTTGAAAAGGACATGAACAAGTCCAATTAACAAATTATTGAAAAAGAAGATGGAGTGATTTCTTAGAGCTTGCTGCCATCAAAAAGAATTCAAATGCGTAAATTCATTAAATTTAGGTCAACATAACACTTCTTCTACAAAAACAAAATTTAACTTCTAGATTACTTCGATGCAAACCCAACTAACAAAAATTATTGCTACGGTAAAAGATGATTGTTCAATTGAAAGAGTAATTCAACTGTATAATGCATGAGTTGATGTTATTAGGATTAATTTTACCCATGCAACACCTGAAAGTTCTAAAAATTTATTAGAGAGTATCAATAAAACAAATAAAGAATGAATTACTCAATTAAGTACACTATTAGATACTAAAGGTCCTGATATTAGAACGGGAGTTAGAAAAGAAGCATTAGAAGTAAAAAGGAATCAATGTTTTAGGCTTTTTATTGATGAGAGTAAATTAACTGAAAATTCTGATATCTTTTGTGATTATCCTTGAATTCTTAAAGATGTTGCGGTTTGAAATGAAATCATCATTGATTCAGGATTATTACTTGTTGAAGTAAAAGAAAAGAAGAAAGATCATTTAGTTCTCAAAGCATTGAATGATGCTGAGATTTGATCTAAAAGACATATTAATCTTCCTTGAGTGAAAGTATCGCTCCCTGCCATGATTGAGAAGGATAAAACAGATATCCTTTTTTGAATCAAGATGGGAATTTCTTATGTTGCAGCATCATTTATTAGAAGCTGAGAGAATGTAAAAGAAATTAGACATTTTTTAGATAAAAATGGATGAGAACATATAAAGATTATCTCTAAAATAGAAAACAAAGAAGCACTAGATAATCTTGAGGATATTGTAAAATTTTCTGATGGTATAATGGTTGCGAGATGAGATCTTTGAATAGAAATGCCTATTCATGAGTTACCTGTTTATCAGAAAAAGATTCTTGATATGTGTTTTCGTTATGGAAAGCCAGTGATTATTGCAACAGAACTTATGAAAAGTATGGTTTCAAACCCATTCCCTACAAGAGCAGAAGTAAGTGATGTTTATAATTCTGTGATAATGAGAGCTGATGCAGTTATGCTTTCTGATGAAACGGCTGTTTGAAAATATCCTATTAAAGCGGTTCAATATATGGAAAAGATTATTTCTGAAGCAGAAAAAACGACTATTAATAAACATAAAGATTTTGATATTCAAACAACTAATGAAGCTGAGGTTTTAAAGAAAGCACTCTCTCGTTATGCTTTAATGCTTGCTGATGAGATTCATGCTAAAGCTGTTGTTGCGTTCTCTTATTCTTGAAACTTGGCGAGATATTTATCAGCGCTTAAACCTAATATTCCTGTTGTTTCTTTTACTGAGGATGATACTACGCTCTACTCTACAGGAATTAGTTTTTGAGTATTTTCTAATAAGGTAAGAAAATTCTCAAAGCATATGTCTGAAGATCAAGAAATGGCCATTGATGTTCTTAAAGAAGAGAAACTTATCAAAAAATGAGATTATATTATTATCATTGGAGTAAGACTCTATAATGGTATTCGTCAACCACAAATTAGAGTTGTCCCTATTGATTAAATTTTATCATAATTTCTTTAAAATATAAAAGATAGATTCTAGATTTTTTGTTTTTCCTTATAAAATCGTAGTCTTTCTTTATTTTCTCTTGTAAATGTATTCAAATTCCTTAATGTATAATTCGTATTTTTAATAAACTTCTTTTAATATTAATTGAATTCGTCTATGCCTCGTATTACTGATGCTATTAATGATTTACATGTTGATGAAGCAACGTTTGCTAAAGTGTATGAAAAAGTTATGTGAAAAAAACTTAGCTCTAAAGTTGCCACTGTTTCTGATGCCAATCTAGAAAAAATTAAATATGTTGTAGAACAGCTTCCTAAAAAAGATACAAAAAAGGCTGAAGTTGCTCCTAAAAAGAATGATGATTGAAAATTCCTAAAATCAGGAGAACTTTGATTTTGAGGATGATTTCTTTCAGGATTAGGATTTTGAAAACAAGAAGTAGCATCACATGACGAAGATGAGGAAGACGAGCTTCAACTTCATAATATCGAGATCCCTTGAAAAAAAGAAGTAGAAGAAGATATTTCCTATTCTGCTCCGAATGCAAGAGTTATTGCAAGAGCTGAGCCTAAAAAGAAAGAGAAAGGAGACTTTCATAATGATAAAAAGGAGTTCAAAAACAGGCAAAAAGCTTGATGAAATATTTCTATAGAACAAAGCACTTATAAGCCAAAAGAAAAACCACAACAGAAAGAAAGTGGATTAGAATTTTTTGCTGATCATTTGGCAGCGAAACAACAAAATCAAAATAATGAGAATAAGAAGAAATGAAAGCCATTTAAAAAAGTTGATAAAAGAGTTGAAAAAGAAACTGCTCCAAAACCAGTACCAGCAGCAAAAGTACATAAAGAAGCCACAACATCTGATCACTTGGTAAAGAAGACTGAAGTAACAATCGATGAACATATTACTGTTAAAGAGTTTTCTGAGAAAATATGAGTACCGCTTCCTGAGGTAATGAAAAAACTTATTTGAAACGGAATTATGACAAGTTTGAATGCAAATCTTGATTTTGATACTGCTTCATTAATTGCTGATGATTTAGGAGTAACTCTTAAGAAGAAAGAAGCTACACTTGATGTTCAGAGCTTTATGGAATGAGATTTACAAAAGATTCTTGATATCGATAAAGAAGCTGAAAAACAGATTGAAAGAGCTCCTATTGTAACGGTTATGGGGCATGTTGATCATGGAAAGACTTCACTACTAGATTACCTTAGAAAAACTAGTGTTGCTTGAGGTGAGGCTTGAGGAATTACTCAGTCTATCTGAGCTTCAATGGTAACATATAATAATAAACAGATTACCTTTATCGATACTCCAGGACACGAGCTATTTACATCATTAAGAGCTAGAGGTGCTAAATTAACGAATATTGCGGTTATTGTTGTTGCAGCTGATGATAGTGTGATGCCTCAGACTATTGAATCTATCAATCATGCTAAATCTGCATGAGTACCTATCATTATTGCTGTTACAAAGATTGATAAACCATGACATAATATTGAAGAAATCAAATCTGATATAGCAAAACATGGACTTACTCCTGAAGATTGGTGAGGAGAGACACCTTTTGTTGGAGTTTCATCAAAGACAGGACAAGGAATTGATCTTTTGCTAGAATATATTCTTCTTCAGGCAGAAATGCTTGAGCTTAAGTATAATCCTGATAGACAAGCAGTTGGAGTTGTTGTTGATGCGTATAAAGATCCTAAACAAGGAGTTGTTGCGAGTCTTATTGTACTTACAGGAACATTGAAAAATGGAGATATTATCGTTGCCTATAACACCTACTGAAAAGTTAGGAGAATGCAGAATTGGTTAGGGAAGAATGTTTGAAAAGTGACTTGATGAGAACCTGTACAAATCTTATGATTTACAGAACTCCCTGAACCAGGAAGAATTGTTGAGGTTGTTGATAATGAGAAAGAAGCTCATTCTAGAATTGAATTTATTAAAGAAAAAGAAGCTAAGGCTTCTAATGACTGAGCATTACAACAATTCTTATCTCAATTAAAAGCGGGAGATCAATCAAAGGTTTCAGAGCTTAGACTTATTCTTAAAGCCGATGGATCTTCAAGTTTAGAGGCATTAAAACAAGCTGTTGATGGAATCTCATTGCCAAAGAATGTTACAATAAAAGTTGTTCATAGTGATGTTTGATATTTCTGAGAAAGCGATCTTTCACTTGCTCAAGCATCAAAAGCTATTCTTCTTGGATTTAATATCTCTATGAACGCACTTCTTAAGAAAAAAGCAGAATCGCTAAAAATTGAGATGAAAGTTTTTGATATTATCTATGAACTTACTGATTACTTAAATAATCTTCTTCAAGGTATGGTTGAAGTTGAAAAAGAAGAAGTTGTTATCGGTAAACTTGAAATCTTAGGAGTATTCCACACTGAGACAAGAGAGATGACTGTTGGAGGTATTGTTAAAGAATGAAAAGTAAGAAATAAGTTAAGATTTAGAGTATATAGAGGAGATGACATCCTTACAAATTGAGAGATTCTTTCTCTTCATAGAAATAAAGATGAAGTAAGAGAAGTAGGAGAAGGTGAAGATTGTGGAATGAAGGTTAAAATTGGTAAAAAGATTGATATTTGAGATATTCTTGAATTTTATGAAATGCAGGATAAAAAGGAGGAATAGATGGTGTTAAATTGTGTGACTTAATTGCAAAAAATGGGTGGCTAAAATAGGTTAAAACATTAGTAGATAACTAATTTTATCTACTAATTTTTATTGACGAAAAAAAAGATGCAAATGCATCTTCCTATTTTCTCCCTAAGAGGACATAACGAAACAAATATGGAATCAAAGCCAAAGAATGTAATACTTTTTTTGAGTTTCTTTTGGGATCAGAGCACAATCTATATAACCACTCTAGCTTTAATGTTCTTCGGATTTTTGGAGCTCTTTTCTGTGCTCAAGCTATAAAATCGAATAATCATCAAGTATTAATAACTAAGAGTTTATTCTGTTGAATTTTTTGATAATTTCTGCTTGTTCGCAATTCTTGAAGTGGAGTTGTTGGCGTTGAACGAGCTACTAGAAGGATATTAATGGTATCTTGATACTCACTTAAGCTTTCTTGAGCCTTTGACCAATCAAAATCTGAGAATCAATCTTGAGAATAGATAACATTAAATCATTGGAATTTTAATTTCTCCTCTACCTTTTGTAAATACTCCTCTTTTGTTCCATAAAGTAAGATACATAATTTCTGAGCTCAGAATTTCTTTTTTGCTTCAGAAAGAAAATATGGTACAAAGTCTGTTCCATTAAGATTAGAAAGCCACGTGCGAGAAGATTTTACACGTTTACAATATTTAGCACAGGCATAAAAAATCTGTAAGGCTATTCCATCTGGAAGTAAATAATCAGACTTTAATAATATTTTTTTATACTCTCTTTGTTTTTCTGTTTTTTCCTTGGCATCACTAAACAAAGATTGAGAAACTATATTTGCAAAATAAATGAAATTTACAACGGCAAACTCCTCTTGCTGATAAGTTCCTAAAATATCCGAAACCGCATTATCTGCGGACTGGGTATAAATTTTATCTAATATCGAGTCCATTCTCTAAAAAGAGAACTAAAATAACGTCATTAAATATACAGAAATCCCCTTTATATTCAAGTAAAGCAAATCTCTCCAGGTTTTACCTTTCATCTTAATCAATCAAATCTTCAAAATCATCCACTCTTTCTTCTCAACGATATTTATATATTGCATTTTTTACTCATAAAAGAGCTATAACTGCTGCTCTTTTTCTTCTAGGAGAAACTTCAAATCATTTTTCAAGAAAGGTATCATAATTCCAAGTCAAAACTTCATCAAGTGTTTCTCAAATAATAAATTCAGATAAAAAACTTGCTGCTGCTAAACTAATGTTACTAGGATTCCCATCGTAAGAAAATTCTACTATTTTATTGTCTTTAATTTTAAGATAAACAGTTACATCATCTCAACAAATAAAATTTCCTTCATGCCTAAAAACATCAGGATCTTTCATCTCATAATTACATAAGGGATTATTTTCATATTCTTTTATCATAAGTTCTGATTCTGCAGACATTGAAAGGATATAATTACTAAACAATACTAAATTTATTTAGTTATTACATTACATAATTTTTAAATAAACGCAAGCTCATTTTCCTTGATTCTCTTTAGAAAATCACTAAAATTAACATTGTTAAAAACAATTTTAGATTCTAAACCAATTATACCATGACCGCACTACGAATTATTCTATGAATTATTGCTATCATTATCATTACAGCAATTGTTCTTTACAATAATCTTGTAACATTAAAGACAAATAGAGAAAATGCATTCTCTGATATTGATGTACAATTAAAATTAAGATTTGATCTCGTTCCTAATATTGTAAATACTGTAAAAGGATATGCTAAACATGAAAAAGAAACTCTTGATTTAGTAGTACAAGCAAGAACAGGATTTATGAATGCTAAATCAATTGATAGTAAATTAGCTGCGAATAATGAGCTTACTGGAGCATTAAAAACCCTTTTTGCTGTTGCAGAAAGCTATCCTGATTTAAAAGCTAATACCAACTTTATTAATCTTCAAAAAGAGCTTTCTGATATTGAAAACAAGTTAGCTGCAGCTAGAAGATACTTCAACTCTGCTACTAAAGAATATAATATTGCTACACAAACATTCCCTAGTGTACTTATAGCTAATGCATGTTGATTCAAACAAGCAGAATTCTATGAACTTGAACCAGAAGAGAAAGCTGAAGTTAAAAAGGCTCCTAAAGTTGAATTCTAAATCTGCTTTATCGTGTTTTTGAATACAATATGGCTAGAGGAATTCAACATGGAATATGGGAAAATAGGTTTAAGACTATTCTATTGGTCATTCTTTTGCCTGTATTTTTAGCCGTTGTCATCTTCTGATTTTTCTATTTTACTGGAGCGGAATATCAAAGCAGCTATTTAAATAGTTCTTATACAAATTATGAAGATGAAACACAAGACGCTCTTTATGCTACATGAAAAACTTTTGTTATCTTTTGACCGCTTCTTATTCTGTGGCTCATCATAGCCTTCTCATTTGAGAAACAGCTTATCTTCCACTACTCTTGAGCTAGAGCCATCTCAAGGAAAGAGAATCCTGAGATTTATAATATCGTAGAAAATCTTTGTATCTCTCGTTGATTACCGACACCTAAAATTGGAATTATAGAAGATGAGGGTATGAATGCCTTTGCTCTTTGACGGCAAGCTAAAAATTCTTGGATATGTTTTACAAGAGGGCTTCTCAACAACCTTGAACCAAGAGAAATCGAGGCTGTTGCATGACATGAATTAACACATATTATCAATAAAGATACCGTATTAATGTTGGTTATGGTGCTTTACATTGGGGCTATTAGTTTTATTGGTGAAGTACTTATTAGAAGTTCAAGTAGAAGTAGAGGCTGAAAGAAAGATGCAAGTCTTCTTCCTCTTTTATGACTCTTATTTCTTGTTCTTTGATATGTATTCTATCCACTCATTAGATTAGCTATTTCAAGAAAAAGAGAATATTTGGCTGATGCTGGATCAGTGTTATTAACCCATGATAATCAAGCAATGATTTCTGCATTAAGAAAGATTTCTGGGAAACCTTATGTCCACCTTGAAAATGAACAGATGTCTGCTATGTTTATTGCTAATCCTCTAAAAAAAGTTAATGAACTTTTTCAAACCCATCCTAGTATTGAGAATAGAATTAAGGCATTAGAAAGTTACTAAAAGATACTTATCTACTCTTAAGAATTACTTTTCTTATGAGGAGTTTTTTCTTTGTACTACTTGATTTTTCTAAAAATAATCTTAGTATGAAAAACGTTTATCTCTTTGAGAGTTTATGAAAGCATTTAAAGATTATGATACCCTCTTTAACTATTTAGAAAAGCTGTTTCCTAATGCTGATACTGAACTTCATTATGAGACAGATTTTCAGTTATTAGTAGCAGTTATTCTGTCTGCTCAGACTACAGATAAACAAGTAAATAAAGTTACTGATACCTTATTTAAAAAAATTAGGAAACCAGAAGATGTCTTAAAAATGGGATTAAAAGCGTTTGAACAAGCTATTAAATCGATAGGACTCTATAAGGGGAAAGCAAAACATATCTATGAGACTTCTCAAATCCTTTCTGAACGTTGATGAAAAATTCCTCAAAGTGAAGAAGAATTAATAAAGCTTCCTTGAGTTTGAGAGAAGACCGCTAAAGTTGTGCTCTATGTATTATATAAGAAACCGGTTATTGCTGTTGATACTCATGTACATAGAGTATGTAATAGATTATGAATCGTTCAAACAAAGACTGCATTACAAACCTCAAAACTGCTTGATAAAAAAATACCTAAGAAATATACCCTTCTTGCCCATCATTGTATTATTCTCTTTGGAAGATATTACTGTAGAGCAAGAGCTCCTCTTTGTGAAACTTGTGAATTAAAAAACCTTTGTCTTTATTTCAATAAAAATCAGCCTAAAAATGCCTAAGATTATTATGAATGAACCACGTCGATGATATGATTTTTTATTATATGTTGTTGATCTTTGAGAAAAATATCCATGGCTTTGAGCATTTTATCCAATAGGAGCTGATGTGTTTGTTTTTATTTATCCTATTTTTCTTATAGCACTCTATCTTTATGGAATTATTAAGAATAAAGTTGAACAAAAAAAAGAAGCATTATTTATCTTCTTTGCCTGTTTTTTTTCTGCTTTAGTTAATATTCTTTCTCAACAGTTTTTCGATAAAAAAAGACCTATCTATGAATTAGGGATCCAAGATTTTGATGAAACACTCCTCCATAATTTTTTGCCTACGACATCATTTCCATCTGACCATGCGGTTGTAACTTTTTCTGTAGCGATGGGAACACTTTTGATTGCACATAAACATAAGAATAAAAAGCTTAGCATTTGGGCTTATATTCTCTTTCTTATTGCCATTATTACTGTTCTTTGTAGAATAGGGACTACTGTTCATTGGACGACAGATATTTTAGCAGGAAATATTATGGGAATTTTAATACCTATTGTTCTTATGATTCCTAGCTGTTATAGGCTTCTTGATAAACGGATATTTATTCCTATTATCCGTTTAGAAGAATGGATTATTAAGAAAATTTTTCCTAAATTAAAGGAAGATTAATTCTCACTAGTTGAATTTTTCACCTCTAGGATTCAATTTCGGATTTTCATCGCCTGGATTTCACTATTATGGGTTATTGTATAGAATTTCATTTCTCTTTGCTTAACGAAATCATCTAGCATTTGAGCAACTTTTCATACAGTTTCAACATCAAGATTATTAACTGTCTCATCCAAGAAGAGCATCTCTGTTTTAAGATATGAAGAAACTGAGAGCATCCAAACTAACTTAAGGACAGTTTTTTGTCATCAGCTCAAACTTTTGATTTCTCTTTCTCCTTTATTATCTATAACCTTTGTTTCTAATTCTAATTTTTCTGAATTTTCTTTTAATTTTATACTAATCTGATAATCAACGACTGTAACTAAGTAAGAATTAATAATGTCTGTTAAGGTTGGTAAATACTCCCCTAGAACAAATAATAAGAGCTCTTTATTTAATATTCAATAAAGAACATTAAGACGTTTTTCTTCCTCCTCAAGTGCTTTCAATTGTGTCTGTTTTTTGAGATAATCCTCAATTACTTCTTTTAAGAATTGAAGTGATTTATCATAGTTTTCTAAAGCAGCGGTCACTTCTCTCATCTCCTCTTTTGGTTCTTTCTGGAGTTCTTCTTGAATTCAACTTATTTTTTTAGCAACTTCTTGCTGTTGAAGATCAAGCGATTTTTGTTGCTCTTGTAATTGTGTAATTGTCGTTTCTATTTGAATTTTTTCTTGCTGATATTTTTCTTGATGAGCTACAAGTTCTTCTTTTTCTTGGATTTGCTTTTCTAAGACTTTTATATTTTTTTCGGTTTCATCTAATTTAGCACATAGATCATTAATTTGTTTATAATCAAACGACTGTAGGAAGTGTTTTATTATTTCTATATTCGTTTGATTTTCTTTTTTTTCATCTTCTAATTTTTTCTCCTCCTGAAAGTCTTGAGGGGCTTGCAATTTTGTTTTTAATTCTGCTAATTTTTCATCAAATGCTTCTTTTTTTATCAACTCCTCAAGTTCTTGTTTCTCTTTTAGAAGTGATGTTTTTTCTTTCTCTCTTTCCTCAAAATGTTGCTTATTTATTACTCTAATAAATGGGCACTGTCAAGAAATTTCTCAGCAGGTAAAACTTTCTTCTTCATTTACCTGTTTTTCAAAACGTTCTATTTTTTCCTCTAATGATTTTTGCTGGTTTTCATAGAAGCTTTTTTTTTCTTCTAAGGTTTTGATTTGAGATTGGAAGGTCTCTTTAGCTAAAAGATATTGTTTTTTTAGATGTTCCAGCTGTTTATCAAAGAAATCGTTTTTTGATTTTAAAGAAGTTCAAAGAGCTATTAATTCTTGAATAAATTGTTGATTCATGCGAAGAGAAAAGGTAGTTCTCTCTTGAAAAGAAAATCTTTCTCTATTTTCTGAATAGAACTTTTCAAAATATTCACTCCTTCCTTGGGACTCTAAGTATTCTTGAGTTGATTGGAGTGTTACCTTTTCTTGTTTTAGTCCTTTTAATTCTTCCTCGTTTATCTCGCTTAATTTTTTTAGAATAAGATCCAATGAAAGTTGTTTTTCTTTTTGTGTTTTTTCGATGTCAGTTAATTGAAATTTTAAGTTTGAGGATTGTTCTTGATATGCATTTAATGTTGCCCTTTTCTTTTGATAGATTTCTTGGTTTTCTTGGAGTTTTTCTTCTATTGGAGCTTTTATTGAAAGTAATGATTCATCGATTGTAAAATTATTGATACTTAGTTTATCTTTAAATCAATCTCGTTCTTCTATTTGCTGTTTTATATCTTGGACTAGGTCTTTTGAAAGTGCATTATCTGCTAAAGTATAGTAGCCTTCTATAATTGTTGATAAATAGTTTTTTAATTTCTCTTCATAATTTGAGGTATCTTGATACGCTTTAATTTGAAATTTTATCTCATTTCTTTTGTCTTTTACAAGTTCTTTACTTTCATCGATTCCTAATAGTCAGAATACGTTTTTAAGAACCTCTAATCTTTCTGCTGGTTGCATTTCAAAAATATTTGCTGAGTCTTGGAGAAGGAATATTGTACTCACAAATACTTCTTGAGGTGGTAAAAATGAATTAAGAAGCTGTTGAAGATCTGTTTCATTTTTAAATTCGATTTCTTCAAGCGGAATTTTTTCTTCTTTTAATATTTTTTCTATATCCACTCAATATCTTAGAGGATTTCATATTCCTACCCTTTTAAAGAAGTCTGGTTCATCTATTTCACATTTAAAAATATGAGAACTTGTTGAGTCTCTTAATTTTCACTGTTTTAATTCTCTAATAATAAGATAGGTATCTGTATTTACTTGGAATAATAATTTAACGAATCCTTTTTCTGATTGGATATTTAAGATATTCCTTGTTGAAGTTTTATAAAGTGCATAGGTAGGACCATCAAAGAAAAGGAAACTTTTTCCTGTTCCTATGGGCGCTTTTATTAGATAATTCCCTTTTTCAAAAACTAAAGAAAGAAGTTGGTCTTTAAAAGGACCAATATTTTTATAACTTACTGCAAGTAAATTTAACTTCATAATTTCTTTTTTACTAAAAAGATGGCGTATATAACACCATCTACCTTAAATATTTTCAAACTGTTTGCAAGTATACGAATTATTTGATTTCATACGGAGTTCTATCATCAAGGAACTCTTTTGTCATTGTAAGTTTGTGCTCTGACATTGTATAACAAACCATAAGTTTTTCTCCTTTCTTGACCTTATCACCTAGTTTCTTACAAAGTTCTACTCAAGCAGCTGCATCAGAAGGAGCTCCTAATGTTCTTGCTATCATATTCAAATATTTCATATCAATTGATTTGATTTTTCAATCTTTTGGTGCTAGGACTTCGTATTGATGTTCTCAAAGTTCTAGATCTTCTGAACCAATATCAGGATTTCAGTTTTGAGCTTTAATAATTGCTTGGAGTTTCTCCCATACTTTACCACTTTCTAATTGATCTTTTGCTGTCTTATACGCTGTTCTATAGAATTTAGATACTCAACAAAGCACTAGGAGTTGTGCTGATAAATCTAGAGCTTTTTCTTCTAAGTCGTTTGCTCTTAGTGGATGTTGTTGAACTATTCTAAGGACTTCTCTTACTTGAAGTACTGCACCTACTCCATTTCCTATTGGTTGCTCTGCTTTTGTGATTGTTGCTTCTGTTTTTATTCCTAATGCATTTCATAATGCTTTAAAACGTTTTGCCATTTTTTTTGCATCGTTTTTATTCGTCACCTTCGCTGTTGGTCAAACAGGAATATCTATCAAACAATGCGTTACTCCCATAGCATAGTTTTTTGCCATAATTGAGGAAATCATTCTTGCATATGGTTCGATTCATACTGGAGCTGATACCTTAATAATTCTATCATTTGCTGGTGCAAGATTAAGGTTTCAGTTCCAAGCCAAACAACATCATAGCTCTTCTACCAATCTAATAATATCTGCTTTTTTTAATTCGCTTTGCATAAGAACTTCCACACATTCTCAAGTAGCTGCAGGAGAGGTAATAGATCTTGAAAATGTTTTAGGAACAGTTATTCAAAGTGAAGCTAAAAGAGGAACTACAATCATTGTTGTTTCATTTCATGAGACTCCTCAGATACAGTATTTACTTGCTACCATTCATGGGAATCTATACATATCTCCTGTATAGGCTGTAGCTTTTGTTGTATATACTAATTCTTCTAAATCTGCTTTATAAAAGAAACTTGTTGCTGTATAATAAGCAAGAGCCAAGTCTGATAATTTATTATTTTGGATATCTCCAACAATAGCATCGATTTCTTCTTTATTAATTTTTTTTCATAGAAGTTTTTTTCTGATTGCTTGTAATGATAAAGGATTATGTTTCATGAAAGAAATAAGTACTCTATCTCCTTCTTGAATAGGATATGCATTAAGAAGTTCTTCTGTTGCTCAGATTTCACCAGCTTTTACGTATGAAGAAAGCGCTACATCAACGACATATTCTTCTCCTTTTCTGATAATAGAAATTTTGTCGTTTGCCGAGATTCAAAATTGAGATGCTTGTTCTGGATTTAGGATTGCAATACATCATTCTCAGTTTGTAATATCGGTTTTTAATACCTTTGCATTAAAGATTTCCATTTTTTTGTTTTTTATATTATATAAAGGTTTATACTATTTGTTTATCAATCTCTTCTTCTAGTTTTAACAACTCTTCGTTTTCACTTTTGATATATTCCGCCTCTCTTTGTGCAAGATCGTCTTTATCTTTTTGTACTGTTGATTGATGGAATGATGATAGTCTGTTTTTTAGACCATCAAACCATTCTAAGACTTCAGGATCTGTTTGGTTTTCCATAGTATTCAAATATTTTATTTTGTCGATGTTTAGAACTCTTTCTTCTGGAGTAAGACTACATCATCTATTCAAATCTAAAGAGTCTCATCAGATATCCATTTCTAGAGAAGAAAGTAGGATTCCTATTAAAGTTTCATCTCTTTTTATTTGTTTTCCTTGTAATAAATCTCTTTTATCAAAATAACAAAAGACACTTTTTTCTGGATAAGAACTTCATCATTGTTCTATCGCTGTTGCTATTTTTCATAAGAAATCACTGATTTCTTTTAAATCTTCTCATGATGAATTATTGATGGTATTCATTATTGGAACCAAGAGATTATAACGCTCAACATCTCATGACTGCTCTATTTTTTGATCTTTTTCTGATGAAATATCTTCTTCAACTCATAAGATTTTTTTTGTATTTTGGATGATTTTTCAGCTATAGCGAGACCGAAGAATGTTATCTGAGATTTGAGAAGCTTCTAATGTTCAGAATGAATAGGTCATCATTCATGAGATATTTTCACCTATTTCATTACTTAAAGCTTCAAAACTCTCTAATCTTCATTTTGGAAGCGATTCAGATACACTTACTTGGTTTAAAAAGATTCCGTATGGAGGGACTTCTGCAACTAATTCTAATGATATTGCGCCCTCTCATGAAAGAATCATTTGTTTATTTCACTTATCAAAGATTCATTGCTTTTCAACGAAAATTTCTCATGTTAACGGTTTGAATCTATATACGATTCACTTATTATTTACATCTTGGAAACGGAATTCTTCTGGATTTTTACTTTCAAGATATTCGATTGTAAATCAGCACTTTTCTTTCATATATCCTTCTAGTAATCATTCTCTTACTCCTAAAGCAGTTTCTCATGATTGTAATTTTATGAGAGCTGCTATTTTCTCTCTATATTCTGCTATTTTCTCTCTATATTCTGCTATTATTCCTTTATTTCATCGTTCAAACCATGCTTTTCTTAAAGCTTCTAGATTCGGATCATCAAAAGTACTATTTTCGGATTCTAGAATTTTTTCTGCTAATAATGGATCTTTTTTCAATTCTTCTGGTAACTCTTGTTCTTTTAGGAATTTTTTGATTGCTTCTAGATATGGAGTCCTTGGTATTGTTTTTTCTATTTCATTATCCGTTAATAATTGGATTGATTTATCTAATTTTCAATTCTCGGAATTAGTTAATATAAAATTAAATTTCTCTGTCTCTCATGAAGTTGTTGGAACATAATGTTCTGAGATATCTCTTTTATATTGTGGGGTTACTTTATATAGAGAATAAGGAGAGGTTGTATCAAAATTCCAAAGTCATGAATTAACGATTTCTTCGGCTACAGTTTGATAACTTTTTTCGATTCATTTTTGAATATCTTCTAAACTAGAATAAGCACAGTTTAATGGGGTTGGGACGGCTTTACCTTGTAATATAAACTCGATATCTGCCAAGTAAGAACCCGCATTGAAGCTTGGGTCTGATTTCAAACTATACAAATAATTGGCGATACGATTATCCCATTTTCCATCTGGTTCTCAGTATGTATCATCTGCTAGATAGGCTCTTTTTGCAAAATATTCCAAGAGTTTTAGATTCTCTGGCGTTTGAGACTTTTTATATTTACGGATTAAATATTTAATGATATCTGCACGTGAATAATATTTTAGATATTCTGGCATTTCACTTAGTATAACTTTTCACGTATTGGGACTCATATATTTTGAGACATCAAAATATTTCCCATATGCTTCGAATGCGATTGTCTCAACAACATCTTCTGTAAGCTTATCTTTATCTGCTGTTTCTTGATATTCTCTTTTTTCATAAAATTCATCGAATTGCTTTTTTGATTCTCATAAATCTTCGAGAATAGATAAGTCTCTCATATGACTATCCAACCAAGTTTGGAACACTTTTAATCATACAGGGTATCAAGTAATGGAATGTTCATTCCTTTTTCAAATAGCATATTCTCTTAATTTATAATAATTGTTTTTAAATAATGATTGTTTTATTTTAAACTCATTAAAGAAATTTTCAATATCAGGCATGACAGTAATCAAGAGATTATATGCCTCATTATCTTCCCATGCCAATCAAAGTAAACCATTCAGTCATCCTTTTTTTTCCAATGTTTTAGAGCCTACTTTTTCTAATAATTTCTTTGTTACTTCAGCATCTCCACCATTATTAGCTACAATTTTATAAATTTTTTCATATTCCCCATCTATAAAGGAGTTATAATAATTATCAATATCATCAGTAGCTGTTTTCAGCATCTGTTCCTTAAACATTCACATCATTCTTCTATACGCGTCCATATCGATAGTTCCTTCTATTGCCTTTTGTTGTATTTGTATTTTCTCTAGCAATTGGATAGGCGAAGTTGATCTCTGATTCAACCTTGTTCTATCGAGTAATTTTAATGCTTCATCATTATTTCCCTCAATTCTCTTAAGAAAGAATTCAAATGAACGAGCCTCATCTTGTCAAAATCTCTCCCATTTTTTTAATTGACTTCGCAAGAACTTTAGTTTTTGTTTTCTATCACTTTTTACTCCCCCATCTTCATCAATTAGATTCATTTTTTCTTCAATTGGAGCAAATATGGAGTGAGTCTGTTGTTCGATAAAAATATGATATGATTTATTTTTAAGTAATAATCAAAATAATTCTCATATATCTTGAGGTGAGGGAATTACTTTATTTTCTTTTGGATTTTCAAAACGCTCAACTTTACTCTTAAATTTAGTCCAATTTTCTTTATCCCAGAGTTCTTTTACAATTCTTATCTTAGGTATCTCTTCATATTCAAATTCTCTATACAATATACTGTTTACAAGATATTGTACATCTTTTGGTTTTATATTTCTATTTTTTTCTATGAATCCAACAAGAGATCATAAAAACTTTACTCAAAAATTACGTTCAATATCAGCAATATCCTTCTGTTTTATCCCATATTTGTTTAATGTATTATATATTTTTTCATTATTAGTAAATTTGTCCTTTTCCTCTGAAGGCACAATTTGCTCTTTTCTTGAAATTCTAAATCTATCGTTCATTGCGTTTCCTCCCATATACAACATTTCTTTAAATAAACATCCTTTCTAATTATAGCTTTTTTTCTGAAATTTTTCAAAAAATCTCCCTTTTTCTTTTGACTTCAAATTCCAAAATACTATACTCCAAATTAGTCTTTTATTTTTCTTAAATACTAGGTATGAAACTCAGAGAAGAACTTGAAGCCCGTGGCTTACTTTATCAAATGACTGATGAGAAATTTTTTGATATTTATGAACAAGGGGGAGAAAAGTTCTATTGCTGATATGATCCTACAGCAGATTCACTTCATCTTTGACACTTTCTAACCTTCATGACTGCTGTTAATTTTATGAAAAGATGAAATACTTTTGTTATGCTTATTGGTTGAGCTACATGAATGATTTGAGATCCTTCAGGAAGAACTGAGGCTAGAGCTTTCTTAGGATTAGAACAATTAAGGCATAACCAAGAAGCTATTACTATTCAAGTAAAACAAATCTTAGAAAATCTAAAAGCACTTACAGGAAAAGATTTTAAGTTCGAAGTTGTTAACAACTATGATTTCTATAAAGATTTCAGTGTTTTTGACTTTTATCGTACTGTATGAAAATATATTACTGTGAATACTATGCTTTCTAAAGATAATATTAAAAAAAGATTAAATAATCCTGAAAGTTGAATTACTTATACTGAATTTAGTTATATGCTTTTACAAGGGAATGATTTTCTTGAACTTTATGAAAATCACTGAGTAAAACTTCAAATATGATGATCTGATCAATGGTGAAACATGGTAACTTGAACAGAAATGCTTAGAAAAAAGACTGATGGAGAAGCTGAAATCTATGTAATGACGATTCCTCTTATGATGGATTCTTCTGGTAAGAAGTTCTGAAAATCAGAAGGAAATGCAATTTGGCTTGATCCAAGAAAAAATAGTCCTTATTTTGTATATCAATACTTTATCAACACCGCAGATGCTGATGTTAATAAATATCTCAGAGCTTTTACTCTTCTTGAGATTCCCCAAATAGAAGAAATCGTCAGTAAACATAACGAACATCCTGAAGAAAGATATGGTCAAAAACAACTTGCTAACTATGTTATTCAAACTCTTTTTGGAAAAGAAGCAGCAGCTCAAGCAGAAAATATTTCAGAATTCCTTTTTGGAAAATGAAATAAATTAGAGTTACTACAAACTATGTCTAAAGAAGATATTCAAGCACTTGAACATGAAACTTGAGGAGTAAAAGTAGAAGGAAATGAAGTAAGAATTCTTGAACTTCTTGTTCAAGCAGGACTTGCTGAATCAAATAGTGAAGCTAAAAAATTAATTCAACAAAATGCTATTTCTGTCAATGAAGAAAAAATTTCTGATTTTTGAAAAGTATATTCTAGCTCAGATGCTATTAACAATGTCTTGCTTCTTAAAAGAGGTAAAAAATATGCTATTGCTCAATTTTAACAAAATCCCATATTTATGAAACTTCTCATAACTACCTATCCAAACGATTGAAGAAAATTAAAATCACTTATCACTGCTCTCTTAAAAAAGAAATTAATTGCATGTGCTAATATTTTGAATTATGCAAAATCGTATTATTTATGGGAAGGAAAGATAAAAAAAGATGAGGAGAAATTCATTATGATTAAATATCCTAAAGGAAAAGAAGAAGAACTTCTTAATTTTATAAAAAAACTTCATCCTTATAAAATACCAGAACTTATTATTCTTAATCCTGAAAAAGTAGATGGAAACTATTTAGAATGGATTCATGAAGCTTGCAAATAATATTTTCAGTTATCTTAAAATATACTAATGAAATATATTGATATTGTCACCTATAACCTCCAGCATAATCTTTGTCCTTTTTGTTGAATGACAAAGGAGTTTATCGTTGAACAATCTAAATATTTTTATGTCATTTGAGCACGTGCTCCTTATACTGAAGACCATCTATTAATTATTCCTAATAGACATGTTGTTTTATTTAATTCGCTTTCACGAGAAGAAGTTCAGGATTTAATGAGCCTTGTTGCTAGATGGGATTCTTTTCTTCATAAAAAGTATAGTGATGTAGCATTACTCCTAAGAGATGGATTTACTTGATGAAAGTGAGGAAAATCTGTTGATCATATGCATTTTCATCTTATTCCTGATATGGAAATTTGAAGTATGTGAAGCTCTTGATGAGTAAATCGTAAATATCTTACTGAAAAAGAAGTAATTCAGAGAGTAAAAGCCATAAAAAAGTTAACAAAGTAAAAATTTCGTAGTTTATAAAATTAAATTCTATAAAATAATAACAAAAAAACGAGTTTTCACTTGATTTTTGTATAAAAAAAGTTAAACAAATACTTGTTAAAAGTAATATTTTTCTTCTATCTTTTGCAAAACCGCAATGAATCTTGAAAAACTTTTCGGAAGCAAAACAAAAGTCGATATTCTAAAATACCTTATTTTCAGAAGACAGGGTATCTCTATGAGAGCCCTTGAAACAGAATTATGATGGACTTTTCCTGCGATTAAAAAGCAAGTTGATTCTCTTGATGATGCGGGAGTAGTTGATATAGATAAGGAGAATATTTGACGATCAATTCACATTAAAGCTTGAGTTGAACCTATACTAAAAGAACTTTTCTTTGAAGCGTTAAAACAGCATCTTACTACGCTTTTTGAAGGAGTATGAGACACCCTTAAAGATTACTATCGATGAAATAAATTTTGAAAAGAGATTTGAATGGATTTGGTGCTTGTTTATAACGGAATGGAAAAATGAGAAATTGATAAATTGAAAAATGATATTAGTGAATGTTTTAGAGAATATTGGATTGAATCAGCATCTATTGTATTTATGAGTGCTGATGAACGAGATAAGAGATATAGACTTGCTGATAGATTTGTCCTTCAAGTGATGAGATTCTATAACAGCAAAGAGTAAACAATAATTTACCTATTAAACCTCTACCTTCTTATTATGAATTACGAACAAATTCTTGATGAAATAATGGTTAATACCCTTTCGGCAGAAAAGTTAATTTGATATCCACAAAAAGATTTTCATTATGCAGTATGTCCTTGGACTTTAGAATTCCATACTACAATTTTTCTTTCTAGTATCCTCCTCTCTTTAAATCAAGAGAAACCCCTTGTTATTCTTATTCAATCTGAAGAACTTCCTGAAAATGCTATGGTATATACTTGAACCATTGGACCTCATTTTTGAAGAATTCGAGAATGTTGAAAAACTGTTCCACAAGAACTTTTAGAAAATGGTATAGCAACTACAGACAAAAACTATTATCCTTATCTTGATAAACTCTTTTGTTATTTAAGTGTTATTAACGTAAATGAGAATCATCTTGTCCTTTTTATAAAAAAAGGAGCAAAGAATTCTGCAGTATCAGATGCTTTAAAGGAACTCTTATGAAAGGACTATGCATTACTTGTTATAAGTAACTGTCATCAATGACTTCCTAGTGATACATGCAAGGAGAGATCTGAAAATCTTATTAACAACCTTAAAAATAAGACTATGGATGAGGAAGAAAAAGAAGCTTTTCCTGCATTAAGTGTTCTTAGTGAACTTCTTCCTAACAAAGAGAATCCTAATCACATAGAACAACTTATTAATAGCTGAGAGATAGGTTTTGATACAAAAGAATCGACATCGTTATGGTTTATGATGAGTTAGACTTATTTATGCTCTTTAAAACAATCTAATGAGAATACTTGTTGCATGTGCAACTCCATGAGAATTAAAAACTGTTAAGACTCAAATTAAGAGTCTTAATTTTAAAAAATCTTTGGATATTATTTATCTCACAACAGGGATTGGAAACTATGAGACCATTTATAGTTTGACAAATTATTTAGCTCAGAATGATTGTTCTGAAATCTTGCTTCTTAATATTTGAATCTGTTGATACTGGGGCTTTAGAAAAGAAGAACAAGAGAAATATCTTCAAATATGAAGAATAAAAAATGTAAGTACAGGTAAAGAACTCCTCGTTCCGATTCCTTTTGAATTTTGAAAAATAACAAGTATTTATTCATCAGAAAAAGCGCTTTACACTCCTCCTTGTGATGAGGAGAAAGGATATGTTGACATGGAAGCCCGAGCAATCGAATATTGTGCTGATAAATTTAGAATTCCTCGCCTCATTATTAAGATCCCATACGATAGGATAGGAGAAGAAACTAAAAATTTTGATAAACAAGAAGCTTGTAGAAAGCTTGCAGAAAACTTAGACTACTGACAACTACTAGAAAAACTACTTTCTCTCTAGAAATTTAGTCTACTAGACAAGCAATCGAAAAACAATATTTTCTTTATATGTCAAGAACTTTAGCTATGAAGTATTCTTGCTTTTTCTTAAAGAATAACTATTTTTTCTACATTTATATAAACAAAAATTTATCCATGGCTGTTGATGACTTAATCCATAAAAAAATGGTCAAAGTTGTGCTCTGAAAAATGGCTTGATTAGATAAAGTCCCTAATATAAAATTAGATGATTCACTTATAGAGGATATTAATGAAACAAAAAGACCTAGAATCCGCTGAATCAAAGAATTTTTTCTTCTCTGAGTAAATGAGCTAAGAAGGGATATTAAAAAAACTAAAGAAAAATACGAAAAATAATTTTTTATATTTGGTGCAAATTATTATGGCTAATTCATTAGAAACTGTTGTAGCATGGGCTAAAAGAAAAGGATTTGTTTATCCTAATTCTGAGATCTATTGAGGACTTGCTAATGCTTGGGATTTTTGACCTTATGGAGCATTACTCAAAAAGAATATTTCTGATCTTTGGGTTAAACATTTTACTCAGGAAAGAGATGATATTATTTTTATGGATACCGCTATTATTGCACATCCAACGACTTGGAAAGCAAGTTGACATCTTGCCTCTTTTTCTGATGCACTTATTGATGATAAAAAAACATGACAAAGATTTAGAGCTGATAAGCTTATCGAAGATTATATAGAACAATCTAGAGATGGACTCGATGATGAGGCTCTTGCTAAGAAACTTTGAGTTAAGAATCTTTCTCCAGAATCTTGGGGGAATGATGGAATGAGAGAATTCATTATTGCTAATATTCCTAACAATCCTGAAACAAAAGAAGCTGCCGATTGGACTGAATGTAGGAATTTTAATCTTATGCTTGAGACCCATCTTTGACCTGTTGCTAATGATGCTTCTAAGGTATATATGAGACCAGAAACTTGCCAATCACTTTTCACTGACTTCAAAGCTGTTTTAGATACTACTAGAGCAAGAATTCCTTTTGGATTAGCTCAAGTTGGTAAAGCTTTCAGAAATGAAATTACTCCAGGTCAATTCCTCTACAGAACTAGAGAATTTGAGCAAATGGAAATTGAATATTTTGTCCCTGCAGATTCTGAAAAAGCTATGGAAATATATAATCAATGGAAGAAAGATTGTATGGAATATTGGACTGAGATTATTGGTATTTCTCCAGAGCACTTAAGATTCAAAGATCATGAGAAACTTGCTCACTATGCTGCAGCTGCTGTAGATGTTGAATATCTTTATCCTCGAGGATTTGGTGAAATTCAAGGGGTTCATAATAGAACTAATTTTGATCTTTCTCAGCACCAAGAATATAGTGCTAAAGATATGCAATATTCTGATCCATATACCGGAGAAAGATATATACCTCGATGTATTGAAGCCTCTTTTGGACTAGGAAGACAAGTTATGGTAACAATGCTTGAGTTCTATGATGAAGAGAATTTAGAGAATGGAGAATCTCGCGTTGTTATAAGATTCCCTAAGCAATTAGCTCCTATTAAATTTGCTATTTTGCCACTCATTAAAAAAGATGTTCAACAAGTTGAAATGGCTGAAAAAATCTTTAGAGATTTATCTAAGTCATTTAAATGTGAATATGATGATGGTTGAGCTATTTGAAAAAGATATAGAAGACAAGATGAGATTTGAACCCCTTATTGTGTAACTGTTGATCAAGAAAGTATCGATTCTTCTTCTCCTAACTATGGAACTGTAACAGTAAGAGAAAGAGATTCTATGCAACAGACTAGAGTAAAAATCGAAGATTTGAAAAATTATTACTTAAATGCATAAAAAGAGCCGTTTGGCTCTTTTTTTATAATCTATTCTTTAGATACCATCAACCTACAATAGCAGCGGTTTCCATTCTTAATACAGTTTTTCCTAATGAAATTACCGCAGCTTTATTTGGGAGCTTTTCATAATCTTTAGGCGTCAATCCCCCTTCTGGTCAAATCACTCACAAACAGGTTTCTCCTAATTGAGTTGGAGCTGTTTTTCAATCTGTTATATCAAAAATTATTATTTGCCATTTTTTACCAATGGACTTTAAATCACTTACAAAATGAAGTTGTGGAATTGTCCAAGCTCGTGATTGTTCTACAGCTTCATAAATAATTTTTTTTAGTCTCTGCTGCTTATTTTCATTGACTGTTTTTAATAAAGATCTTTCTGCTTGAAAAAGATAAATATCAGAGACTCCAATTTCCGTTAGTTTCTGGATGATAAGTTCTAATTTATCCATTTTATTAGGAAGTGCTATTAGCATTCATATTGAAGCTTCCTCTCTTGGAGCGTCGATTTCTTCTAAAATATCAGCTTTAATTTCTTGATTAGTTAATGATTGTAATGCTAGTTTATACCTTTTTTGAGGATTCTCATCTTGTACAAAAAATTGGTATCATTCTTTAGCCCTTAAAACCTTTTTTAGTTGATTCACTAATTCTTTATTCTCTCTAATAATTACTTGCTTATTTTTACACTCAAAATGAGGACAAATAAATAATTGCATTAGCACTTAGGTTATCTAAATAAGATTTTTTAATCCTTCTAATCCATCTTGATATCAAAGATCAAAAACTTTCTTTAATTTTTTAACATTAAATTCAAGGACTGGGATATCTAATGCTCTACAAAAGAAAATATCTGCGAGTTGTCCTTGAGGTTCAATATCCTTTCTTAACATAATTTCAAATGAAACCATTAAATTATCTAAGAGGTTCTTAATTTCCGGATTTTTACGATATTTATTCAGAGAGATTCCTATTATTTTATGATTAGGAAAAATATTCTTCGCCTTTTCTATTGGAAAATTATTTGTCACTCCTCCATCGATTAAGACTTCATCACCTCTTTTTACAGCTGGAAAGACTCACGGAATTGCTATCGTTCCCATTAATGCTGAAACCAGGTCTCATGATGATAGGATAGTGCTTTGTCCAACCTGAGTATCAGTACATCAAATATAAATAGGTGTCTTTAATTCCTCAAAGGTTTTTGGTAAATCTCTTTTTACCTGTTTTTCTAACACTGTTGTTTTTAATATTGATTTTTTAGGAATCAAATTAATATCTTTCGAGATATCAAGAAATTCTGAATGAAGAAAAATATCGAGGATCGAATCTGTAGAATATCAAGCAGCCCAATAACTCGCTAAAAGTCATCATGCACTTACTCAAAAAATCGCATCAATTTTTTCTCTTAATCATAATTCTTCTAAAGCTTTTGTTATTCATAATCAATAAAATCCTCTCATTCCTCCTCATGAGACCACAAGAATATAATGGTCTTGTTTTTTTGAAAAAAAAGGAATTTTCATAACGTGGATATTAGGAACTAAAAGCTTCTAATCAGTCTTTATATCATAAGTCAAAGAGATGCTGAAGTTTTTTTTCATTACTTTCTACAGTTCAGGTCTTTAGATCTCTATAAAAGAGAATATCTGCTTCATTAAATGATTGACTTAAATGCCCTCTAAGTAATAAATCGTAAGTTACTTGTAAGGTATCAAGTAAATTTGTAATTTTTTGATTCTTTTTAAATTTTGAGAGAAGGATTCCGATATGTTTTGCTTTAGGATAGTTTTTTTTCGCTATATCAATAGGAAAATTGTTTATAATTCCTCAATCTACAAGAAGTGCTCCTTCATATTCTACTGGAGCAAAGATACCAGGAAGTGCTAGACTTCAAAGTACTGCGCTTTGAAGCTCTCCTGAATTATAAACCATAAATTTTCATTTTAGAAGATCTGTTGCTCAAATATATAAAGGAATTTCTAATTGCTCAAAGGTTTTCTTCATCTCTCCCTCAACTATTTTCTCTATTGTTCCAGTTTTCATTAATCCTTTCATTGGAAACAAGGAAAGATTTTTTATTGAAAAAAGTCAGCTCTCTACATACTTTTTGTAAATATTTTCAGCTTTCCATCAGCTTAATCGATATGCTCATGTTAATGCTCATGCACTTACTCAATATACAGCCTGAATGTTCTTTTTAATATCCAATTCCTCTATCGCCTTAAGGATTCAACAAGCATACATCCCCTTTGAACCTCATCCTGAAATCGTCAAAACGTAATTATCGTTACCTGTCATCATTTCTTTTCTCAATTAAAGGATTATATTCATAATTTTTCAAGGGATGAAAATAATTTTCTTTGGTTCTCATGAACTAAGATAACTATTCAATTTTTCGTTTTGTTTAATAGCTTCTAAAACCTCTTCTTGTGTTGCATCAGCAGGCATCTCTAGAGTTCCTCTCATTTTTCCATTAAATTGGATTGCTAATGTTACTTCTGCTGCAACTAAGAATTTTTCATCATATTCTGGCCATTTTCATGTTGTAAAAATTGAGAACTCGTTTCCTAAGAGATTCCAGAATTCTTCTGCCAGATGAGGAGCAAATGGAGCTATTAAAAGTGCCAATGTTTCGATTGTTGATTTTGCTATTTTTTCTTGTTCTGTTAATACGTTTACTAAAATCATCAACTGAGAAATAGAGGTATTAAACTTAAAATCATCTATTTCTTGTGTAAGCTTTTTAATTGTTTGATGAAGAAGTGTTGTTATTTTTTTATCTTCTTGTGATAAAGAAGCATCAACTTTGTCTCGAAGAGCAACGACTTTATCTAAGAATTTCTTTACTCCTTTTATACCATTTGTATTCCATGAGATATATTGATCAAATGGTCACATAAACATTTCATATGTTCTGAAAACATCTGCTCAATATTCTGCAATAATATCATCTGGATTTACAACATTTCACCGTCTTTTTGACATTTTCCTTCCGTCTTCAGCCATAATAAGACCTACTTTTTGGTATTTCTTAAATGGTTCTTTTTCACATACTAATCATAAATCGTACAAGAAGTTTTGCCAAAATCTTGCATAAATCATATGTCTTGTTACATGTTCTGCTCCTCAGATATAGACATCTACATTTCTTCGATATTCATCTCTTTCTTTAGATAGCATTTCATCATGGTTATGTGGATCCATATATCTTAACCAATACCAACTTGATCCTGCCCAACCTGGCATTGTATTTGATTCTCTTTTTGCGTCTTTTCAGCAGATAGGACATTTTGTATTTATCCAATCACTAACTTCTGCTAAAGGTCATTCTTCTGTTCCTGTTGGTTCGTAATGTTCAACATCAGGCAAGGTTAATGGAAGGTCTGATTCTTGTAAAGGAACTGTTCAGTGTTCTGGACAGAATACAACAGGGAATGGTTCTCATCGATATCTTTGGCGAGAGAATACCCAATCTTGGATTTTATAATTGATTTTTTCTGATCACATATTATTCTCTTTTAACCATTTTTGCATTGCTTTAATAGCAGCTTCTGATGTTAATCATGAGAACTCTCAAGAATCAATCAAAACTCCTTTCTCTGTTGCTATTTCTGGTAGACTCTCTAATGCATCAAAATCATAATGTTCATTTGTTTTTTCTGAGAGGATACTTTGAATAACTGGAATATTATGTTTTTTAGCAAAATCAAAGTCTCTTTCATCATGTGCAGGAACTGCCATAACAACTCCTGTTCCATAATTTGCCAATACATAATCTCCTATATAAATTGGAACTTCTTTTCCATTGAATGGATTAATAGCATATGCTCATGTAAATTGTCATGTTTTTTCTTTTTGAAGTTCTGTTCTTTCTAGTTGAGTCTTATATTTTGCTTGTTGTTTATAATTTTCAACAGCGTCCTTATATTCTGGCGTTGTAATTGAATCTACTAATGGATGTTCTGGCGCCATTACAACAAATGTCATTCAAAAGACAGTATCAACTCTTGTTGTATACACCTCAAAATAGTCGTGTGAATCTTTGATTGGCATTTTAAATTGAGTTCATGAAGATTTACCAATCCAATTTCTTTCAAGTTCTTTCATTGATTCATCCCAATCAAGTCCATCGAGTCATTCTATAAGTCTTTCTGCATATTTTGTAATTCTAAGTACCCACTGTTTCATAGGTCTTTGCTCTACAGGATTTCAACATCTTTCACACATTCCGTCTTCAAGATCTTCGTTTGCTAACCCTGTTTTACAATGAGGACACCAATTAATTGGTTTATAATCAATATATGCAAGTCTTTCACTATCAAGAATTTTTTTTATTTCTTCAGTTGTTTTTCATTCTGCCTTTAATTTAGCCTCTAATTCTGATAATGGTTTTGCTTTCTTAGCTTCTTCATCATAATAATGATTATAGAATTTTAAGAAAATTGATTGTGTCCATTTGAAATATTCAGGATCTGCTGTAGAGAAACTTCTTGTCCAATCATACGTAAATCCTATATTTTCAAGTTGTTTGATATAGGTATCAATATTCTGTTTTGCAACAACTTGTGGCTTCATTTTATGATCGATAGCATACTGCTCTGTTCAAAGTCAAAATGTATCAAATCCCATTGGATGTAATACGTTATATCCTTGAAGAAGTTTTTTTCTTGCTATTGTATCTGATGCGATATATCCTTTTGGATGTCCTACATGAAGTCCTGCTCCACTTGGATATGGGAACATATCTAGAATATAATATTTAGGTTTATTCCCTCATTCTTTTGTTGTATAAATCTTCTTATCATTCCATTCTTTTTGCCATTTATCAGCAATTTTTGTTAAATCAATTGTCATCTGAAATATTAAAATCTATTAAAAAAATAAGTAATCTTAATTTAGTATTTGATAGTGCAATTGCAAGTAAAAGTGAGGAAAAAAATCGGCATTTAATTACTATCAGCCCCTATTTCTATTTTCTTAAAAAAATTAAATATATGTTGATTTTTTTAAAAAATTACATATAATATTTTTAGTAAAGAAAATTTAATAAAGAAAAGTAATAAACCAATGCCTGAACAAAAAATTTCTAAATATGTTTATTTTCAAATCAAGCCATTCAAGGATAATGATCTTTGAGTGGGACATTGGGAAAAAGTTATAAAAAATCTCATATCATTAAAGACTAAAAAAATTTCATTCATCATTTATTGAAATAATACTCATATCCAATTATTCGTTAAATTACCTAGAGATTTTCAGGCTTATTTTCAAAATACTTTTTTCACAACATTTACGACATCTGATTTAAGTGAGACACAACGCCTTCCTCTTGCTAAAGAAAAGGTGTATCTTTGACTTACTAAAGAAAGTATTTTTACTGGAAGAGAGACTACTTGAGTCTTAAAAACTAAAGAAGAATTTACTAAAGATGGATCTTATCTTGATCCTATGACAGATATATTTGCCGTATTTCAAAACGTTGATAAAAATTCGACATTAAGAATAGAATTTGATTATACTTTCAAACTTGAAGAAGATGATTTTACAAAATTCATCTGAAAAATAAAAAAATGAATGAATTATATTTGGTGAGGAGGTGCTAAAAAAGAAGAGAAAAAAGAGGGAGAAGAGAAAAAAGAAGAGCCAAAAGATTTATTAATGAGTATTTGGTATAGCATCGAGACAGCTGATCCATATGCAAAAGAGTGACTTACTACTCTCTTAAATTCTGTTTTTGCACCTTTTCTTTCAAGCTGAAGTTTTGAAAAAAAAGAAAAGAAAGAATGGATACCTGTAAGTTTTTCTCAAGCTATTAATGTATTTCATTTACCAACAAAGATCAATTTCATTAAAGGATTAGATTATACTCTTTATAGAAAACTTTCTTATCCTACAAATATTCCTACTCCAGAGAATACCCCAGAGAAAGAATTGACACTGCTTTGAGATACGGATTATAGATGAGATAAGATTAGATTTTGAATTCGTGAAGAAGATAAATTTAGACATATGTATATTGTTTGAAAGACCTGAACTGGTAAATCAACATTCATTAACAATATGATTATTTCTGACATGAGAGCTGGGAATTGACTTTGTCTTTTAGACCCTCATGGAGAACTTGTTGATGATTTATTAGAATATATTCCTTCACACCGTATCAATGATGTTATTTTATTTGATGTAGGAGATGCTGAATATCCTATCTGATTTAATCTTCTTCAAGCTGATAATGAAGATGAAAAAAATAGGATTGCTTCTTGAGTAGTATCTACCTTTCAAAAACTTTTTGATAATAGTTGGGGACCTAGACTTGAATATATTTTAAGAAATGTTGTTCTATCAGTTATTGATTATCCTAATGCAACATTAATGCATATTTTAAGGGTATTAACTGATAAAGAATTCCGTGAAGAGGTTATTTCTCATATTCACGATTCTGTTCTTTTAAAGTTCTGGAATAATGAGTTTAATAAATGGCAAGATAAACAAAGAGAAGAAGCTGTATGACCTATCACCAATAAAGTAGGACAATTTCTTTCATCTAGACTTGTTAGAAATATTTTTGGACAACCTAGAACAAAATTAAGTCTTAGAAAGGCTATGGATGAAGGGAAAATCATCTTAGTTAATCTTTCTAAAGGAAAAATTTGAGAAGATAATGCAAATATGATTTGATCACTTCTTGTTACTAAAATTCAGATTGATGCGATGGGAAGAGCTGATACCGCAAGTCATTTAAGAAAACCTTTCTATCTTTATATCGATGAGTTCCAGAACTTTGCTACAAAATCATTTGCTACGATTCTTTCTGAGGCAAGGAAATATAAGTTATCACTTATTGTTGCTAACCAATATACATCTCAGCTAGATACAACTATTAAAGATGCTATCTTTGGTAATGTAGGAACCATTTTTTCATTCACTTTAGGATATGATGATGCAGCAGTAATGACCTCTCAATATAAAGAGATGGTAAGTACTAACGACCTAATTTCTCTTCCAAAATATACTGCATATACAAGATTAATGGTTGATGGTATCTCTTCTGATCCATTTAGTATGAAGACACTTCCTCCATATAAAGCAGAGGGAGATATTGCATATATTGAAAAAATAAGGAAACAATCAAGACAAAGATATGCTATGGAAAGAGGACAGCTTGAAACTCTTATGAATGCTTGGAATAAAAAGTCATTTTCTGCACAAGAAAAAGTTGCTGAACAAGCCAGATTTGAAGGACTTTGACTAAGTGAAAAAGAAGCTAAAAACTTACAAGATTTTCAGGTACAACAGAATACAAACTGGTTTGTTGATGCATCTATCGAAGACAGAAGAGCTGATGCTATGATTGTAGATATTGAACAATGAAATCATAAAATGATTTGGTATACCCAACCTCAAGGGATCGAGAATTATGCAAAACTCCAAGTTCCTAAATGAAAGGTTGTTAAATTAGATGCAAATACTGAACTTCATTTTTACGTTAGTATTTGGCAATATAAGACATTGGTTTGCAATAATAAGAAACCTTTAACCATTTGGATTGGTAGTAAGGAAGAGGTTGAGAAACAACTTAAAGAGATTTATGAGAAATCTTGATTCAATCCTGAGACTACAGACTTTTTAAAACTTGTCCCTAATATCGAGAATTTAGAAAAGAAAGCACCAAAACAAGATAGAAGATGAGCTGTTCCAAAGAAGACTTCTGAGTTTAAATGAGGAAGATGAAAAGCTCCAACTCAAGAATGAAACTTCAGTGTCGATAATATCAAATTATGAGAAGAATATGATGGATACGTAAAATTGATGTATAATTATTGAATGTTTATTACCGTAAAATGAGTTGAAGGATTATTACACAAGAAGCAGATTGTTGCACCTGATGGTGTCGATTGGAAAAAATATTATAATATCTGAGATAAAATCAAAGTTAAAGCTCATGAATTTAAAGATATTAATGGAGAAAAAAGAGTTGTTTGGACTCAACTCTAAATAATTTCTATTCTAAATAAAGTAAGCAGAACATCACTCCTGAACCTATAATAAACATTAGGATTTGGAATAAAGAAGTGCTTACTTTTTGATTATGTTTATTAATTTCTGGGATAAGGTCTGATCATGCAATATAAATAAACATTCCTATTGCTATAGGGATAAGATAATGATGGATATTTTCTACATTTGATCACAACATAAAAGTTAGAATAACTCAGAATACTGCACTCAGAGCTGTTAAGAAGTTCATCAAAATTGCTTTTCATTTTTTATATCATCAGTGCACTAGGACTGCAAAATCTCACATTTCTTGTGGAATCTCATGGAAAAGAACAGCTAGAGATGTCGAAATTCATGCAGGTAGAGAGACCAAAAAACTTGCTCAAATTATAAGTCAATCGATGAAATTATGAAAGAAATCTCATACTAAATTCATAATTGCTAATGGATGAGGATGATCCTTAGACTCTGCATGATGACAGTGATTCCGATGGATCACTTTTTCAATAAAAAGTCACATAACAATTCATCAGAGAATAAGACCTCAGGCAAATGTCATTGAAAGATTATTTTCTTCTGTTAATTCTGGAAGAAGATGGAAGAATACATCTCACAAAAGTGCTCATGCTGAAAATGCTACAAAATAGATTAATATTTTCTCTAGTTTTTCGTTCTTTATTCAGAAGGTAAAAAGTCACACTAATGAGGCAAGTGAAATTATGATAACTGCTATTAGTGCGTATAAAAAATATCGAGTCATTTTTTATAATGGAGAAATAAAGTTGCTTTTTTATATAAAAATAGTGGAGAAAGGCAACGAATTTTTCGAAATTCTCTTGCATATGCACTCAAAATTACTAAAAGGAAAGTAGTTTTATCTATTAAACATAGAATAAATGAAAGAAAAAAAGACATCAAAAAAAATTGAAGAAGCTGCAGAAAAAGCATCAGCTGCTGCTAGTGAATTTGGAAAGAAAGCAGAAAAAGTTGGTAAAGCTGCTGCCAAAAAATTTGATGAAGTTTCTGACAAAATGGCAGATGTAGCTGAAGAATTAGGAGACAAATTTGAAGAAGGAGCAGAAAAAACGAAAAAAGCTGCTACTGGAGTTTCTAAATGGTGGAAAAAATCTTCTACTGTTGAAAAAGTTACTACAATTCTTTGAATTATTTTACTAATTTGGGCTCTTTGGAAATTGAGAGCTTTCATTTGGTGAGTTCTTCTTCTTTTATTAGGTATTCTATGTGTTTCTGGATATTTTGATGGATATATTGAAGATCTTATTGAAAAATGTGGTTGAAATAAAAAAGCATCAAAAAAGAAGTAATTGAAAAAATAAAAAAAATTTTTTCTTAGTATAAGCTTTTCTTATACAGGTTTTAATTATTGGTTATTTTAGTATTCTATGAGTCAAGAAGATAAAGCTACTTTTATTTGAAACATATTCAAACTCCTTATTGGAAGTGTCCTTTTAGTTGCATGTTTTTTCTATTTAGAAAACCATCCAGCTGAACAAATCGCTCTTTATTCATGAGTAAAAAATATTATTCAAAAAGTTGAAATTTTTTGATACAATATCGTTTGAAAAGATTGAGACCTTCTTTCTAAAAAATTTGATTTAGAAAGTAAGTACCTTGAAATGATTCATTATGCTGAGGAAAAATGATGTATCAATCAAGATTTTGTAGGTAGTCTTCATGAGACATATCAAACACTTCTTAATGAGGATAATAATCAAATTGAGAATTATATTACGAGATATACTATTGCCGCTGCTGATTATGAGATGTCAATTTATAATGATTGTTGAGATGATTAATTTTGCAACGATAGGGATAGAGGAAGAGAATTTAAAAAAATTCTCTTTTTTTATTTCTTTTTGAAAGTTTTAGGCATGAAATGACCGAAATTAGTATTGTATTTTTATGCATAATTATAACACTACGAATATCTTTATATCGTATAATCCTATCCCCCATGTCATATAAAAGTAAGAGAAGTATCATTATTTATTTCTCAAGAGCTGATGAGAATTATTGAGTTTGATTTGTAGAGAAATGAAACACAGAAATTGTTGCTGAATTTATTCAAGAACTTTCAGGAGCTGACATGTTCAAAGTTGAAAGAAAAATTCCTTATGCAAAAGATTATGATACTTGTATTAAACAAGCTCAAGAAGAACAAAGAAATAATGAAAGACCTGAACTTGTTCAAGAATTATCAAGCATCGATGAATATGAAGTTATCTATATTTGAGCTCCTGTATATCGATGAGTACTCCCTCAGCCTATGGTTACACAACTAGAAAAACTTAATCGAGAAAAAAAGATTGTTAGACCATTTACTACCCATGAAGGATCTTGATTAGGAGAGATTCCTGAACAACTTGAGGAGATTTGTTCTTGAGCTATGATTTTTGATTGATTAGCTATCCGTTGAAGTGCTGCCCACTCCTCTAAAGATACCGTTGAAAGATGGTTGGAAGGATAGATAAGATTTTAAGTTCTAAGAAAAATCTGTTCAACGTGAACTCTTTCTCCAAATTTTCCAAATACAAACACTAATAAACTCTAATAAAATATTTAAATAAGTGTATATCAGAATTTTTCAAAAATTGAGAAAGTTTTATAATCATAAATGAAATATTCTCATTCTTTCAAATCATCTCCCCAAAAGAATTCCAACAAAAACCACCTTATTCAAATAGTTTCTCAGCCCTCTTTAACATTATCATTACGTTTCACCTCTGTTCTTCTTTTGTCTCTGCATTTTCAATTTTACTCATAATACCACTAGATTTTAATTTCTCCAAATGTTTTTGATAATAAGGAGTTCCTCATTCATAGGCATTTCACCAAAGCACTCTTGATAAAATTGTTCAAAATTGAGCTCTTGATAATGTTCACGAAGGATTAAAATTTGATACTCATTGTCACATAATCCCCATCTGACATGATTTTTTAACATAGCTTTTTAAATCATCAGCGATATCAAAATCTATAAAATCACATCACAAAGTGACATCTCAAGCTTTATTAAGAACATTTTCAGAAAAAATCACAATCATCTTAGCCATTGCTTGTCTTGTGATTGGTCATAATAAATTAGCCTTATCTAAAGATTGAGTAGTTATTCCTCTTTCATATGCCCAATTATAAGCATCTATATACTCCTGAGAATAACTCATCAATTCTTTCAATCAAGAATCCTCTGCTAATACCTTAAATGCAACTGATCATGAAATATTATCATCGACAAATTCTGACACTTTCAAAAGATATTCCCCTTTCTTTTTAATAATAACTTCATTTGAAAAAAATTTCTCTCAAGCATCACTTGCTCTAAATGTTCACCATCCTCAATCAGGAATAATAGCATCTTTGGATTGTAAAATATATCCTTCTAAATCTTCCACCCAAATTGCAATATTCCCTTCATAATTTTTCATAACTTTTCAATTCTTCAAAGCGGTAATTTTTAACGATGCTTCCTGATTCTCAATTAAATTATCAGGGACAAGTTCTAGTTTAAAAGAATCTGGATAATTATCCAAATACGCAGCAAAAACATTTACCTGAAAAAAAAAGAATCAAAGGATAAGAAAAAATAAATTTTTCATGAAAGCAAAGAAAAAATAAAAATTAGTTCGCCATATAATCTTCTTCATATCACTCTATTTCATCATCCTCATCACCAACAATTTCTCTATACAAAGCACTTTTTATAAATCTTTTTTGTTCCTCAATTCTTCTAGATACCATCTTACGGTTAGTAATTTTTTCTGCCTCTGAAATAGCACTTTCATCTACCATTTTTATAACTAAACAAACTAAAATTTATCTATCAAACAATTTATCTATATCTCATTTTTCCATTTTAATAAAGAACGGTCTTCAATGCTGACAAACAAACATACCTGGGATATGCTCAAAACCATCTTGAACAAGTTGTTGCATCTGTAAATATGATAACTTATGTCATGCCTTTATAGATCCCTTGCATGCCTTAGTAGCATAAATTCAATCTAAAAGATGATCAAACGTAATTTTCTCTAGATAAAGAACATGATTAAGGAGTGTCTGCATATCAATAGGATACTGAACAAATACTTTAGGTATAGCATAAATAACCACAACAGATGAAGATAACATAGAAATCTCAAATCCTAAACCATTCAACTCTTCGATCTTCTCCTCCAAGTTAGGAATTTGTGTTATCTCAAATTTCAATGGTTGTAAAAGATTTTCAGGTGAATGATCTTGAGAAAGCTTCATCTTCTCAAAAGCAATTCTTTCAGCTAAAGCATGCTGATCTATCCAGTATAATGCTTTATCAGATTGTAAAACAATATAAGAGTTCCATGCCTGCCCTAAAATCTGATATTCTCATAAATCAGGATGGAAAAAATATTGATCTTTCACATCTCATTGATCAAAAGAAGAAAAACTAGAAATCTGAGCTCCTACAGGTTCAAGTCAAAGACGCTCCTGTTCTACCCTTCTTTTTGTTTCTCCATCTCCTATAGAAACAGCATCAAACATGCTAGTAAAATCTGGTTTTCAAGAAGAAGTAGTTGAAAAAGTATGTGGTTGAACAAAACGTGGAGCCTCTCAAGTTTCTATCCAAGATGGTGCTTTAACATCATTATTCTTCTCTTGCATCTTAAAGAATTCAACACCCGCAGCTCAAATTTTATGTTTTCATAAAATATCACTTACATGATCATGAACAAACTGGTAAACTCTTTGTGAATCAGAAAACTTTACCTCTAATTTTCAAGGATGAACATTAACATCAACATTTTCGGGATCAACTTCTAACATAAGTATCGCCATAGGATATTCCCCTGGAGCTATTTGTCTTGAATAAGCATCAAGCAATGCCCTTTTAATAATTCTATCTTGTACAGGACGTCCATTAACATAAATTTTAATATTCTCAGCCGAACCAAAACGTAATGAAGAATCCGACAAAATTCCTCTCATACTAATTCCTTCTTCTTTTTGTGTAAAAGGAATTAATTTATCTCCCCAATCTTTTTTATAAAGCTCTAAAATTCTAGGTTGAAGTTCACGAGAATCTTTTAAATCAAACACAATTTTATCATTTTTCTTTAATACAAAAGCTTTATCATAATGAAATAATGCAACATCAACAAAATAATTATAACAATAATAAAACTCTGTCTGCGCAGACCTTAAAAATTTCAATCTAGCAGGAACATTATAGAATAAATCTTCCACTGTTATCAATGTACCATGTTCAAAAGGAACTCACATATGTCTTACTACATTTTCATTCCCTCTTCTAACTAACTTTGTCCCGATTTCAGCATACTTTGTCTTCGTCAAAACAGAAATTTTACTCACCTCCGCAATACTCGCTAATGCTTCTCAACGAAACCCATAAGATTCTAATGAATATAAATCTTTTTCTGTGGCAATCTTAGAAGTAGCATATCTTTCTAACAAAAGATCCATATCAGAAAGTTCTATTCAAGAACCATCATCTTGAACAGATAAAAAAGTTTTTCCTCAATCATTAATTGTAATTTCTATCTTATTAGCTCAAGCATCTAACGAATTTTCTACCAATTCTTTAAGTAATGAAGCTGGTCTTTGAACAATTTCTCAAGCCTTCAATCTATTAATAACAAAATCTGGTAGCTTATGAATTCCCATAAATGTAAACAGCAAAAATAAAACTTTATATTGCTTTTTTTCTAACAAAAACTATCTATTAATGTTATAATAAGTTTAAAGATTTTATCAAGCAATTTATTGTGCAAAAATGGTTGTACGAGAACGAATAAAAGCATTTGTAAAAGCCCATTGAACACTATTAAAACGATGACTTTTTCTTGCCTCCATTGTCTTTATGCTTATGGCCATCCAAATCTATATGAATTATATTACTATTATTGAAAATACAGAAAGCATAAAAGCACAAAACATAAAAGTGCAAGAAGAAATAGAATATATTAACAACTACCAAATGAGATATCTTGATTCCTCTCATGCAAAATTTTTTCTTTCTCACGAAAACAATATTTTAAAAGAATGAGAGACGGTAATAGCATTTAAAGGAATTGATGAAGTCCCTTCTAACATTGAATCAACTGTACAAAACCAAACAACTCCACGAAAAGAACGGAAAAATTACATTAACGAAAAATTAGGGAAAGCACAATAAAAACAACAAAAAATAAGGCTTAAAAATTGATTTTTCATTAAAAATAATGTATAATTAATCTTATATAAAATACCGTTTAATTTTCCTTAAACAAATATGAAAAAACGAAAAATATTAATAAAATTTCTACCTATACTTGCACTTTTTTTCTCATTCCCAAGCTTCGCACAAACATCAACTTCAAACATTTATGACTCTGTTTTTTATCAAAATCTTAACGACTTAAATATCCCTATTTGAAATATTCTCCTTAAACCAACACTTACCCGTTATGATTTTACAAGACTATTAAATGCCGTAGAATGTCAGGACTGTGTTATTCCAACAGAAGATATGGCAAGAATATATAACGAATCTTTTTGGAACCAATTTATCAACCTCCCATGAAAATATTTCTCTGATATAAACTACCTTGGTTGAACATACAACGGGACAAACTACTATTACTGTGTCGCTAAAATATGAAAAAATGACGTTATGAACTGATATCCTCTTTGATCTTCAAGCTGCTGAGGACAATTCTGTGGACAACGAAATGTAAGTAAAGCTGAATTTTTCCAAACACTAAGTAATCTCCTCATGGACAGACAAATGTTCAATTATTCAGCTCCTTGGTGAGAGATAAAAGAATGGTTTAATAACCTAAAAACAAGCGATTTCAGACATAAATATTTTAATGAATCACAAATTGATTTAATACAATCAAAAGGGGAAGAACTAGAATGAATCACTACAAGACTTGAATACACAACATATTTATGATACTGTACTTTTAATCCAGAGAACTGTTGATTTAGAACATTCTCTACCCTCGCAAAAAACGTATGGCCATTAGCTGAAGTAAATACCCTCATCAGAGCATGAATTATTAAAGACGATGATGTAACAGCTCTTTCTAGTCCAATATCACCAATGGATGCTGTTGAAAAAATCCAATTAGTATATTCACTCCATACTAAATGTGAATTCGATAACGACTATGATTGTGATTGAATCTCCAACCACGAAGACAACTGTCCATACAATTATAACCCAGCACAAAGTGATTTAGATGGAGACGATGTAGGAGATGTTTGTGATGAAGATATCGATGGAGACTGAGAAAAAAACCCTGTAGGTCTCGTTGATGATAACTGAAAAATTAATTACTGATTACTAAAGAAATACAGTTCAGATGATAAAACACCGCTTTGAGACCAAGTAGATGATACAGCTTTCTTTATTCAGATAACAAAACTTGATCAAAAGTTCCCTACATATGTTCAATTTCAAATCGTAGGACCAGAAGCCCCTGCAAGTGTTGAACGAGATTTCTGAGATTTATGAACCGCAAAATGAAGATCAGTCGCTCATACCTATAATAGCCAATGAACATACACCATCACAGCCAAACTCACAACCCAAAAAAGAAAAGAATATATCATCTCTTCACAAATATATTTCTGAACAACGACAGACACATCATATAATCTTAATATAGAAAGCGCAACCATTGATAATACAAAGAAAAACGCTAGCTTTCAGGCTGCATACCAATGAAGCTTTGATTACCTCCAATGGGAGAATACAGCTATTTGAGAGCCACAAAAACTTAAACCATGAAAAGTATTTACAACAGAACTCATTGAAGGAGAAAGAAATAATATCACAGTAAAAGGATACGTAAACGATGTTCTTATGGCTATTGCAACAACTGATGCGCTCGATACAAACTGAAAATTTTATACTTTTGTTCCTAATTACAATCCTCTCCTAAAAAGTATTTGATCAAAAATTTCTACAACACTAAAACTCATTAATATTTCTACTAGCAATATTTCAAATATTGCACGAGATTATTGAGATTTAACAGCATTCTTCGATTCTAAACTCATTACATACCACACGTATACTGAACAATGAAGAAAAATTTTAATACAAAAACTCGGATTAAATAATGGTCAGGAACTAATAGCAACTTCATCTCTTTATATCCAAGACCCAAGTATCGTTTGAAACCAAACCTATAATATTATTCCTGATACCTCAGACAAAGTAAAACTAAGTTTCCAAAATCTTGGATTAAGTTTAACAAATTGAGATACCATAACGACTACGCTTAACGGTCAACAAAGTTATACCTCAAATAACGTCCAAGATGGAGCATCATTCTTAACTATTGGGAATAGACTTGGTGTTGTAAAAGTGAACACAAAATTTACTCACTGAAACTTAAGTCTTGAAAATAAAGGTATTGTAACATTCTGAACAAAAAATCAATCAGGACTAAGACTAGCTGATATTAATGAGATATTCTCAGGACTTCACTGCGACCTTGATAAAGACAGTATTCCTGACATCTATGATGATGACATCGATTGAGATGGAGTTCCTAATCTACTTGGACTCATCCTTCATGAAAAAGAAGACTGTTCATTTATCGTTTGAGACAACATTGATGAAACAATTTATAATCAGCATTTTTGAATTTGTAGTTTAGATAATTGTCCATTCCGCAGTAATCCAAACCAAGCAGACCTTAATGCTAACGGTATCGGAGATATTTGTGAAAGTGAGGGAGATTGCTGAAACGGAATCATCGATGCCTGAGAAGATTGTAGTTCCTGCCCTCAAGATGTATGACAATGTACCGCCTTTTGTTGAAATGGAATAAAAGAACCCGCAGAAAACTGTAAAAACTGTCCTGCCGATATAAAATCTTGTCCTAGCCTTTGTTGAAATTTTGAAATCGATGAAGGTGAAGTTTGTGATAACGGAACTAACAACGGTACTAATAACGGTAAAGACTGAGATTGTACTATTGCATGTACGAGATTTGATAAAAACAACCCAAACTGCTGAAACGGTATCATAGATAATAAAGAAACATGTATCACATGTCCTATGGACCTTTGAGATATCTGTATACAACCATGAATTTCAAGCTGTTGAGATTGAAAAATTGATGCTTGAGAAACTTGTATGAACTGTCCTGAAGACGTAGGAGAATGTAGCGCAACTTGTTGAAATGGGAAACAAGAATTAGGAGAGACCTGCCAAAATTGTTCAAAAGATATGAATCATTGTCCAAGTCTTTGTGGTAATGAAGAAACTGATAGTTGAGAAGAATGTGATTATGGAACTCAAAACGGTAAGAACTGAAAATGTTGATTTGACTGCTTGGAGATAAAAAATAATCCAAACTGTTGAAACGGTATCATTGACCAAGGAGAAACCTGCGATACATGTCCAAGAGACCTTCAAGATCTTTGTGTAAAACCATGAGGTGGAATTTGTTGAAATGGAATTCTTGAAGAAGGAGAAACATGTACAAATTGTCCTACTGATGCCGGACCATGTACATGATTTTGTGGAAATGGTAAAATAGAGAGTTCTGAAACTTGCCAAAATTGTCCTGAAGATGTTTGAAAATGTACAGGTTCTATTGGAAACGGTATTCTAGAAGACTGAGAAGAATGTGATAATGGAGACAAGAACGGTTATGACTGATTATGTTCTGAAAACTGAAAGAATGTTGATTCTAAACATTATTGTTGAAATGGTACTAGAGAGTGAAACGAAAGTTGTGATTTATGAGCGTCAAAAAACGGAACAGCAGGAAACATCTGTACAAAAAAATGTACTATCAAAACAACAGATAATCCAAACTGCTGAAACGGTGTGATTGATGACGGAGAAAAATGTGATAATTGTGCTGTAGACTTAGGAAGCATCTGTCTCTATACCTGTTGAAATGATAAAGTAGAAACCTGAGAAGAATGTGATAATGGAGATGATAACGGTAAAGACTGAGAATGTACCTTTAATTGTAAAAAACAAACAAATCCAAACATTTATTGTTGAAACTGAACAACAGAAAAAACTAATGGAGAAGAATGTGATAACGGAAAAGAAAGCAACGGGAAAGACTGAAAATGTGATGAAAATTGTAAAAAAGTAACTAAAGCAAAATGTTGAGATGGTATAGTTCAAGATGGTGAAGCCTGTGATTTATGAGGTGAACAAAACGGAAAAGCAGGAAGCAACTGTTCTTCTACTTGTACAGAAATTTCATCTTGCCCTAACGGAACCATCGATCAATACGAAAACTGTCAAACCTGTGCAGAAGATGCTAAAGATGCATGTGTAATTCCTTGGACATGAGAATGTTGAAATGGCATCATTGAAGAAGGAGAAAGTTGTACAACCTGTTCTAACGATGTTGGTTCTTGTACTGCATTCTGCTGAAATAATATTATAGAAGACGCTGAAGATTGTTCTTCATGTTCTGCAGATCTTTGAAAATGTACAGGATCTTGTGGAAACCACATTCTTGAACCATGAGAAGAATGTGATAACTGATGATTTAATTGATCCGACTGAGCCTGTTCTAAAAATTGTAAAAATGTTAGCTCTACACATTATTGTTGAGATTGAACACAAGACGAAAATGAAGCCTGTGATGATGGAATCTTTAATGGGACCTCTAAAAGTAAAAACAACTGTTCCATTATGTGTACAACCATTAACCCATTTAGACCAGACTGTGGAAATGGAATTATTGATGCTGGAGAAAACTGTATAACTTGTTCCGTTGATTTAGCTTGAAAATGTTTAGCAACCTGTTGAAATGGGATATTAGAAGTATGAGAAGAATGTGATCACGAAAATTTAAACGGTAGAGACGGTGAATGTACATTTGAATGTAAAAAGCAAACAAATCCAACAATCTACTGCTGAAATGGTAAAATAGATCAATCATGAGAACAATGCGATAACGGAAAAGAAAATAATGGTAAAGATTGAAAATGTGATATCTATTGTAAAAATATAAGCACACCTTATTGTTGAAATGGAATCAGAGAAGCTGATGAACAATGCGACCTTTGAGAAAAACGTAACGGCGCTTACGGAGAGAACTGTACCAAAGGATGTGCAGAAGTTGGTAGTTGTCCAAATTGAAAAAAAGATGAAAATGAAGATTGTCAAAGCTGTTCATTAGACCTCTGAGATATTTGTATCTGAGATTGAGAAGCAACGCCTATTTGTTGAAATAATATCATCGAAAGCTGAGAAGATTGCAAAAGTTGTTCTGAAGATGTTTGAAATTGTAACGCACAATGCTGAAACAACGTAGTAGAAGCAGCAGAAAACTGTAGCAACTGTTCAACAGACGTTTGAAAATGTACCGGATCTTGTGGTAACCATATTGTTGAACCATGAGAGCAATGTGATAACTGATGACTAAAAAACGGATATGATTGAAAATGTTCTTTTGATTGTAAAAATATCGATTCAGGGAATTACTGCTGAGATTGAATCACTGGTGCAAATGAAATTTGTGATGCTTGAAGTAAAAACTGAACATTAGCTGGTTGATGTACATTAATGTGTACAAGATTTGATGCATCAAAGCCTAACTGCTGAAATGGTGTCGTCAACGTAGGAGAAAACTGTGATACATGTCCTGTTGATCTTTGAAAAAAATGTTTAGTAAGATGCTGAAATGGAGAACTCGAAATATGAGAAGAATGTGATAACTGAGAAGAAAATAACGGTAAAGATTGAGAATGTTCATTTAGCTGTAAAAAGACAAAAACAAAATGTTGAGATCATAAAAAAGAAGGTGAAGAAGAATGTGATGAAGGAAATGCTAACTGAACTGAATGAAGTACTTGTAGTAGCGAATGTAGAAATCTCATCATTCCTGTTTGCTGAGATGGTATTAAATCTGAAGGAGAAAGCTGCGACTTAGGAACTGGAGCAAATGGTAATGGAACCAAGAATTCAATATGTTCAAAAGACTGTAAGGAGATAACTTCTTGTACGAATGATAATATTGATATTTGAGAAAAATGTGAAACATGTGCAGATGATCTATGAGCATTATGTATCAGCGACGCTGTTTGTTGAAACGGAGTCCCTGATGAGTGAGAAGATTGTGACGAAGGAGTTCATCAAAATGGTAAAGGAATCTGCTGAACAGACTGTAAAAGCACCATCAAATGTGGTAACGGAAAAGTTGATGACTGAGAAACTTGTCTAAATTGTGAAGAAGATCTCGGAGCTTGTACAGCTACTTGTTGAAATGGTATCGTTGAGGAAGCTGAAGATTGTAAAAATTGTCCAAAAGATGTTTGAGCATGTAGAGGATCTTGTGGTAATGGTATCCTAGAAACAGGAGAAACCTGCGATCATTGAGATCAAAATGGTAAAGATAAAAAATGTAATTTAAAATGTGAACTTATAAAAGACACAAATAAACCATATTGCTGAGATGGGAACACAGATACAGAACTATGAGAAAAATGTGATAACTGACCTAATAATGGTAAAAGTTCTTGTTCATTTATCTGTACAACGATGATTCTCTGATCAAAATGCGGTAACTGAATTATCGATGCCTGAGAAAATTGTTTAAACTGTCCTACAGATCTCTGAAGTAAATGTTTAACAAAATGTGGAAACGAAGAAAAAGAAAGCCCTTGGGAATGATGTGATTTAGGATATTGGAATTGAAGAACTTCAGAATGTAATACTGTATGTCAAACACCAAAAAAAACTGTCTGTTGAAACGACATCAAAGAAGAATGAGAAGCTTGTGATCATGGAACTCAAAACGGAAAAGACAAAGAATGTACCGAAAGCTGTACAATTTACGATTCTGAGCATCCTAACTGCTGAAATCATAAAATTGAGGATGATGAAGACTGTATGAATTGTCCAACTGATGTCGGACTTTGTACCGGTTCTTGCTGAAATCACATCCTAGAAGATGGTGAAGAATGTGACCACTGAAGTGATAATTGAAAAGATAATCTTTGTGATGAAAACTGTAGAGACATAAGTCCTGATAAAAAATGTTGAAACGGAAATCCTGACGAGTGAGAAGAATGTGACTATGGAGAATATAACTGAGAAAGTGAATGTACTTTACAATGTAAATTTGTCAAAACAATAAACTGCTGAAACGGTAAAATTGATGAATGAGAAAATTGTAATATTTGTGCTGAAGATTTAGGTAGCAAATGCTTAGGTAAATGTTGAAATAACGAAATTGATACATGAGAACAATGTGATAACGGAGAAGAAAATAATGATACAGATTGAATATGTACAGCAACCTGTATGGACGTCACCTCTTGTGGTAATGAACAGATTGATGAATGAGAAAACTGTACAAATTGTTCTAAAGATTTAAAAGATCGCTGTGTAGATAATACAGATCAAGAAAAGCTCTGCGGTAACGGAAAGATTGATGAATGAGAAAACTGTACAAATTGTTCTAAAGATGTTTGAGAATGTTCAGCATCATGTGGAAACGAAATTCATGAAGAACCAGAAGAATGTGATAAAGGAAGTGCCAACTGAACAAAATGAAGTATGTGTTCTCTTAATTGTAAGAACACAGATCCTGAACATTACTGCTGAAACGAAATAACTGAAAAAGATTTAGGAGAAGAATGTGATCTTTGAAAAGAAAGAAATGGTAAAGAAGGTAGTAGTTGTGCAATTGATTGTAAACCATTTGACAAAGAAAACCCTAAATGCTGAAACTGAGAAATTGATGAATGAGAGAGGTGTGATAACTGTAAAAAAGATCTTTGAGATTTATGTATTACTAAATGTTGAAACGGTATAAAAGATTTTGGAGAAGAATGTGATCCGAAAGCTGATAATGGAGAAGGTATCATCTGTTCAAATGAATGTAAAATTATCACATGAAATGATCCTGATGATTATGATTGTGATGGAGTTCCTAACGATGATGATCTCTGTCCTTACAATGCAGGAATTGCAGGTAATGAAGCTTGTCTAGACCCAGGCCACATACGCGACCCTAATGATAACTGATGTAAAGATCCTGATGACATTGATTGCGATTGAGTTCCTAACGATGATGATCTCTGTCCTATCAATCCAGGATACGCATGAGATAATGCATGTCTAGATCCAGACCACGTACGCGACCCTGACGATAACTGATGTAAAGATCCAGACGATAAAGATTGTGATTGAGTCCCTAACGATGAAGATTCTTGTCCTGAATTAGCAGGAATAGCTTGAGATGAAGCTTGTACGGATCCAAATCATGAACGTGATCCAGACGACCACGGATGTCCAAATAACGATGAAGACTGTGATGGAATTTCTGATAACAAAGACCTTTGTCCTAACGTTCCATGAAAAGCATGAGATAAAGCCTGTACAGATCCAAACCACGAAAGCGACCCAGACGATAATGGATGTCCTGATGACGATGAAGACTGTGATGGTATACAAGATTCAATAGATAATTGTCCTAACATTCCTTGAAGAGCATGAGATACTGCATGTAAAGATCCAAACCACAAACGTGAACTTGATGATGATGGTTGTCCTGACCTTCCTGATTATCTTTGCGAGGGAGATGATTGTGCTTTAGTTACAGTCGTATGTAATTCCTGCCCTTGCCAATTTGCTGATTACAACAACACGCTCCAAAGAGATGACTCCGTAAGAGCAAGACTTTGGGACAAGAAAAATATGGTTCATTACAACTACTCAGAATTCTACTCAATTGGAAATTTGTTTAATTAGGAAGTGAAACGAATCTCAGAAATCTTTTGTTTATATCATAATTGAGAAAAGTGATTATTAATTTCAGTAATCACTTTTTCTTTTTCTTTAAAAATATCAATTTTTAACGTCTGATCATCTGTTCTTAAAAAAAGTACTTCATATTTTAAAAATCAAGAAAGGATTTCTTTTTCTCTCACGACATTATCAACCGGCTCTTGAATATGAAAATATTGCTTCACAATATTTAAAGCAAGTGTTCAAAGCATACGCTTTCATTGAAATTTTTCTGAAAAATTTTTACGTGCTAAGTCTTTAAACGATTGCATAAGATTTCTATATGTTACATAAATACTTATATATAATACACGATATACTAATTCTTTTTTACAACTTCAACCAATTCAGGAAACTCAGCTTGATTAAAATGTCATCTATCTTCAAATACCATAAACTCAGCCCCATCAATATACTTTATAATCCTTTCACTATGAAAAAAAGGAACTACTGGATCATCTTTTGAATGCCATATCCATATTTTTTCAGCTTTCGTGGATATTGTTCTCAAAGATTCTCCATCATAAGCAAAATCTCCTAAATAGTTATCTCCTTCAGGTAATCCTTGTTCATCAAATACAGGAGAAACAATATGTAATTGATGAATCTTAAAAGGAAACTCGTTCTCTCAAAGATATTTAAGCAAAAACATTGCTCATAATGAATGCCCTATTAAAACAAAATTTTCTTCATCTAAATACTGAAAATATTTTTCGAATCGCAACTTCCAAATTTTATAACAGGCCATTTCTTTATTAGGCATTTCTGGCTTAATAACCTTATATTCAGGGAATTCTTTCTCTAATGTATTCCTCCATCTTCTCTTCTCTTCAAACGGATTAACCTCCCACTGTTGCATCGTGTGAAAAAGTTCCTCATTATTTTTTGCAAACGTTCCTCCATGAATAAAGAATAGTTGTTTCATTTTAACAAAAAAAATAAAATCATTATTTCTTAAGATGAATCATTACTGCCTCACTCTGAGTTCACAACCTAAATGGAAGTCCCCAAGTTCAAATTCCTTGAGTAACAAAAGCTATCTTTCAATCTTCTTCAAACTTTCAATATCCATAATCATTCATAACTTCTACAAGTTTACGGAATCAATAGAATTGCCCACGATGCGTATGTCAAGCAACTTCTAAATCTATAGGATAATCCTTTATTTTTTCCAAAGCCATAGGCTGATGTGTCAAAAAGATTGTATAAAATTCTCAACTTTTATCCATATTTGTTGCTTCTAAATTATTCTGTAAATCTCAGTTTCACCATATTGATTTATCAATAATTCAAACCAACTGTATTCAATCAACAATAACGCTTTCATTATCCAAAAAATGAATTGGAGAAATCTCAGAAATCTTCGAATAAATATCTGTCGATCCAAGCACATCATGATTCCCCATTATAGCATAAATAGGAACTCAGAAATCATGATCACGAAAATAACGATAAGCATCAACATATCCCATATGTGGTCTATTTAATAAATCTCCAGCAATCAAAACAATATCCGGATGTTTTTCCTCTATTAACTTTCCTATTGTTTTCAAATGATAAGTTGAAAAAATATAATCAGCATGAATATCACTCACTAACAAAATATTCAAATCTCTCTCCAACTTATCAGAATGGATTTCTAGATCAAGTACCTTAGTATGAAGAGAAAAGAAATTTCACAATCATAAGACGCAAATAAATACCCCTACAACAATCCAAGGATTTATTTTATACCAATGAGAAATAATATGTTCAACACCAAGGAACAAAAATAATAAAAAAGATAGCACAAATAACCAACAAAAAACTGTTCATGAAATGGTTAAAAAGAGATTCTCACCTCAATACCATATCGTAAACATAGCACATCAACTAAACAGAAGTGCAATAAGTAATAAAATCCATTTAGAAGGAGAAATTGAAAAAATAGCAAATATCCTCCATAAAACATAGAATACCATACCTGTTACTAAAAACACCACCGGTAACATCATCCAAAACGATCCCATAATAATAAACTAAAAAATTAAAATAATCCCACTTGCTGTGGCATAGTATAAAGTTTCTTTAATTCTTTAAAAACTTTCTCAATAGACCTAAACTGCCATTTTTCAAATAAAAGATGTTCTCGCTTATTAAAATCAATGCTAAATTTCAAAGATTCAATTGAAGTCTCTTTTAGTTCTGGTACCTCTAAAAGCTCTATCAAATGTTTTGAAAAATAAGCAGAATCTTTATCAGCAACCAATTTCTCTTTTAGTTCATTTGGAAGTAAATCTAAATGCTCATAAATATTTTCAATACTTCAATATGTTTGTACTAAGTTTAATGCTTTTTTCGGACCAATTCCATTTACCCCTTTAATATTATCAGCACTATCACCTATCAAAGCCAAATAATCAACTATATGTTGAGGCTCAAATCCATATTCTTTTTCAAAATCTTGTAATGATGTTGTTTGTCCTTTTAAAGAATCTTTTATAAAAATATTATCAGCTAAGAATTGCTTTAAATCTTTATCAGAAGTATAAACATGAAGATAAAGCCCTTCAATGTTTTTATATTTTCAAACTAAGGTTGAAATAATATCATCTGCTTCATATCAAGGAGCTGTTATATTAGGGATCCCTAATTCATCAACCAATTCTTTTACAAGTGGAATTTGAGACTTAAAAGCATCATCCATTTTCTTCCTGTTTGCTTTATATTCTGAATATTCTTCATGTCTTTTCGTTTTTATCGGAGAGTCCCAAGCGATAACAAAATAATCTGGATGCTCCAAAAAAAGTTTCATCATCATACGAGAGAATCCAAAAACAACATTAACATTTTGTCATTCTTGATTTATAATTTCATTTACAGCGTATCGTGCTCTAAATAGGAATCAAGATCCATCAACCAAAAAGATATTTTTCATTATATTACTGATACTTAATAAATTTTATACAATATTTTTCTATTTTTTCTATTACTTCATCCTTATCAAAATTTTTCAATTCTTCTGCAGTTTTTATATATTCTAACAACTCTCCTTTTATTTCATCTTGCTTTTTTAAATACCCATCAAGTGTATATAATACATCTCTATAACTTTTTATCCATCAAATGAAAAGAGAAAGAAGCTCTCTATCATTACTTTGGAATTGGAATATACTCTTTTTTCAAGATTGTATCCTTTGAGATGAAATAAAAATTCAATATTGTTCTACTAATTCTTGAAATTTTTTTTCTAATTCTTCATCTATATGAACTCCTCAAACAAGAGGAACATGTACTTTTATTCCCATAATTTCATTATTTTTTTCCTCAAATTTTCAATAAATTCAAACTAAAGCAAAAATAAAACTTAGTAATTCTTCCACAGTTTTAGGGAAAGAAAAAGTACTATCCAATCATCTCAAAAACGTTCCCTGTGCTTCTTTCTTTATAGAAACTTCTAATCAAAAAAATGTTTTTAATTCTTCTTGCCATTTTTTTTCATCCTTTGAAAAAGAAGGCAAATAATGATATTTTTCTCAAGTCTCTTCGTTAAAACCTTGAAATAACACTAACGCATTAACAAGCATTGAAACATCAAAAGGAATATTCTTCACCCCTCTTTCTTGTAAATAACATACCTGCATTCCCTCACTAATTTCTTTAAGATGAATAATTCTCCGATTCCTTTTATTATAAATAAGGATTCATTTATCTTTACTCTTTATATGAAAACCAGAAAAACATAAAGAATATTCTTTATTATTAGCAATCTCAGAATGTTCAATTCCAAGAATATGATGTTCGCCGAATCAAAAATACTGCATTTCATATATTCAAAACTAAAAACTACTCTTCACTATGAATTCTTATGTCCCTTGTCTCTTTATCTTTTCAAGTCTCTAATATTTTATAAAGAATCGTCAATTCTACCAAATTAATCAAAAGTGCAGTTCCTCCATGACTAATAAAAGGAAGCGTCAATCAGGTATTCGGCAACACTTCAACATTTACTCAAACATGCACAAAAACTTGGACAATAATAAGCGAAATAACTCCTATCGCCAATACTTTCATTTGAGGATCTTTTACTAAACTAATACGCCTCAAAACTAAAATAAATAATCAAATATATAATGCAAATAATATCATATTTCAAAAGAAACCAATTTCTTCTGAAAATGCTGCAAAAATCATATCAGAATAAGCTTCTGGAAGTTGTCCCATTTTCTGTAATCCCTTACCATATCATTGTCCAAAGAATCATCACGCTCAAATAGCAATAAGTCATTGCTGAATTTGTCGACCTTCTCTTAGCTCAATTTGTTTTTTCTCATCTGCATCTGTTGTAAAAAAAGTTTTTATCCTAGAATAAGCATAATTATCAGGGTTAACAATACTTAATCACAACACTCAAAAACTAGCAATTGCTAATGCTCATCATCAAAGCACCAAAATCTTCTTAACTGGAAACCCCATATACCACGCCATTATCGTTCAAGTAAGAGCTAAGATAAAAAGAGTCCCCATATCAGGAATCATAAGGATTATCAAAAGAACTATAAAATTAATAGCCGTAAATTGAACAAAAAATTTATTTATAAATCATTTTTCATTAATTTCATCTTTTCTTTTTGTCAACCAATAAGCCATAAAAAGGACATATCAAACCTTAAAAAATTCAGATGGTTGCATATTTGGAAGTGGTCAAAGATCAACCCAACCTCTAGCCTCACCATTCGTTGCTTGTAAAGCTGGAATAAATGCACAAGCTTGAAATGCTAAAGTAGCAAGAAAAACAAGCCGAACAAATTTTTTGTTCTTCAGCCATCACAATGGAAGGAAAAAAACCAAAACAACAGCGAACAATGCAACAAACAGATTCCTTAGCTGAGAACGGAATAACACATAATTATTTCTCAACTGTATTCTTTTTGTTCATTGATCTACAAGCTTAACTTGATCATCTGCAGTTGTTTTTAAAGTATCAAGTGTTGGAAGTGCTACTGCATCTTCTTCTTGTATTTCATTTACAACTCATTCAACATCTTCTCATTCTACCTCACTCAAGGTCTGTTCATCCACCATAGGGACAGCTATTTTTTCTGTATTTTCCAAAATCTTTTGAGTTGATGCAATAATAGTATCATCCAAAAACGTATTAAAAGCCTTAACCGTTTCAATATTTTGCATAACACTTACTGTCAATCTTTGATCAAATGATTTCCAAATACTAGTACTATAAACAGCAAAAAGTCAAAATATTACTAAGGCTAATCAATATAATCGTAATTTTATTCCTGATTTCATTAATAAATTTTATTCTTTTATAAACCTACGTTACCTTTATGTTTTTTGATAAGAATTGCAAGATTAAGGGAGCTCTATTTCAACCCAACAAGATATCCTTTAATTTTTTCATGAAGCTCTTTTGCTATATCCTCCCTTGTTCTCAAATTTCAATTCTGAGCACATTCAACTTTTATCCAACCATATTTTTCAGCAACATATAAAAATGCCTCACTCGCATGTTTCATATGTTCAGCATCATTTTCATGTACATCTTTAGATTTATCCATATTAGGCTTCTCAACTTTTAGTGCTAAATTTCTACTAATTTCAGGATCTAAATACAAAAAGATTTGAATATCTGGTCTTGGTATATTTAAAATTCCATATTCTAGATTTTCAAGCCATGACAAAAATGTATCTCTTTCTTCCAAATCCTGAATTTTCCCAGCTTGATGTCCCATATTTGCAGAAACATAACGATCTGAAATCACAACTTTTCAAGCATCCAACCACTCTCTTATTTGATTCGCTGCTGAAAATCTATCGACAGCATACAAAATTGAAGCTTGATAAGGCGTTACTTCATCTGCCTTTCAAAATTTTCAATTCAGATATTCCTCTGTTGGCCCAGCTGAAGGTTTTCAATATTGAGGGAAATCAATTTTCTCTACTTCAAACCCATCATCTAATAATTTTTTTCTCAAATTTTCCGTTTGTGTCTTTTTTCAACTTCAATCTGGTCCATCAATAACAATAAAAAGTCCTCTTTTCATATTACCGGTATTAAAGCTATAAATCCTCTTTGATTTTTACCAATATTTGTAAAGCTTGTAGTGGTGTTATCATATTCAAATCCATTCCTTTCAACATCGTCTTTAATTTTTTATATTCCGCTTCATGAGTAGATCATTCATTCATCTTAAACAGTCATTGTTGCATAGATCATCATTGTACATTACTCTTTCAAAGATTTTTAGTTTGTTCTAATTCTTTTAACAAAGACCTTGCTTCATCCAAAATAGATGAAGGAATTCATGCCAATTTAGCAACATCAACTCAATAACTCTTATTTGCTCATCACGCACTTATTTTCTTCATAAATACTACTTCTTTTTCTGTCTCATATACTCAAACAGAAAAATTCTTAATACATGGATTTTCTTTCTCAAGAGCAATAAGTTCATGATAATGCGTAGCTATTAAAGTTTTCGCCTTTATTTCTCTTAAAAGATAATGCAAAATAGCCTTTGTTAACGCCAGCCCATCATACGTTGAAGTTCAACGTCCTAATTCATCAAAAATAATAAAACTCTTCTCTGTCGCATTATTTAAAATATTAGCTACCTCAATCATTTCTGTCATAAATGTAGATTGGTTCTTAGCAATAATATCTCAACTTCAAACACGCGCAAATATTCCATCAATAAGTCCTATTTTAGCAGATTGTGCAGGAACAAACAATCAACAATGAGCGAGTAAAACAATAATTGCTGACTGCCTTAAATAAGTAGATTTACCTCCCATATTAGGACCCGTAATCACGTGAATCAACCCATATTCATTTTTTTCATCTTCCCCTATTGCTAAACCATTAGGAATAAATGGCTCATCTTTAGGCAAAAAAGCTTCAATTACAGGATGACGTCATCCTTGAATTTCTATTGTCGATTTCTCTGTTATCTCGGGCTTAACAAATTGATGTTCTTTTGCAAAAATTGCATGCGAAGTAAACAAATCAAGCCATGCTAATTTCTCTGCCAAAAAATAAAGTTCTTTCATGTGCATCAAAACTTCTTGTTGTAATGAAACCAACACAGCTAATTCCTTAGCATCTAATTTTTCTTTTGCCTCAATAATATGTCATTGAAGTCAATCAAGATAAGTACTTGTATACCTTTGATTTCCCTTTAATGTCTGTCTACGTACTATCTCATACTTTCATTCAATGTCATTAGCCTGAGGATGTGATGCTAAAAATTGTTCAAAGTCCTCACTATCTTTAGTTGTAAGTTCTAAGAAATATCATTGATTTGTAATTAATTTCAATTTTATGTTATTAATTCAAGTTGTTGAAACAAGTTCCTTCTGATAATCCATTAATACTTCATCACTATGATAAGCAAATTTCCTTAAAGCATCAATTTCCTCATCATATCAATCAGCAATATAATTTTGATCTCATAAGATTTTTCAATCCTCCTTAAGTGCTCTTTCTAAAAGATGATAAAGTCACTTTAATGAATCAACAATTTCTCAATCAAAACGGAGTTTTTTCAATTCTTCCAAGATTTCTCAATTTAACCCAAACAAAGAATAAAACAAAACTGACCTTAATCTTACAAAAGGAGTCCATGTTAACCTTCTATAAGAAATCAACGTCAATAATTTAGGAATATCAGAAAAGTTAGAAAAAAAACTATGAATTCATGAAGTAATATTACTTTCAAAATAACTTTCTATCTTAGAAAGTCTCCAATCAAGTTCTGCCTTCGAACAGGTAGGACTCGCAAGAAGTTGACGCAAAAGTCTTGAACCTCATGCCGTCTTCGTATTATCCAAAATTCCAAACAAACTATATTTTGCACTTAATTCATAACTTGAAGCAAAAATTTCTAAATTTTTAATCGTTACATCATCCATTAAAACCAACCCCTCAGAGCTATGATATCCAATCTTAGCAATTGTAGTCAACACTGTTTTCTGCGTATACTTCAAATAATCCAATAACAATGCCATTGCCTGTAATCTTCCTCACTGAAGAGCTTTTCAATAACTCGTAATATTTTGAACATTACACGTTGTTGCTACATAATGTTCAGCATCATCAGGAACTCAATGTACAGAAATAAGAGAACGAAGATATTGATGAAACGGTTTTGATAAATCATCTTTCATCTGAATATCAGTATCGATGATAATCTCAGCTGGCTGAAGTTGAAGAACAAATTTTTGAAGTTTTCCCAAATCATCAAATGTCTTAGTAGTATACTCTCACAAAATAAAATCTCACCAAGCAATATGATAAAAGAATCAAAGTTTTTCATTTGTCGTTGTAATACTCACCAAATAAGCAGTATCCTGCTTTTGGTTATCTTGCACAGATGTTCCCGGCGTAATAATTCTCGTCACCACCCTCTCCACAATCTTTCACGGAACAGGATCAGTAGTTTGTTCTGCAATAGCAACCTTATATCCTGCAGCAATCAACCTCGGAGTATATTTATCCACACTGTGATGAGGAATTCAAGCCATAGGAATAGGATCTTCAGAATTCTTGTTTTTAGAAGTAATAACCAAATCTAAAACCTTAGCACAAATATGTGCATCCTCAAAAAAGGTTTCATAAAAATCTCCTATACGAAAAAGCAGAATACAATCTGCATACTGTTTTTTTGTCTCAACATACTGTTTCATAGCGGGAGTTAACTTCTCTACTTGCATATTCAACATTTCAATAGTTCTAAATATTTATCAGAAACTAAATTAGTTTTTCCCTGTTTTTTTTCAAGAAGAAATAAACAATCCTCTAACAAGAAATCAAGAGAAAAAGTGTTATTTATAAATAATAAACATTCTCCTGTATTTTTCCTTGATTTTCCTAAATAAAACCTTAATTTTTATTAGATTTAATTCTTATTCACTTGAGAAATGGCAATTCTATTTCAAGTACTAAGGTGATTTTTTTATTGTTTTACCATCATTATGGGAATTCTTCTTGTTAGAGGAGACCTCATTATATGAGAACAAGCATTCCAAATTGTAAAGCAAATGGTTATGCCAGGGTACCTCATCTTTTGTTGAATCATGATCGGATATCTTATCGCTATCGTGTGGCAAGGAAAGAATCCTGCAACATATGACCTCTCCATACAACAATCAATTCTTAATAAATCATTCATTATCTGAATCGTTATTTGACTCATTTTAGCTCTTTCCTACATACTACTCTAATGAGAAATAAAGCAGTAATTTTTCTTATTTGAGCACTCATGCTCACTCTTACATGATGCTGATGAACATCATACGATTTAGAGATTACTTCAACAGATATCTCTCGGACTCCTAGCTTAAAAGCCAACATGCAAATCGTCAGCTTTAATGAAGATAGCGGAGACTTAATGTTCCAAGAAATTGCAGATGAAGATCAAGAAAATCTTGATACGCTTGTAATAGCATCAGATGAATGAGTAAGTAAAACTCAAGAATCAAGCCTTTCATCTTATGTACAAACTTCTATTAACCAGCTTAAGCTTATCGGTTGATATAGTCTCTCAAAAGAAAAAAGTAAAAAAACCAGCATATGAGAAGGTGCAAATTCATACCCTGCCATCTTAAAAACCTTTAATATTGTTTCAGATGGAACAGATTTATCTGTAGCACAATTATTTATAGATAAAAAAGATACTGTACTTATGCTCTCTTATGCAAGTACTGATGAATCTCATACAAAAAAATTTGTTAAAGAGCTATCTTCAATAAAAATGAACTTTTAATCATAAATATACATCAATGGCAAACCAAGAAAATAAGTCTTCAGCCGTTTCCTTTGTAATTCCATGAATCGACTGAGGAATGAGCCCAATAAATCCAAATGCAATCGCTCGTGAACAAAGAGAAAAATTAGATCGTCTAATTAATGCTCCTAGCTCAATTTCATGATGGTGACTTCTCGGAAAAATAGCAATTTGATTAATAGTTTGAATTCTTATGGCTGTCCTTTTTTATGTTCTCTTCTTAACTGTTTGATGACTAATCTGATGAGGAAGTGAAGATGTTATTACTTGAGAATGACTTCTTGATCCCGAAAGTGAATTTGCATGGATTATTAGTCTCTTACTTGGATTCGTTGTAAGTTTCGTAGGAAACCTTGTACTAATGGTAATTTATACCTTCTTCTTTTCTTGAAAATATACAGATATTTGAAAAACTGTTGGACTACTACTTCTTACAAACTGAATTCTTACAATAGGAATGGCTGTCATCTTCTTGATGTTTAAAGATATCAAAAATGCTGCAGTTGTTGGATTCGTTCTTTATGTATGTCTTGCAACCTTCCTATCATTTTGTCAAATGGAGTTCGTTGTAAATCCTAACTATGCCGCATCTTCATTAATGGGATCATGTTTAGGATTCTGTATCGCCATTTCTGTATTAACAGTAATGCTAGTCCCTTCATTACAAAATAATGTAAATTCAGATAGCGCTCAAATGATGATATTCTTAACTCCAATTCTCGTCTTCCCTTTAATGATTTTCTGACAATGACTATGGGATGTTATTTATTATAAAATATACGAAACTTGAGCTAATCCATTCTATCTTCACTCACGTGCAGAACTCGATACAGAAACTCTCCTTGAACAGGAGAAACAAGAATATGATCATGAAGATATTACAGTAAACTTTTAATATACACGTAATTAAACAATGAAGAATTTATGAATTTATGTTATTGCATCTTTGATAAAACTTATCTTTTGAATCATCCTCCTAATAATAGACTTTTCACTTATAAGTCCTAAAGACGACATGGCTATTGCTCTCACACTAGGACTTATCGGTATCTTTTTAGTCCTTCGATGATGAAGTTATTTTCTCTTTTTTTGGTCTCAACGACTCTTCACAACAAAAGTTTCTAATGAAAGGATGCAAAAAGACGCCTACAAGACCTCTTTTCTTTTTTGACTCTTTTGCCTTGTAAACGTTCTACTCCTCATTGCTGAACTTCGAAGTAAACGAATTTGAATCATATGTCTACTTCTATTTATTATCATGCAATACGCTATTTTTACAGATCCAATCAGAAAAGATAATGTCAGAACTCCAGCATAAAATAGAACAAGCACTTCAAACAGTATATGATCCCGATTTTCCACTCGTTGATATCTATACATTAGGACTCATTTATACTATCACAATCCAAGAAAAAGAAAAAAAAATAGCTATCGTTATGTCCTTCACAACCCCAGTTTGTCCAATGGCTGATTACCTCCTAGAAAGTGTAAAAAATGCTGCACAAACCGTTGCAGAAGACTATGAAATAACTGTCGAAACCACTTTCGAACCAATGTGGAATCCATCAATGATAAGAGATGAAGATTTAAAAAGAATGTTCGACCAATAACAATCATAAATTATTTTAGAAAAATATAACATTCAATTATGAAAATATTTATCGATATTTCATCAGATAAAATAGGAATCTATGGAACATGAGATCCTTTTTTTCTAGAAAGAAATGATGTCGATAAACAACTCTGAAAAATCCTTGTAGAAAAAGATAAAGAATATTGAATTGATGAATGTCTAGTGTTAAATTGACCATGAGGATTTACCAATCTTAGAGTATGAACACTGGCTCTCAATTTATTAAAAACATTAAAAAACGAAACGATTACTTTTTTTACTATTTCTAAACCAGAGCTCTACAGTATTTTTTATAAGAAATGATGGATTCCTCGTTATTGAATCCTTTATATTGGCCAAAAAACAAATGTATGGTTACGAGATCTTATCGAATCAAAACTAATAAAAATGATTAAAAAAACAGATATCGCAGAAGAAGAAAAAATTTATTGAGAACTCTTTCTTGACCAGGTATACGACAATAAGTATTTTGAAAACAACAACGCACTTTCATTTAATTATAAAAATTGAAACATCCTTTTTGATCAGGATGAAAACAAAACTATAAATCGAAAAGAGCTAATATTCAATAAAGTAGACAAATTAGAAGCCAACTACATGATAGAACCTAATGTATCATAATTTATTCCTCTTATAAATAGAATGAAGCCAGCACATGCACTATGAATCGATCGATGAAGTAAATATATTGGATTAGCATATACCCCTATCGAAAATGCTGATGTTGTTTTTCCTATAGGATATGTAATGAACGATTCAATGACGTATTACTACATTGCCGACCTTATCCAAAGATATCATATCAGAAAAATTATTCTAGGACGACCAAAAAAACAAAAAGACGTCCAGGAAAAAATCAGTAAATTTATGGAGTCATTAAATTATATCATAGAAAACCAAAGAATAGAAATCGAAACCGTTGAAGAAGATTTTACAAGTGTCCAATCTTGAGAAATTGTTTCTGATTTCAAAAAAAATGCAACAACTGATACAATTAGTGCTATGCTTATCCTTGAAAGACGAAAAAATTGAGAAAAATAAAACGTTTTTAAACACCTAATCATTCTTATGAAAATTAAACTTCGATCTGTTCTAGACATAGAAATCATCATTATGCTCTTTTTATGTTGATGAATTTATCTCCTTTACCAAGCTAATAATACGCATGAAAGCCTCATCATCAATTGATGATATCTATATAGAGACTTAGACCTTTCTAAATCAGCAGATCAAGAAGCTTACAAAAACTTAATAAATGATAGAAACGAAATTTTAAAATTCCAAACCGAAAACTCTACAGCTCTAAATAGATTTTTCGAAACCATAAAAGAAGATATCAAAAAAGAATGTCATGATTTTTGAGAAGATTTTTATTCTATGACATGATCAATAGAAGAAAGAAATGCATGTGTAAGCAACTATATTTCACTCCTTTACTGAAAACTAAAAACAGAAAAATGAAATCAAAGAACAGAATATTTTGGTAAAGATCCAATCCTCAACTCTTACTACAATGACCTAAAAGGAAATCATCCTTTTATTACCTATTTCCTTGATTTTTACGATTACATTAACACTCATAATAGCTCCGAATTTCCTCTCCCTGAAATCCCATTTAACGAAGCTAAAGGAACCGAAGATCGAGAAAAATATGAAAATGATTTCTTAAATAAAGAAGAGAAATTTTACACCTATTGATGAGGAAATATTAACATCTTTTGAGATGAAACCGCAGTTATTACAAACACCGATTTTTGAATCGTTGTAAAAGAAGAAACTTTGAATCGGATTAAAAAGAACTATTGATTCAATTTCCCATATTGACCACTCAGCATTGCCCATTGAACTGCTCCTATCCATGGACCTTTTATTCTCCATCAAACATTTCAAGACAACGAATATTTCTATCAAATCTATCAAGGTTGAGCATGATCATGAGAGTTTTATCTTCTTGTTTGGATGCTAAAAGAAAAATTATGGATTCCTATAGGATATTGTTGATATTTTCTCTATCCAAGCGACCCACAACTTTTTTGAACCTGCGAAAACCGAAAAAACTGAGACACTCTAACTGTCTTAACCCAAGAATTTAATCTCTATGAACGAAACGATACCAACTCAATGGCTGAAATAGTCGTAAACAGTATGAAGGACCTAGAAAGTATTAGAGTTCTTACTCATTAAAATAATGTAATAAAATTTTATGCAAATCAATCGAATTAAGCTCTTTTTTTCAAAATTCCAAATTTGAATAAACAACCCCTTTTCAAAAATCGACAATAAAACTATCACATCAACTCACTTTCAAAATATCTAAATAATTAGCCAAAACATTAGAATCACCCGTTTCCATTCCCAGCATAGACATTTCAAATTCATCAATACATTCCTCAAATTTCTTCAAAAGAATTTTATTCTCATTCGCCAATAATTCCCCTTTTCAACTGACGATATTTTCACATCTTATCTTTTTATGTCCATCATAAACAATAGACTCACCATTATTAAAATCTTTATTAATAAGCCTTAAATGTTTCTTATTTCAAAGCTGAACAACACGAATCTCTTTATCAGAAAATCTCTTTAAGAGACTCTCTCATTGTTCCCTCTTTAACAAAAAACTATTTTCATAAATCGCATAAGGAGCTGTCACACAACATAACGAAAGATTTTTCAATGGCTTAGTAATAAATGCTACATCATAATTATTAAATTCACTTTTCTTCTCTTCACGAATCGAAACCTCAAGAGCTTTAGTAATTGAAGCTATCCTTTCTATTTCATCTTCCAAAATAAAAAAGACATCTCAATCTTCTAACGGCTGAGAATTTATAAAGCTCACAGGGACAATTTTCTCAACAGGAATTCATTCTTCCTCGCATTTTAATAAATATTCTTGTAATGTTGATCCCGTCTGCATCTGAATAAAACAAATTTCATCATAAATTTTTTGTGTCTCATCCCAACTAGCATTTTCATTAAAGGTACTTTTTCTTCATGATAAAGAAGCTAAAATCAAAAATGGATATTTTGATAAAAGGCGTTCAATTTCTGATAAAAAATTCTTATCGGTTTCATCTTCAATAACCAAATGAAGAAAGATACTATTAGACAAAACATAATTTTCTAATAATACTTCGAGAAATTTAATACAAGAAGAAAAAGAAAGTAATACATGTAAACTAGCAGAATGCACTTTCTCTAAAACTTTAAAAATATTTTCGAATTCATCAGATACCAACTTTTTCCCAATAATGTTTTTTAAAAGCACTTCATCTTTTACAAAAACTTTTCAAGCACCCCATTCTCTCATAAAATGCTTAGGATTTTTCCCATCAAATCTCAATGAATAAGTATTTAATCCCTTTATTGCATAAGGAATATCCTCCTCTTTAAGAAAAGGATTAAGCACACAAACTGAAATCTTTCAAGCCATATATAAGAAAATAAAGGTAAATAGTACGATATTCAGTATAGTAAAATCCCAAACAAAAACAAGAACGAAAATTTTAATATATAGGATTAATCCCCTCTATAACGCGCTAAATTTTTCAAGTATTTTACCTGAGAAAATTTGATTTTTTTTCCATTTCAACTATAATTATTCTATAATATTTATTCCTACACCATTCAATGAAAAAACTTATAACAGTTCTATGAATCATAATATTCTCTTTATGAGGGTTATCTCTTTGACAAGAACAAAATGTTCCAACAAAAAATAGTTGATTACACAATATTTTTAATACAGAAATAAATAAAATTATTACACCTCCTTCTTCAAATGCTATGATAGAAGGAACCTACGCTGGGATCAAAGGAGAAAAACACAAAATCACAGATATCACTGAATGATGAAATAAAATAACATCTCAAGAAGATGCTACAAATAGAACAATAGCAACAATCCACAGATTAATCAACTGGGCACTATGACTCGTTGCCTTAGTTGCACTCATTGTCCTCATCTTCTGAGGAATTCAAATGGTGACAGCTGCTTGAGATGACTGAAAATTTAAATCATGACAAAAGGCACTCAAAAAAACAGCAATCTGAATCACTTGAATTGCAATCAGCCGACTTATTGTAAGTTTCATCTTCCGGCTTATCGATTTATCAACATGAGCACTATAAAAAATTCCTTTTATACCAAATAAAATCATAATGAAAACGTTAAAAAAAATACTTCTTTGTTCTCTAGTTAGTCGATGAATGTTTGCCATCATAACTAATGCTAACTCAACAAAATTCCCATACGAAGACTGAGTCTCTTGGGATAAAAGTTCACTACAAACCGACTACTGAGAAATGATGAAAAATAATGTTGTAACAGAAGAACACAGTCTTCTTAATAGAATATTAGATGTATTTAATTTATGACCAGACGAAAACAGTTGAAGATATAACGGAGTACAAAAAGCTCTTTATTACGCAAGATATCTCCTCAACTACGCTTTAAGTTTCGTTGCTTTTATTGCACTTTGTCTTCTTATCTACAGTTTCTACTGTGTTATTCTTTGAGATGAAAAGAAAATCGATACTGCTAAATCATACATAAAAGGAATCGCAATCGCTATTATTGTTATGTGACTTTCTTGGATTATCGTATCATTCCTCTTCTGGATTTATGAAGACATTGCTCAAGATAATCCTCTCACTCGAATAAATACCACAACGACTATAACAACATCTCTTCAATCCTTTATTCCTCTTGCTTAAAAACAATGTTATTTAAAAATCAAGAAAATCAGAGCATCCAAAAAGGAAAACAAGAAGCTCAATTCAATACAGAAAATATGCTTCCTATTTCTGAAATTAAAGATGGTTTTCTTATTCTTAAAGATTGAGGAATTAGAGCTGTATTAAAAGCAGAAGGAATAAACCTTGATCTTAAAAACTTTGATGAAATCCAAACCATATTAGAACAATATAAAAGATTTTTAAATTGACTAGAATTCCCTTTACAGTTTCTAGTTCGTAACACATATCTAGACCTTAGAGAATATCTTTGATATGTACAAAATAATATCAATCAACTCGACCCAGGAGCCCTTAAAGAACAATGAAAAAACTACGCTGAATTCCTAGAAAATATTAATATGAAACAATGACTTATCTATGTAAAAGAATTCTACGTAGTAATCCCTTATTATGAAAACGAACAAGACACCGACCAAGTGAAAAAAGCTTGGTGGAGTAGATTCTTAGATACACTCAACAGCAAAGATGATGTAGAAAGTATTGTTTCTAGATATAGAAGTTTCGTAAAAGGACAAAAAATGCTAAACACAAGAATAAGTCTCGTACAAGAATGACTCTGAAGTCTCTGAGTAAGAACAGAGCTCCTTACAACAAAAGATGTTATTTCGCTCCTCTTTTCTATGTATAATCCACTCCTTGATTCTACGCAAAGTGAATTTAAAGAAGAATAATTTTATCCCCTCTATCATAATGAAAGATATCATCCTAGCAGGAATCCAATGATGCTGAAAATGAACACAAGCAAAAAAAATCCTAGACACTTATCAATGAAAAATTGCATATTTCGAAACATGAAACATTCTTAGAGCATTAATGAGTAACGATAACGCAATCTGAGACTACCTTAAAGATATCGTCAATGCATGACTTCTCGTTCCTGATGCAATCATCATTTGACTCTTTAAACTTTTCCTAGAAACAGTAGACAATAAATTCATCCTTTGAGACGGAAATCTCAGAAAAATATGACAAACAAAATGAATATTACACGCATTACTTGAAAAAAATAGAGATCCCTTAATCATTCGACTCGATATTCCAGAGGAAGAAGTTTATAAAAGACTAACAACACGTAAAATGTGTAAAACTTGTTGAACAATTTTTTCCACTCGTAATGAAAATATTACTAAATGTAAAAACTGCTGATGAGAACTCTACATCCGCGAAGATGATGCCGACTTAGAAGCAATCAAAACAAGAATAGAAGAATACAAAAAAGAGACAATCCCAGCACTTGAATACGTAGAAAGCCTCTGACATCTAGTCAAAATTGATGGAATGCAACCAATAGATGAAATATTCAAACAAATTCAAAAACTTATCGAAAATTAATAATGATACTTCTTTCAAATCCATAAAGTTGTAACTCTATAGAGTTGTTCAATAAGCGTTAATTTAGCTAATCAATGAGGTAATGTAATCGCTCAAAAGGAGAGTTCTCTTAAATCTAAGAACTTTTTTTTCATCATACCATCATCAACTCAATAAGGACCACCTATAATAAAAACAGTATCCTTAAGCTTAAGTTGCTTTGAAAGTTCAATTGTATCAAGTTGTTTTCATTCTTTTATCAATAATATTTTTTGCCATCATAAATATTTTTTCTCCAATACTTCAACAATACTCTTAGTTTCTTTTTCAATAACAACTTGTTGATTATCTCCTTTATAAGGTTTAAGATTCTCTAATTTCACATCTTTTCCCAACCTTTTTTCATATTCCTGAATCGCAGAAGAAAAATGTTTATCAGAATCTGAAATAGCAAGTATTACAAACATCGTATAAATGATTCTAATAAAGAATATATTTATCATTCAATCCTTCATAATAACTTTTTATTCTAAGGATATCTCATTTCATAATTCCCTCATCCTCATAAAGCGTTAAAAATCCTTTAGCTTGCATTTGATTCCAATAATATTGTTCTGCCTGATCATTTCACCAAGGAATAGTAAACGTTAATTTACAAATCTCTGGATTTTGAACATACCATACTTTAGCAAATCTCGATTCTAATTCCTCGATATATCCCTCTTCTATCAAATGAGGCTTTTCTTCATCAGTCACTTCAGTTATCATCATCTGCTCTTCTTCATCATTAATATTTTCATCTTCTTCGTTAATAAGTTCTGGATAATATCAACTATCTTCTGTCTTTTGTAAAAGTTCAGCAAATTTTCTTAAAAGTTCTCATACTCAATGATAAGTTCATGCAGAAGTTAAAAAAGTGTTTTTTTCTAAAACATCATCACTTATCTTTCCATACTTTTTATTTTTCAAAAACGTATTAAGTTCAGAAAATAATGTCTTCTTATATTCTTTTAAAATCTCATCATCATTTAAAAGATCCCATTTATTTAACACCAATACCACTTTCTTATTCAAAAGAATTTCATCATTTTTCTCTACTTCAAAAACAATAAATCACTCCTCTTCTCTAAACCAATAATTCAAAACATCTTCTTCTCAAAATTTAATTTTAACATAAGAAACAATCTCTGCAAACAATTCTATTGTCTCTTTAATTCATTGCTCAAATCTAGAAAGATCTGCAACAAAAGCAAATACCTTTGCCTTCAAAACATGTCTTAAAAAAGTATTTCATAATCATTTTCCCTCACTTGCACCTTCTATCAATCAAGGAATATCAATAACATTAAAACGGAAATCTCATACAGAAACAGATCACAAATTAGGAACCAACGTTGTAAAAGGATAATCAGCAACCTTTGCTTTTACATCGGCCATACAATTAATAAGTGAAGATTTTCCAACACTAGGGCTTCCAATAAGTCAAACATCAGCTAAAAGTTGAAGTTCTAAAGTAACCTCCTTTTTCTGTCCAGGCTCTCATAAAAGATAAAAATTAGGATATTGATTAACCGAATCTTTAAAATGGATATTTCAAAATCCTCATTCTCATCACTTAAGAATCTCAATTTTTTCATCATGATGTTCTAATTGGGCAAGAAGTCTTCCTGTAGCTTTATCCTTTATCATTGTTCAAATAGGAACAACAAGTTCCAAATTCTCTCCATGAGCTCAATACTGATCTTTCGTCCTTCAAGGCTCTCATGCTTTCGCTTTAAAATGTTTTTTATATTTATAATCAATTAATGTATTTTCATCTTTTGATGCCACAAAAACTATTGAACCTCCATTTCATCAGTCTCATCAAGAAGGTCCTCAAAAAGGAATACCACTTTCTCTTCTTCAACTTGCTATTCAATCTCATCATTTTCAAGATTCTATGGTAATACTTACTTCATCATAAAATTGCATAAAACAAAATCCGTAAAAATATAAAGAATTTTGAATAAACAATACTATATCAATTTATACTCAGAAATCAAATTTTTAAGAAACTTCAAGTTGTAAAACTCTCTAATATTACTATAGTTTCTCTTGTTTAATTCTTATTACTTCTATGCACTGATTTCGAACCTGAGTAATACGATTCCTTATTTTTTTATTAATCGTCATTATCATTTATATCCAGCACCCTCTTTTCTGAAAAAGCCCAAGAGGGAAAAGACTAGAAAGAATAAAACAATCTAAACATTACAAACGAGGACAATTTAAGAACCTTTCAAAAACACCTTTAATGACCTACTCTAAAGTTTCACCTCGTTGGAATTCATGACTAAATCTTATAAAAAAAGCCCAAGAAGGTGTCCGTCCACCTAAAATTCCTTTTGTAAAAACAGATCTCAAACATTTAGATAAAAACCTAAACTGTATTATCTGGCTTGGACATTCAGCCTATTTTATGCAAATCGATGGAAAAACATTTCTAGTCGACCCAACACTCATTTCTGGATCTCCAGTTCCTTTTGTTAATAGAGCATTCCCATGAGCAGATAACTACAAACCAAAAGATATTCCGAACATAGATTATCTTATAATTACGCACGATCATTACGATCATCTCGATTATTTTACAGTGCATGAACTAAAAAATAGAATAAAGAAAGTTATTTGTTGACTTTGAGTAGGAGCACATTTTGAAAAACGATGATTTACTACTAAAAATATCATCGAACTTGATCGAGAAGAACATTTTAAAGAAACCGCAACAACAATAACAGCACTCCCCGCTCGTCATTTTTCATGACGTTTTCTGAGACCCAATAACACTTTACGATGTTCTTATATGATAGAAACCGGCTCTGAATGCATCTATATTGCTTGAGACTGAGGATACGATACCTTCTATAAAGAAATATGAAAGAAACGGAATATTGATGTTGCCATTCTCGAAAATGGACAATATAGTAAAAACCGAAAATATATTCATACCCTTCCAGAACAACTTCCTCAAACCATAAAAGATTTAAATCCTCAAAGAGTTATTCCTGCCCATAACGGAAAATATGCACTCTCAACTCATCTTTGGAAAGAACCTTTAGAAATTCTGAGTAAAGAAGCAGAAATACATCACTTTAATCTCCTTACTCCAATGATTTGAGAAATAATCGATTTAAAGAATAAAAACCAACGTTTTAAAAAGCGACGAGAAAGTGTTTGATAGCAATTCTTTATAGAGAACTTTAGCATTTAATGTTTTCTTAAGGTAAAAGAATATACTCCCCACCGTTAACATGGTAACATCCTTTTATTCTTTTTAATACAATAATATGAAAAAAACAATTTTACCTCTTCTTTGAATAGGAGCCATAGCCATAAGCTACCCAAGCTATGCTGCAAACTATTCTCAAGAACTCCAAGATGCATATTCTTGGGCCTATTGAAAATCTATCACAACTCAACCAAGTATCGAAAGAGCAAACATGGATTGAGCAATTACAAGAGCAGAAATGGCTAAAATGATTAGTAATTACGCCAAAAATGTTTTGGGAGAAACACCAGATACTTCTGCAAACTGTTCATTCAACGATATTAGCTGAATTGATGAAAGTCTTAAAACTGCAGTAATTGAAAGCTGCCAACTAGGACTTATGGGACAATGAATTAGCAATTTTAGACCAAACGATTCAGTAACAAGAGCTGAATTTGGAACCGTACTCTCTAGAGCTTTATGGGGAGAAAAAAATAATAATGGATGATCAACATATTATGAAAATCATCTTAAAGCATTACAAGAAGCTTGAATTATGAACAATATTTCAACACCAAGCTCTAATGAAATCAGAGGATATGTAATGCTCATGATGCAAAGAAGTTCTGATAATAAATCAGGAAACCAAGAGCCTCCTATGATGCCTAACGGATCAGGAAATCAAATGGGAATGCCTTGAGATATGAATGGGAATCAGCCACCTGAAAAACCTAATGGAGAACAATGAACCGGATGAATGTGACAACCTCCTATGATGCCTAACGGATCAGGGAACCAAATGGGAATACCTTGAGGTATGAATTGAAACCAACCACCTGAAAAACCTGATGGTAATGGAGGAATGCCTTGAGGAATGTGAAATCAATCAAATTCCGTAACTTATAGTTGAGCAAACGTAATTTCAAGTACAACAACCGCATCTAACAAAACGTATTCAAGCACAACATCTTCACAAAATGCATTATTAGTTGAAGGTTGAAGTTCTACACTAACAAACATCACTGTTAATAAATCATGAGACTCTGATTGATGAGATAGCGCTGATTTCTACGGAACAAATGCTGCAGTACTTGCAAAAGCTTGAAATATAACAATCAAAGATTCAAACATCACAAGTAACGCAACTCACGGAAACGCAGTATTCGCTTATTGAGAAGGAAGTATTGTTATTTCAGACTCAAGAATTACCACTAAAAAAGATACTTCATGAGGAATTATGGTAACTTGAGGATGAAAATTAACAGCAAATAACCTAACAGTAACTACTCAAGGGAACTCATCTGCTCCTATTAGATCAGACAGATGAGGAGGAACATTGATAGTAAACTGAGGAAACTATACTTCAAATGGTGTTTGATCACCTGCAATCTACTCTACAGCAGACATTACAGTTAATAATGCAACCCTCACTTCTAATGTATCTGAAGGCGTTGTAGTTGAAGGGAAAAATTCTGTGAGCTTAAATAACGTTAACCTTGTAGCAAATAATACAAAATTAAACGGTCAATCAACGACCTATAAAACTGTATTCCTTTACCAATCTGTATCATGAGATGCTGAAGAAGGAACTGCTGAATTTACAGCAAAAGACTCTAAAATTACAACAAAAAAGGGTGATACTTTCTACGTAACCAATACCTCAGCAAAAATCAGCTTAGAAAACAATACCATCACAAACACTGTTTGAGATTTCCTAAGAATCGAGAGCTGAGCTTGGTGAAAATCTGGTTCTAATTGAGGAGATGTTATTCTTAGCCTTAGTAACCAAGATGTAGATTGAGATATTATTGTTGATAGTATTTCAAAATTAAAAATGAGCATCACTAACGGATCTGATTACGTTGGAGCAATTAATACTGCTAACGCATCAAAAAATATTACAGTAAGTTTAGATGCAAACTCTACTTGGACATTAACTGCAGATAGCTATATATCATCATTAGATAATGCTGTTTCAGATAATTCAAATATTAATCTAAACGGATATAAACTTACTATCGGAAACTAATAAATCTTACATATATGAGAGACCTCTCAAAATTCAGAAAAAGATGCCATAATTTGGCATTTTTTCAATTACATCATTTAAAGTAAAACCTCAGATATTTGTAATCTAAGCTTTTTCTGAGTATAATAAGAAAAATAATAATTTAGATTTAATAAAAATTAAAAATGTTTAACTTAAAATGAAGAGTTGCTGTTATAAGCTGAGCTAGTTCTTGATTATGAAAACAAATGGCACAATGATTAGCTTGACAATGAGCCGATCTTGTAATCTTAGCAAGAAGATATGACAGACTCGAGGAATTTAAGAAAGAATTAGAATCTCAATATCACATCAACGTATTAGCTATTCAATGCGATGTAACCTCAACCGAAGATATCAATAACGCAGCTAAATTATCAGAAGAAACATTTTGAAAAGTAGATATTCTTCTAAATTGTGCATGAGCTTCTAAAGATTCATGAATATTAGAAATGACTGATGAGGAATGGGACTTCACAATCTCAACCGATCAAACAAGCGTCTTTAAAATGACAAGAGCTTTTGCTAATATCATGAAAAAAAATAACTATGGAAGAATTATTAATATCGCTTCAATGTACGGACTGGTTTGAAATATGGAAATAGGTACAATCGCCTATCATTCTTCTAAAGGATGAGTGGTAAACTTTACAAGAGCATGTGCTGCAGAGCTAGCAAAATACAATATCACTTGTAATGCCATCTGCCCATGATACTTTGAAACAGAACTAACAAGAAGAACTTTAGAAACTAAAGAATTCAAAGAATATATGAAAAATACCGTTCCTATGAAAAGATACGGTAAAGAATGAGAATTAAATGCATGAGCAATATTTTTAGCAAGCGATGAAGCAAGCTACGTAACATGAGCCATCTTACCTATTGATGGATGATATACTTGTATCTAAGAAGACTTCTCACATACCAAAAGATGTCAGGTAATAACTTTAGTATCGCAAACATCGCGCAAAGGCAATACTCCTGTTGTAAATCAACACTCCTTCGCTTGATTTTCTAAGTCTTCTATTGTATGGGGAAACTGCTCTATTTTAAACCTTTCTCCATTAATCGTCCAAGTAAATAATCTTCTTTGTAAAAAATGTCCAATTAACAATTGTCCATTTTCTTTGAGAATACGATTAGCTTCACTAAAAAAATGTTCAATATTTTCAATATGTTCAAGGAGAAAAAACGCAGACAAAAAATCAAAACTTTCATCCTCAAAAGGCCAATTTTTTTCTAAATCACAAACCACTTTTTTGACTCTTCAAGGATGTTTACTTAAAAGTTCTTTAGCACAATCACATGCAACATATCAATCTGGATTAACTTTCTTCAACTGCTCATACATTCTTCAATCCCCTGCTCACAAATCTAACACCCAATAATCATGTCTTTCTCTTGGAACAAATCTATTAAAATCTAAACTATAAAAAGAATTTAGATGTGGCCAATATTTTTTATACTCATCTTTCGTTTTATTATATCAGTTTTCAGGACTTAAAATCTCAGTATGTTTACTATCATATGCCATAGTTTAATAACTCAAAAAATAAAACTAAGGTTTAATTTTTAAAATATCTAAAAGTTCTTCTAAGGTTCAAATACTTTCATAATGTGTCTTTCAATTCCTTTGCAAATGAATTGCATTCATTTTACTCTTTTTGGGATAAATATAATCATTTTTATAGGAATCACCAACAAAAAGAAATTCTTCTCATGATTTTCAAAATCTTTTCTTCAAAGATTCATAATGTTTTCTATCTCCTTTTGAATAACACTCCTGAAAAGAAAGGATGAGATCATCAACTACTTTTCAAAAATTTTCCTTAATTGGCTCATCATATGGTGGAATCAAATTACTATCAATCATTAAAGTATATTTATCTTTAAGATATCATAATACTGCAAAGCTTTCATCATAAGGCTGTATATTTTCCAAATCTTTTTTAACAGTACTAATAAATTTCTCTTTTTCTTTTTTTGAGTGAAAAGGAATAATTTCTATAACCTCATCAAAATCTTGAGCTTTTTTTAATGCTCTATAAATTTCATGTTGTTTATGTTTCGAAAAATCTTCCAACAAATTTCTTACATGAAGTTTTGATGGAGTAAGAAGTGTTCAATATGCATCAAAAACAATGGTATTCGCATCCATTACTTCATTAGCAATAATATAATCATCTGTAGTTCTCATAGATAATAAGGAACTTAAAAATAATCATATACCACACCAAGAAATATAAATAAAAACCACCTCTATTACAATAAGAAAATTTTTCATGTACTTGATTTTCTATAAAAATTCTTTATAATAGCACTCAAGATATTTATGTGCTATTTTATATTCTAACATAATAAAACCATGAACTTCAATAAACTAACAATAAAGGCAAGTGAAGCTATACAAGAAGCCAATAACATATGTTCATCAAGAAACAATACTCAAATCACAACTGAACATCTTTTTTATGCTATGCTAGAACAAAATGATTGATATCTTCCTGCTATTTTAAAGAAACTCAACGCAAACAAAGAACAAATAAAAGCAGAAAGTCTTATACTCATCGATAATCTTCCTAAAATACAATGAACTTCACAAATAGGGATATCATCAGAGCTTAATCAAATACTAGAAAAAAGTGAAACTATTATGAAAGAAATCGGCGATAGTTACGTAACAACCGAACACTTTTTCCTTGCTATCTTAAAAGGAGAAAACAAAGTAAAAGCAATGTTAGAAAAACTCAATATTACATATAAAACTGTATACAACACAATTATCACCATGAGAAACTGAGAAAAAATAGAAACCAACGACCCTGAAATAAGTTTAGAAGTCCTTTCAAAATACTGAAAAGACATCACACAACTTGCAGAACAGGGAAAATTGGATCCTGTTATTTGAAGAGACGATGAGTTAAGAAGAGTGCTACAAATTCTATCACGTAGAACAAAAAACAATCCCGTATTAGTATGAGAACCAGGAGTATGAAAGACAGCTATTATTGAACTTCTTGCTCAAGAAATAGTAAAATGAGAAGTCCCAGATCTTCTAAAAGACAAAAGAATTATAGAACTTGATATGGGAGCACTCATGGCATGAAGTAAATATAGATGAGATTTCGAAGAAAGACTAAAAGCTATTCTCAAAGAAGTAGAAAAATCTGATTGAAAAATCATCCTTTTTATCGATGAAATCCACATGGTAGTCGGTGCATGAAAAACAGAAGGATCTATGGATATGTGAAACATGCTAAAACCTGCTCTCGCTAGGGGAACAATCAGAGTAATCTGAGCAACTACAATCAACGAATATCGTCTCCATATTGAAAAAGACGCAGCACTTGAAAGAAGATTCCAACCTGTAATGGTCAATGAACCTAACAGAGAAGACGCATTAGCAATTCTCCGTTGAATAAAAAAAGCCTATGAAACCCATCATGGAGTAAAAATAACTGATGATGCCGTAATAGCAGCTGTAGACCTTTCAAATAGATATATTGCAGACCGTAAATTACCAGATAAAGCAATCGATCTTCTTGACGAAGCTGCAGCTAGTGTTAAAATGAACCTCGCAACAATGCCTGAAGACGTTCTTCAACTTGAAAAAGAAATCAATAAACTAGAAATAGAAAAACAAGCTCTTATAAGAGATGAAGAAAACTAATACTATATTATATATTATTCTTCAACAATTAAATCGTTCTTATATTTTTCATAAATTTCAGCAACATCCGCCTCTACCTCATATTTTGGGAAAAGTTTTTGTCACATTTCGATATGTGCATCACAAAGATTTGCTATCTTTTCTGTTTGTTCTATCCAGGAATTTACCTGCTCATCAGCATATCAATTCATTTTACAGATACTTTTTATCTCATCCTCAACCATCAAATGATTCTCTGTCGTTAATACCCTATGACGAGAATCATAAATTGTTACATTGTCTTTAATTGCCATTGCCAACTCATGAGTAACCTTATCCTTTTGACTTGGATAAAGATAAACATTACTAACAAAACAAGGAATTCCTCTACTCTTTCATAATTCGATCATCACCGAATTAATTTCCTTAATATTAGGATTCTTTTTCTCATCTTGAGCAATGATTTCAAAAAAACAATTTTCTTTTCCTAAGGTTTTCTCTATCATCTCTTGAATTTCATTGATTTTTCAAAGAGACTCAGAATTTGCAAGCATACTAGCAATCCAAGAATCTGGCCCTCATGCATAACATAAAAGCCCTTCTTTGTTTTCTTCTAAAGCATTCAAATCTATTTTAGGTCTACGCTCTACTCATTCTTGAGAAGCAAAAGTAATTAATTTCAATAGATTTAAATATCATTGATCACTCTTTGCTAAAAGACAAAAAGAACCAACATTTTTAGTATTTAAAATATTTTTTACATTCATCACAAACCCAACTTCTACTCAAAGAAGCGGCTTAATCCCCTCAGCATTTGCTGCCTGATAAAATTGAATTAATCAATAAATAACGTTAAGATCTGTTAATGCAATTGCATGAAATCATAATTCTTTTGCTTTCTTAATTATATCTTTTGGCTTTCCTATCGCCTCAAGAAAAGAAAATGTACTATGACCATGAAGTGGAACATACATAATGATTATTCTTTTTTTATAAATTCTTCTATAAGATTAAAGATTTCATTCTCTTTTTCTACCAATTTTTCTTTTTCTTCTGGTCTAAATGAAGAAAGGACTCGATCTACTACTTGAGAAGAATGAGCAGGTCTATTTATTCATATTCTCAATCTCCAAAAATCTTTTGTTCATAATTTCTCTATCATACTTTTTAATCAATTATGTCCTGCAGCACTTCAAGAAAACTTTAATGCTATTCTTGCTGTAACAAAGTCTATCTCATCATGAATAGCAAGAATATCCTTAGGAGCTATTTTATAAAATCTTGCTAAAGGAGCAACCGCCTCTCAAGAAAGATTCATATAAGTTTGTGGTTTACAAAGAAGAAGTTTCTCTCAAAGATATTCTGTTTGAATAAATTCTGCTTTATATTTAGATTCATACTTTCGTATTCAAAGATTATTATAAGAAGTTCGATTATCAAGAAAATGAAATCAGATATTATGTCTGGTATTTTGGTATTTAGATCATGGATTTCAGAGTCAAACTATGAGTTTCATTTTAACAAAGCTTCAAATCATCAAAAAATTATAGCTCTATTTCTGTTAAACACATTGATACTAATGGTTTTGTTCAAGAACAATAGGCATCATCTACATATAAACCGCTAGAACTCTTACATTTTACGACTTTTGTCGTCCACGTACAACAACGATAATAAGTTGTTCATGATTTCGTACAAGATTTTCATCAATTTGGACATATTCAATTATCAGGATCTCACGGCCACGTTGCTAATACTAAATATCCCCAAGTCCTTCAATTTTCATACGGAGCATAATAATTACTATGACAGCTATTTTGCGTACTTCAATTACAAAGAACTTCTGAACACGCTCACTTATCTGTATTATCATTAGTACATTGTCATCCACCATCTGTACAAGTCCAACTATATGTTGTCGTTGATGTTGAAGAATCACAAATTAAAGCACAGAATCAACCATTATACCACGTATTGCTAGGACAGCACGCTCATCCTCTATTATATGTATTTCTAGGACAAGATACTCCATCTGATTCAAAATCTTCTGGCAATATTTCCGCCGCAACATCATGTTTATTATGGACAAGATATCCATCCGCATAATAAGTATGATCACCATCTAATATCAAATTATATAGTTGTGTATCTTTTTGATCATATTTTCAAGTTAATTTCTTAACCTCTTTATATCAATATTCAGTCACTAAGACATCTCAAACTTCTAATAATCATACTTCTAAATCAATATCTTTCATAGTCAATCCTGGATTTAAAGATTTCCATCATTCTATTGTCATAAATGGATGTTCTTCTGTGAAAAAATTCTTTCCTCAGTTAATACTCCATAATTTCTTATTTCATAATTTTGGCTTATGAAGTCATAATACTGTATTCTGAGTTCAATTTGCTCATAAAACAACATCTCATACCTGAACATTCTCTATATTCTTTTCTGTTCAATCAGCCAGCCTAACTCTCGTTCATTCTATAAAACATGATGTTTGAATACAAGCTCATGCAGAAGTATTTCGCTCATAATTTGTTCAACAATCACTACAATCATTTATTAAAATTCTACTAAATTTCCATACAGCATATAATGTAGTATCAGTATTAACAGTTATAGACTGTTTATTTATATATGTCGGAGTCAATGCATTTTGTGATGTACTCCATCAAGAAAATGCATAATCCACCTTCAAACATAATGATGGTCTCAATTCTTGAGCAACTCATGCTGTAAATATTTGATCAACCATTTCTCAATCTCATCAATTACAATCAAAATGTACAGTATATGTCGCTACCGCCGTCCATACAGCATACAATTGAACCGTTCCTCATGCACTCGTCAAATCAGTTACTACTTGCTGATTTGAATATGTTGCCGTTGTTGCTGAGGATGATGTACTCCATCAAGCAAATGTCTTTCAACTGTTTGTACATGAGTTTGCACTTAATGCTGTTGCTACTCAATTTGTTATTGTTTGATTTGACATAGTT
>JAFTEM010000025.1 GCA_017453665.1 bacterium | reverse complement strand
CAGATATTAGATGTTGATGCTTTTGAATTGTACCAATCGTTTTTCATTGTCAACCAATCATATGTACTTGGTATATAATATCACTCTGGGCATGGTCATTGTCTTCATTCCTTTGTTGTATCTGCTCAGTCACTAGATGTTGTATCTCCTGTTCATCACCAGATTCAATCTGTTGTAGACGATGATGCCATCCAGTTAGAAGAAGTACTCCACGTATTCCTTCAATATTGTGATGGAATATATTTTTCCCATATTGTTTTAGCTATAGTCGACGTAGTACTTTCAGCTAATGTTGAAGTAGCTGTAGATGTGAATCCATAATTATTTCACCATTGATATACATATCAATATGAATCACTATTTGGTAAACTCCAATTCTGATTATATCCTGTTGATGCTCATAAGTTTCTATCCATCAAGGTATAATGTGAAACGGCATCATTTGTTGATAAGAAATAGAGTTCTAGATCATTATACTCCTGGACAAAACTTTGTATTACTGCATCTGTTTCTCAATCTACTATTTCTATTGTTTTATCATTTACACATGAATCTTGTTTATAAGATAATTTATATCAATCATTACATTTCCACTTTGCAAAGAGTTCAATATCCTCTGTTATTGCTGTAGTAAAATCAAACGGATTTTCTGCTCACGATAAATACCATCATGAAAATGTTCCATTTGTTATTGTTGGTGACGTTGTTGGTTGTGATACTGTACTTCATCTTTTTACATCTACACTCTTAAAAGTGTCTCAAGCTGCGGTAAAGGTTACAGTTCGAGTGGGAGAATTCTGAAGACAACGAACTGGACGACCGTAAGAACGACTGCTGCCATCCTGGGGATTAATATAGGACGAATTGAAGAGCAAGTTGTACACGTAACTTGCATCGTAAGGCGTAGAAGACCAGTAGAGACCGTAGGAACCACGATCGTAGAAATTAAGATCGCTGGAAAGACGGAGACCAGCAGCAGGCAACAATAAAGCTTCTGCAAATTCCTGTCCATTAGTACATGTTGAACTATATTCTTTTGACAAACACCATGCGCTTCTTATATTACTCCATTCTGTAGAACTTGGTACATGCCATCAACTAGGACATGGTCATTGTCTTGCCTGGTCAGTATTAGTTACATTTCACCATAAGTCATAGTTATAATTATTAGATGACGATCAATTATCCCATGGATTTGTGTTTATCCATGTTGAACCTGAAAAATTTGATGGCATTTTATCTGAATTTACAGTCACTGGTCATGCTTGTCATACTGTCGTTTTTGATGAGAATCACCAGTTATTTCACCACTGATAATAATATCCATAATAATCATTTTCTGTATCATAATTTGAAGTATTATTTCTTGAAAAACTGTATGTTGAAGGATCCCATGCTACTCTTGCTCATAGATTTCTATCCATAAGTGTATAAGAAGTGGTGCCATCTGAAATTGTTATTGTTCTATACTTAAAACTATTTCTTGCTGAATCATCTCAGATGATTGTTGCATCTAGCTCAGGATTTTCTTCTCACAAAACAACAGTGTATGTTGAAAAACTTTCTGCACTAACAACCAATTCACCATCAGTTATTTCGATATCTTTCACTTCTTTTACATCCACAACATCTAAATCATTTCCATCCTCATCTTTATCCTCAAGATGATACACTTTTAAAGAAGTTACATCAGCCTCTTTCAAATCTCCATTCCCTTCATAATTAAATACAACTTCAACTACTTTATCATTTAATGGTTGTAATTCTTTTCCACTAACAGGATCAATAAAAGAAATATCAAAAGATACCATTGGCGTCTCTTCATTTATTTCTTCTATTTGTTCTATTAACTGTGCTTCTTTATCTTTAATCGTTCTATCTTGTCTTGGATTTTTAATCTTTAATTCTGTTCCTTTAGGAAAAGATCCTATAGGAGCTTTTACTTCAAGCACAACTCCATTATAAGTTCCTTTTCCTATAATTTCTTCATCATTTAATTCAACAAATTCATATCCTTCATTCACAAAACATCTAACAGAATGAGCTGAAGCTCTATTACTATAATACCCCTTTTCTTCTCCTCACAAAACCATAACTTCTGCTTGTCATGATAAACTTCAAGGAGTAGTTGTCCAATATACTCAAATCCCTTCTTCCTTTTCTCATTCATACGTATACATTCAAGCTAAAGGAAGATGTAATTCTTCTCTAAATAAAGCATACACTGCTTCTAAGTTCTCTCATTCTAAATATGAAAAAATATTTTCAGAACAAAAAACACCATCTTCATCAACAAGTTCTCAATCGATTTGTTCTTCAAATTCATCTAAATGAATCTCTGACCATATACGAATAAGCTTATTCCATTCTTCTTGTGTAGGCAAATGAGAAACTTCAGAACAAGGTCATTGAACCTCTTCCTCATCATCATACCATAAAGCATCATAACTAGTAACTTCTTCATCCTCTTCCCAAATATCATTCATTCAAGCTCTAAAAACTTCATCAAAATATCATTCTTCTAAATAATGCTCATCAAACACAGCTCCTTCATTAACGATATTCTCCTCATTAACCTCATCAAATCCATAATCATTACCCCATTGAAAATAAGAACCAAAAGACTCCTCATCTTCAATATTATTACTTTCTGCTCCAACATTTCTATCAATAATTCTTATTTCTTCTGAAGTTTCAGGATCTACTAAAACAATAACATTAACTCCATCATATTCTTCATAACGAACATATTCTCCTGAATCCTTTGTAAAGAAATATTTTATTTTACTAAAGAAACTTTTTAAGGTATCAGTAATTGAATCAGCTAAAGATGGAGTTTCTTCCTTTTCTTCTTCAACACCGCTCTCCTGTTGACTATCTTCTTCAACATAAACCTCAACACTTCATGCTTCATCTTCATCTACAACCTTCTCACAACGTTGTTCTCATGCATCTTCAACATAACGATAACCCTCCTCACAATCTTCTAAAAACGTGCAAGATGCATCATATTTTCAATACGAAATAGTTTTTATGCATTCATTTTCTGTTGCTTGCGAATTATCTACTGTTGCTTCATTATTATTTTCATTATTATTTTCATTATTGCCTTCACCGTTGCTTTCATTGTTGCTTTCTTCTACAACAGTCAATCACTCTTCTCAAAAAGATTCTTCAACGTTTTCTACCACATCTTCACCATCTCATTTTCCTCAATCGTTATCCAAAACAGCAGCATCTGTTTCCTCAGATACCACCTCATCAACAGGTTCTTCAGCTACTGCTTCCTGAGCCGGAGCTTCTACACTTTCACTAACAACTTCACCTTCAGAAGCATAAGTAAAAGGGGTCAAAACCTCCGAAAGTAAGAGGCTAAGCAGCATCAACCAACTAACAAATTTTTTCATAATAAAGCAACAACGAATAAAAATGCATAATCCGCTACTTTTATTATAAACAGAAAGCATTTTTTATAAAATCTCTCCCCCCTCCCTGTAAGAAAATAAAGTTGCTTTTTATTACTTTTGTGATATAATATTTTCACAAGACAAGAAAGCTAGAGATATTAACTACAATCCACCACCCATCTCTTAACACCCACCATCCCAAATAAAAAAAGGCTCCAGTTTCAAAACCAAAGCCTCTTTTTTATATAATAACTACCATAAATTATTCATCTTTAATAGCAGCTTGAGCAGCAGCTAATCTAGCAACTGGAACTCTATATGGTGAACAAGATACATAATCTAATCCAACCTTATGACAGAATTCGATAGTGGTAGGATCTCCTCCATGTTCTCAACAAATTCCTAAGTGAATATCAGGACGAGTAGCTCTTCACATTTCAGCAGCCATCTTAACTAATTTACCAACTCCAACTTGATCAAGTTTTTGGAATGGATCATTCTCATAGATTTTCTTATCATAGTAAGCTCCTAAGAATTTACCAGCATCATCTCTAGAGAATCCAAATGTCATTTGAGTCAAATCGTTAGTACCGAATGAGAAGAATTCTGCTTCTTTAGCAATCTCATCAGCTGTTAATGCAGCTCTAGGGATTTCAATCATAGTACCAACATGATATTTCATTCCTGTTCCTGATTCATCGATAAGCTTATCAGCTTCAGCACAAACAACATCTTTAACATATTTTAATTCCTTAACTTCTCCAACCAAAGGAATCATAATTTCTGGTTCGATAGCTTTACCAATTCTCTTAGATACAGCCAAAGCAGCTTTAATAACAGCTCTTGTTTGCATCTTAGCGATTTCAGGATAAGTAACAGCTAGACGACAACCTCTGTGTCCCATCATAGGATTGAATTCATGAAGAGAAGAAATAATAGCTTTAATTTCTTCAACACCTTTACCTTTAGTATGAGCTAATTCTTCAATATCTCTTTCCTCAGTTGGAACAAATTCATGCAATGGAGGATCTAAGAAACGGATAGTTACATTATATCCATCCATAGCTTCATATAATTTCTCGAAATCTGATTGTTGCATAGGTTCAAGTTTAGCAAGAGCAGCTTCTCTTTCCTCAACAGTATCAGAACAAATCATTTCTCTGATAGCTCCAATTCTATCTGGTTCGAAGAACATGTGCTCTGTTCTACAAAGACCAATACCTTCAGCTCCTAATTCCTTAGCTTTAGCAGCATCAGTAGGAGTATCTGCATTAGTTCTAACCTTTAATCTTCTATATTTATCAGCCCAAGCCATAATTCTTCCGAAATCTCCAGATACAGTAGCTTCAACAGTAGGGATAGCTCCATCATAGATGTTTCCAGTAGTACCATCAATAGAGATAACATCTCCTTCATGATATTCTTTACCACCTAATTTGAAGGTCTTGTTTTCTTCATCCATAACCATTTCTGTACATCCAGAAACACAACATTTACCCATTCCACGAGCTACTACAGCAGCATGTGAAGTTCTTCCTCCTCTTCCTGTTAAGATTCCTTGAGAAGCTTTCATTCCAACGATATCTTCAGGAGAAGTCTCAAGTCTTACTAAGATAACTTTTTCTTTTCTTGAAGCCCATTCTTCTGCATCTTCAGCTGAGAATACAACTTTTCCACAAGCAGCACCAGGAGAAGCTCCTAAAGCTTTACCGATAGGTTCAGCAGCTTTTAATGCAACTGGATCAAATGTTGGGTGAAGTAAAGTATCTAAGTTACGAGGATCAATCATAGCAACAGCTTCTTTTTCTGATCTCATACCTTCATCAACTAAATCACATGCAATCTTAATAGATGCTTGTGCAGTTCTCTTTCCATTACGAGTTTGAAGCATATATAATTTACCATGTTCAACAGTAAATTCCATATCTTGCATATCTCTATAATGTTTTTCCAAAGTAGCACATACATCGATAAATTGTTTAAATGCTTCAGGGAATTTTTGTTCCATTTCAGTAATATGCATAGGAGTACGAACTCAAGCAACTACATCTTCTCCTTGAGCATTAGTCAAGAATTCTCCAAAAAGTCCTTTAGCTCCAGTAGCTGGATCTCTTGTGAAAGCAACTCCAGTACCACAATCATCTCCCATATTTCCAAATGCCATAGATTGAACATTTACAGCAGTTCCCCATGAATAAGGGATGTCGTTGTCTCTTCTATAAACATTAGCTCTTGGATTATCCCAACTTCTGAATACGGCTTTAATAGCACCCCAAAGTTGTTCAATAGGATCAGATGGGAAATCGCTTCCAATCTTTTCTTTATATTCAGCCTTGAATTGAGCAGCTAATTCTTTTAAGTCTTCAGCAGTTAACTCAACATCAAGCTTAACTCATTTTTCTTCCTTCATTTTGTCGATAAGTTGTTCGAAATATTTCTTACCAACTTCCATTACTACATCAGAATACATCTGAATAAATCTTCTGTAACAATCCCATGCCCAACGAGGATTTCCTGATTTTGTAGCTAATACATCAACAACATCTTCATTTAATCCAAGATTAAGGATAGTATCCATCATTCCAGGCATAGATGCTCTAGCACCAGAACGTACAGAAACTAATAAAGGATTTTCTTTATCACCAAATTTCTTACCAGTGATTTCTTCAAGTTTAGCAATATACTCTGTTACTTCAGCTTTGATAGCATCATTAATTTCTCTACCATCATCATAGTATTGAGTACAAGCCTCTGTCGTAATAGTGAACCCTTGTGGAACTGGCAACCCGATGTTTGTCATCTCTGCAAGGTTTGCACCTTTACCACCTAGAAGTTCTCTCATGTTTGCGTTTCCTTCACTGAAAAGGTAAACGTACTTTTTTGTTTCTCCCATAATATCTTCTCGGTAAATAAAAATAAAACAGAAATCATTTTAGGATTCCTATAGAACATTTCAAGAAAAAAATTAACCAAAAATTTGGCAAAAAGACATAGCAAGAAAAAAACCACATACTTAGGGCGTTTTAAAAAATTCTTCCACATTTTTCAGACTATTTTAGACACAAATTCCCACATTTTTCAGACCATATAGTACCCCAAATTCCACATTTTTCAATCCACGCACATTATTTTACAACTTTTTCCTCTTTTTGGTGGTTTATTTTTCTACTTAATGTTGCTTTTCGATTACAAATTACTACATTGAAAAGAAATTTACAACGCCAAAAGCTAATGGACACTATTCGTGAATTTCTACTACAAGTTCCGAACTATATTAGTCTCCTACAAGAGCGGTTTTTGAATTTACCCCTACCGCTACTAAGAGGAGAGTTTTTTTTGCTCGTAATAATAATTCTTTTTGCATTAACATACTTCCTTTTTAAATCAGATAAACTTTTTCTCTATTTTTGAAAAAATGTTATCTTATTATTCGAACTTTTATTTGAAAAAATCTATGGATTTTTTGATGATATTATGGGAGAATGACAAAAATTCCGAGTAAAATCTTTTGTAATAGGAATGTTCTTTGTCATCTTAATTTCTAATCTAATGGGATCAGTAATAGATTACCTCAACACGATGTTCCCATGACTAGAAAATTACATCACTGCCCCTACAACAGATGCCAACTTCAACGTAGCAATGGCACTGATCGCAGTAATGTTAATGCTCTATCTTCAACGAAGAAAAGCTTGAACATTTAAGTTCATCTACAGCTACCTCCCTATCTTTTGAAAAAATATCATTAGTATAGAGAAAGAATGAAAATCGCCGTGGCTATATTATCCAATGCGAATATTCACAAAACTTTTTGATATTATAATCTCAATGTTTGTTTGAGTCCTTGATATTATATGAAATATTGCGAAAGTTATCTCACTTTCTTTTAGGTTAACAGGAAATATGATGTCAGGGACAATCCTTTTAGGAATGGCTGCTGCATGAATGTGAGCATTAACAAAAACGATGTCATGAGCAGAGTTTCCTATACTCTTCCCTCTAATCGTAGTACTACAATGATTATTAGTTGCTGTTATCCAAGCATTCGTGTTTTCATTATTAACAGCAATTTTTATTAAAGTAGCAACCGAAGATTAAACGTCTTTTATCTTATTTTATTATATATATGACTACATTAGGTTTTCTAGGAGCATGATTAGCTGTTGGATTATGAGGAATCTGAGCAGGGTTCTGAGAAGCACTTATCTGAGCTGCGGCTATGGATGCTATTTTAAGGAATCCAGATTCTAAAGGGAAAATCATGACCTTCATGATTCTCTTCATCGCACTTGATGAAACAGTAGCTATCTATGGACTCATCATCGCATTACAAATCCTAGGTATCGATCCTGCAAGTATGACGAATCCTCATATGTACCTTTCAGCATGATTAGCTGTTGGACTTCCATGATTAGCTGTAGGTATCTGAGAAGGACTTGTTGCTAAAACAGCTGTTGAAAATATGGGAAAAAACCCTGAACTAAGTTCTACATTTATGGTGTTAACCATCTTAGGTATGGCATTAGTAGAATCAGCAGCGATTTACGGACTAGTAGTTGCATTCAACCTTATCGGTGCATAGTTTTATTCTTAAAAAGAAAATATGGATATCCATGTTGATTTAGTCATAGCATGAATCATCAACTTTCTTGTTCTTGTCTTCCTTTTTAGGAAACTTCTATGAGATAAAATCGTGCAACAAGTAGAAGAGAGAAAAACAATGCTAGCAAAACTAAAAAAAGCTGATGATGAATATAAAAGAATGATTGAGTTTGCAAGAAAAGAGTCAGACCTTATTATTTCTAAAGCCGAAAAAAAGAAAAACGATTTAATCCATGAAGCACATCTAGTTGCCGAAGAAGAGAAATCTAAAATCATAAAAAACGGTCAATATAAAGTAGAATTAATGATAGCTGATGCTCGCTTAGAAAACGAGAAACTAGAAAAACAACTTAAAGAAGAACGAGTAGACTCTGTAAAACAAACCTCAAAAACAGTAGTAAAAAGACTTCTAAAACAAGAAAAAGAGCTCTCTGATGAATATTTTTGAGTATTAGTAGAAGACCTTCAAGACCGTAACAAAGTATTTTAGTTTTCAAACCATCACATGGACAGAGATACAGTACTACAAGCATTATTAGAGGATAAAGAGGTACGTAAGGTCTTAGAGCTTTTAGCAGTTGTTCTTGCGCTCCTAAGAAATTACTGAAAAAAACTCATGCTCCCTAATTTCATCAAAGGGATAGAAAAAATTAATAGAGATATTGCAGACCTAATCTATCTTTTAGACGGGATCAACCTTCTTGAAGAAAAAGAACTCTCAAGATTTATCCGCGATTTAAAAGCAAAAGTAGAAAAAAAATACTTAGACTTCACGTTATATACCAACGAAGAAAAAACCATTCCTCCATTAAAAAAATTCCTAGAAAAAAAGTTCTGAAAAGAAGCTCAATTACATTTTCAAGAAATACCATCAGATAATCTAACAGTTACAATGAAAGGTCATTGATACCTCTTTGATAGATCTCTAGAAAACGATATCGATAAATTATTAGCATAATATATTTACACTTTAATCAAGAAAAATGTCAGTGATTCAAGATTTGCTTGGACAAATAGAACAATGAATTAATCAAGCTCAACTTAACGACGATTTTCTAAAAAGATGAGAAATCCTAGAATTAAAAGATTGAGTAGCTACAGTAATCGGACTTGATTCCGTTATGTTTTCTGAAATCGTTGTGTTCGATAACGGAGTAAAAGGACTCGTACTTGATCTCTCTGTTGACGGTGTAGGAGTCTTAGTTCTCTGAGATTATTCAACGCTAAAACAATGAGATTCTGTACTTTCAACAGGACGCGTATTTAGTGTAGGAGTTTGAGAAGAATACCTATGAAGAGTAGTAAACGGAATCGGAGAACCAATAGATTGATGAAAAGAAATCAAACCAAAACAATTCTGACTTGTTGAAAAAATCGCACCTTGAGTAATCACAAGAAAAACAGTGAACGTTCCTTTAGAAACAGGAATCAAATCAATCGATGCGATGGTTCCTATCGGAAGAGGACAAAGAGAATTAATCATCTGAAATAGACAAACCTGAAAAACAACAATCGCAACAGATACTATCCTAAATCAAAAATGAAAAGACGTATATTGTATCTATGTAGCAATCGGACAAAAAGAATCAAAAGTAAGAAGAATCGTAGAAATGCTAAGAGAAAAATGAGCGATGGAATACACAACAGTTGTAAACGCTCCAATTTCAGATCCAGCAGTTGTTCAATATATCGCTCCATATGTTGGATGTGCATTATGAGAATATTTTATGGAACATTGAAAAGATGCACTTATCATCTATGATGATCTATCAAAACACGCTGTTGCTTACAGAGAAGTTTCTTTGCTTTTAAGAAGACCTCCTGGAAGAGAAGCATATCCATGAGACGTATTTTATCTCCACTCTAAACTCCTAGAAAGAGCAGCAAGAGTAGAAGAACAACGAGGTGGTGGTAGTCTAACAGCGCTCCCTATTATCGAAACCCTCGATTCTGATATCTCTGCATATATTCCAACCAACGTAATCTCTATTACAGACGGTCAAATCTTTCTAGAAACAGATCTCTTTAATTCATGATTTAAACCAGCAATCGATGTTGGATTCTCAGTATCAAGAGTAGGAGGTTCGGCTCAAACAAAGATTATGAAAAAAGTTGCAGGAAGACTAAGACTAGAATTAGCAACCTATAACGAATTAGCAAGCTTCTCTCAATTTGCCTCAGATCTAGACGCTTCTACAAGAAGAAAACTAGATAATGGAGCTAAATTAATGGAAATGTTAAAACAAACCAACGATTCCCCAATTCCATTCTATAAACAAGCCGTACTTATCTATATGGGAATCAACGGATATTTCGAAAAAATCCCACTTGATGATATCGCACAAATAGAGAAAAAAATCTATCAAAAACTTGATACAACCTACGAAGAACTCGCAAAAACAATCAAAGAGAAAAAAGACTTAACTCCAGATATCGAAGCACAAATAAAAAAACTTATCGCTGAAATTATTAAAGAATGATGATATAACTAATATTTATTTTAAAAAGTTACCATGCTGTTAAAAATACATACCGTACATGGAGTGATTTTTGATGGAGAAGTTGAGAGAGTAGAACTCCCAACAAAAGTTGGAGTACTCTCAATTTTGCCACACCACAATCCATTAACAGCAATGATTACCCCTTGAATTGTTAAATTCGTACCAATAGAAAAAAGAAGAAGTGAGTTTATCGCAGATACAGAATTCCTCTTTGAAGACGAAAAAATCACAATCGCAGTAGGAGAAGGAACAATCTATACTGACTGAACAGCCGTAATCTTATTTGTAGCATCTGCAACAATCACTCCGAAATCTGATCGTGAAGCGCTCCAAGAAATGAAAGAAAATCTCGAGAAACAAATCAAAGAAATTAGAGCGAGTTGAAATTCTGATGAAATTGAAAGAGCATATCTTAACCTCCAAAAGCTTACAGCTGATATGGAGCTCCTAAAAATTAAAGAAAAAAGATGATGAAGAATAATTAATAAATAGTTTTATCTAAACATCGAGTATGACGAATTTAAAGCAAGTAAGAACAAGAATAAAATCAGTAAAGAATCTTCAAAAAATAGTTAAGGCATTGGAGATTGTTTCTACTGTTAAATTACAAAAACTAAAAGGCGTTATCTCTTCATATAAAGATTTTATGCAAAGTTTTCTTGAAGTCTTAAAAGTAGTAAGAAAAGAAATCAACCTTTTCGATTTCGATGAAAAATCTTGGGATCCAAAAGGAAGAAGACTCCTTATCGTTGTTACTTGAGATAAATGACTTTGTTGAAGTATCAATTCAAGAATCTTTAAAAGAATGGAAAATAATTACTGACAAGCAAAGGATAACGTTGATATCTTCGTTATCGGAAAAAAAGGAGTTGAATATTTCGTAAGAAATTGATGGAATGTCGTTTGAACAGCAATTATCTCAGATAAAGTATTATTAGCTGAAATAAACCCAATATCTGCGTATATTAAAAAAGCGTTAGAAGAAAAAAGATACTCAAAAATTAAGGTCTATTTCAACTTTTACAAAACAACAATGAATCAGGTATTAACAAGATTCAAACTCTATCCTCTCGATGAAGAAAGTTTTGAATCATTCCTAGAGAATATCGGACTCAAAATGGACCTCTTAGAAAACATCGATAACAAATACTTAATGGTCGAACCAGATGTAGAAACATTTAAATTCGATTTCATGCAATTACTTATAAGAACAATTATCTTCTCTGCAGTAATCCATAATAAAACAACCGAATATGCAGCAAGAATGCTTGCCATGAAAAACGCAAAAGATAATTGTAACGATCTATTAATCAATCTTAATCTCTTATACAATAAAACACGTCAATATAAAATCACCCAAGAAATTACTGAAATTGTAAGTGCAAGTACAGCTATTAAATAAAATTTTATTCTTATTTTATTTGTGAAAATGCCAACAAAGAAAACAGCTACGAAATCTGAAAATCAAGAAAAAGTAATCCAATCTCCTAAAAAAGAAAAAGCTCCAACAGAGAAAAAAGAAAATGTTGGAAAAATTATTTCAATCAAAGGAGTTGTTGTAGAAGTTTCTTTCGAACAAGGAGTTCCTAAAGTATATGATGCCTTAAACGTCGTTCCTAAAAACGCAAACGGAAAAACTGTAGTAATCGAAGTATTACAAGTACTAGAAAACGGAGTTGTAAAAGGAATCGCGATGGATTCAACAGATGGATTAAAAAGAGGAGATCGAGTAATTAATACAGAAAGCCCTATAAAAGTTCCTGTTGGAGACGAAGTCCTATGACATATTTTCAATGTATTATGAGAAGTTATCGATTGAGGAGACCAAATCCAAGGAAAAGAACTTCGACCTATCCATAAGTCTGCACCTGAGTTCTCAGAACTCGCTATCAGATCAGAAATCCTAGAAACAGGAATAAAAGTAATAGACCTTTTAGCTCCTATCCTAAAATGAGGAAAGGTATGACTATTTTGAGGAGCATGAGTAGGAAAGACAGTAGTGATGATGGAATTAATCCATAATATCTGAGTTGAACATAGTTGAGTATCTGTTGTAGCTTGAGTCTGAGAAAGAACAAGAGAAGGAAACGATCTCTACCGTGAAATGAAAGAATCATGAGTGCTAGACAAGACAGCAATGGTATATGGACAAATGAATGAGACACCATGACCTAGAGCAAGAGTAGCTTTGACAGGATTGACAATGGCTGAATACTTCAGAGATAAAGAAAGAAAAGACGTGCTTCTCTTTATTGACAATATCTTTAGATTTACACAAGCTGGTTCTGAAGTTTCTGCTCTTCTTTGAAGAATTCCTTCTGCTGTAGGATACCAACCAACACTAGCAAGTGAAATGGGGGCTCTTCAAGAAAGAATCACTTCGACAGATAAAGGATCTATTACTTCTGTACAAGCTGTCTATGTCCCTGCTGACGACTTGACAGACCCTGCTCCCGCGACAACATTCACGCACCTAGACTCGACAATCGTATTAAACAGAGCGATAGTAGACAAAGGAATCTATCCTGCTGTTGATCCACTCGACAGTTATTCATTAATCTTAAATCCTGACATCGTCGGAGAAAGACATTATAAGGTAGCAAAAGAAATCCAAAGAATCTTACAAAAATATAAAGACCTTCAAGACATTATTGCCATCCTAGGTATGGAAGAATTAAGTGTCGAAGATAAGGTAACTGTATTCAGGGCAAGAAAAATAGAAAAATTCTTCTCACAAAGTTTCGCAGTAGCTGAACAATTTACTGGAATGGAATGAAAATATGTAAAACTAGAAGACACCATCAAAGGATTCGAAAAAATTATCAACTGAGAAGTTGACGAAGTTCCAGAAGACTTCTTTATGTATAAAGGAACACTTCAAGAAGTAATCAACGCTTACGAAGAAGATAAAGCAAAAAGAAAAGCAGAATAATTACTTTCTTAACAGCAAAAATGAGCGGATAACAATAATACCTATCCGCTCATTTTTATATAAGAAGTTCCTAAATTTCTTCTTCCACACTTTCATCAATAATAGCAATACCTGCAACTTTATCATGAATGAATTGGTTTCCTTTTGAAGTCCAGAAACAATAAACATTTCCAGCAAAATAGAAGAGATATCCAGTAACAAGACTTGCTGTCATAGCATACGATACGATATCTTCTCAAGCTCAACATAGCTTAAAGATTCAAGTAATAATAAGAGCAAGAACAAGAGGTGCTAACATAAGTGAAAACTTAATAATAATTCTTCTAAGAATTTGTTTTTTATTAAATCTCTTTCACTTAACAGCAGCAAGTTTTAAATGAAGTAATGATTGTCTCCATCCTGGTTCACCGTTACTATTACTAACGAACTCCAAAAAGATAAGGAATATAGCAGTAGTACATAAAAGAGCAACCATAGCACTCTGTCATGCAATATTACCAAATGCATTAAATCAGAACATATAACCAAGAAGATAAATAATTCCAATAACAATAAGAGGAGCAACAAAAATAAGTAATGGTTTTAAAATAACTCTTCTAATAATAATCCTTATTTTTTGTTCTCATTGATAAAGTACTGGTACTGCATAAAGCGTCACAATCGTTCCAAACGAAAGTCAGAACATAATCGTATATCCAAGCGTTGCAAACATTCCATTAGATAACAAAGTAGCCATACCAATAACCGTAGTTAACGTAGTACTAAGGATTGGCTTTAATCTCGATTTTGCACTTTCTCTTATCGCATCATCACGATTATATCAATGCGCCATATTTTCATTTGCAGTATCAATCAAAATAATCGCATTATTTACAATAATTCCCATCAAAGCAACGAATCAAATCAAGAACATCATAGAATAAGGATTTCCTGTAAAGAGCATTCCATAGGTCGCTCAAATAAATCCCATCAAAAGACTATATGAAATAATAAGTGGCTGCGTATAACTATTAAATTGAAGAACAAGAATACCGAAAATCATAATGAATGCAAAAACAACAGAAGCAAGTAATGATGCAATAAGATCAGCATTCTCAACCTGTTCTCAACCCTCAGAATAACTTACCCCCTCAGGGAAATCATAAGCATCTCCATATGCATATAATGCCTCATTAATTCCCTCAGCCTTTACTCCTTGTAAAAGATTAGCTCCAATGGTTACCGTAATATCTCAATCATCTCTCACAATACTTGTAACAGCTGGCTTAAAACTATAGTTTCCGATACTTGCTAAAGGAATTTGTCCTGCAGTAGTTGTAATGATTGTTCCCATAAGCGTATCAGGAGAAACTGTATCATTAAAATCATCATACTTAATTTTAATATCATGGGTATCTCCATCAACTTTCAAACTACCAGCATCCATTCAATTAAGTGCAAGATAGAGTGATGGACCAACAGAACTCTTTGTTAATCAAAGCATAGCTAACCTATCTTCATCAAGTTCAAATACGAACTGTCCAGGACTTTCCTTACTTGAATTAGTAATATTTTTAGTTCAAGGAAGCGATTTAAGATATTCTTCAAAATCCCTAGCTACTTTAGCTAAAGTATCTTGACTTACCATATCAGTAGCCTTAATCTTTATTCAAACCTCACTAGAACTTCACATAGAACTAGAATTTGTAACCGTAGAAATACTTACATCAAATCCTTTCTGTTTCAAAAACGCAAGTTTATCAGTTAAATCATCTTCGATATCAAATGTTGTTCTATCTCTTTCCGTATGATCTATCAAATTCATAGTTACAGAAATAGTATTTCCATTGATTGTTGCCGTATAACTCTCAAGTTCAGGAATCTCAGAAAGTACAGTATGAAGTCAACTAATTTTTTCTGCCATAGTATCAGTTGTGAGCCCCGCATCAGCCGTAAGCTTAATCGACATATTTTCACTATCATACGATGGAGACAACAAGAATCCTATCTTCGTAGAAACAAACATAATAGTAAACACCAAGAGCACAATAGGCAAAACAATCCAAGCTGCACAACGAATTTTACTATTCAATGTCGCTCTTACTGATCTATCATATAACGCAACTAATTTATTAAGTATTCTATCACGGAATCCTGCCTTTTCTTCATCTTTTCTCTCCTCTTTTCATTCTCTATCACTTTCTAACAAAACTCTCTGTTCTTCGTGTAAATATTTTTCGTTCTCCTGATCTCTCTTATAATAGCTCTTATCATTTCTTGTTAAGAAGAAAATAGTTGGAGTACCAGTAAGTGAAACAAATAAGGAAGCAACAAGTGTCGTAAATATAGTAATTGGAATCAAAGACATCGCCTTACCCATAACTCCAGGCAACATCATCAACGGAATAAACACAACCACCGTTGTAGCCGTTCAAGAAATTAAGGAATTCTTATAGGTTCTCACCGATAAAAGCGCCGCATGTAATGGTCTATATCATTGCTTCATAAACTCACTCGCTCATTGAATAATCACAGTAGCAGTATCAACAGCGATTCACAAACATATAATAAGTGAGAAATTAGTTAAAACATTCATCGTATATCCTAAAGCATTAAGCACATAGAAAGTAACAAAAAATGCCATAGGAATAGAAACCGTTGCTAAAAACGATTCCATTGCTCCAACAAAACACCAAACAATCAAGAACACAACAAGAAGTGTTGAAATCATATTTACAACCAAATCATTATAGAGCTTAGAAATTTTTGTTCAAAGATCACTCGTATAAAAATATCCTAACCCCTCATACTCTTCTTTACTCATTTCTTCTTCGATACGTTTTTTCGCATCCGTTGAAGCCGACAACACGCTTGCAGAAGATTTTCTATCAACATTCAATAATACCGCTAGATTCCCAGAATTCTTCTCACCATTCTCAAAATGTCAGATATTAATTTGTCCATCACTATCAAAAACCTTTTTTACCGTTGCAATAGATTCAAGAGGAATAGTTTTTCCATTAGACAATGGAATTGGCGTCTGAGAAAGTTCTTCAACACTCGCTATTTCTCCATTAATTCTAAAAGAATATTCTTTCTCTCCAATAGTATGAGTACCTAATGGCTGACTTACATTAAATCCTTGAATGATATTAGAAATTTGAGCAACAGAAAGTCAAAGTGGAGTAACTTTATTCTCATCAACGAGTACTTCAATATCATAAGATTCTGCCTTATTTGCAAGTCATGCTAAGGACATAGAACCATCACTAAGTTCAATAGTATCAATATTTCAAATTCACTCTAAGGCCTTTTTTAAAGAAATCGCTTTCTCTTTTAAATAGGCATCATCAAAACGTGAATCTTTTGCATACAGTACTAAAGAAAAGATCATCGTTCAAATAAGATCGGTATCTATTTGAGTAACAACAGGATCTCTAGCATCAGCTGGAAGTGATACCGTATTAACAGCATCTTGAACTTTATTTGCAACACTATCAACATCAGCATCATTTTCTAGTGTAGCCATAATGGTAGATACACTATCAGAAGATGTTGAATCAATAGAATCAATTCAATCAAGTCAGCTAATTTTATCTTCTATCTTTTTGGTGATAAGTGAGTCAATATCCTCAGGACTTCCACCCGGATAAACAGTAACAACAGTCACCATTCCTAAATTTACCTCAGGAAAAGATTCTTTAGGAATACGATATGCTGAAAACGCTCAAACAAGAATAATAATAACAAGAATCAAAATCGTAGTTCTTCGTTGCTTAACCCAAAATCAAAAAAAACCGCTAGAAATTTTCTTCTTAGCTTGAGCTAACTGTTCATTAACACCCATCGTAGATAATTAAGATATAAGAAGGTAAAAATAACGTTCGTATTATGGTTATTTTAAGCTTAGTTGCAAGTAAAAATTAAAACATTTGATTAAAAGATTTTATATACAATTTTGAAAAATGTAAAGGTGAATAATTTTCACTTGTGAGAAAAAATTGAACTTTTTTATTTTTTAAGATACAATTGATAAAAACATTTATTCTAAAATATCTATTGCCATGGTCTATATTCCTGAAGAATTAATCGATGAGATCGAGGAACTTAAAGAGTTATGAAAATATGATGAAGCTATCAGAATAGTGAATTCTATTCTTACTCGTGATCCGAGAAACGAAGATGCAATCTTGCAAATCGCAGATATCCAATATCGTAAATGAGATATCTGAAAAGCTGATAAAGCAGTCGATTTTCTTAATGCACAAAAAAATAATAACGATCCATTAGGACTCTATATCAAAGGACTCCTAGAAATGGAAAAAAATAACCGAAAAGATGCAAGAAAATATCTTCTAAAGGCAATGGAAATGACAAACGCAACTAACCATGAAATCCTAAGATGCTATGGTTTATGCGAATATTGGTATGGAAATAGAGAAAAAGGACTAGGATTCTTAAAAGACGCATTTGCAATAGATTCTAAAGATGCAGAAGTTGTTTATAACCTAATCCAACTATACATCCTAGAACAAGAATACAAAAAAGCACAAGAAATGATTACTTATTTTAACAAATATAGAGATTCATTAAAATTTATCGATAAAGAAGTGGATTTTTATCAAACAAAAATCTCACTTTTTGAAAAATTCATTAAGGCAAAGAAAATGTTTCAAATTAGAAAATAATTTAATTTAAAAAAATAAAAAAATCGAAAATGAAAGAAAAAAGAACTATTGGTGCATTTGCATTAAACCCTATTAAAGCAGATACAACAACAATCTTAAGAGCCTATAAAGGTCCATTACGAATAATTAGTATCTTAATGGGTATCCTCGTATTCGTGCTTAATGTATTCCTAGCTGGAGCTTTCTACGGGAACACATTTAACAACCAAATGAAAGATAAATTAGGAGTATATATTTATCTCAGCGATATCGCATCTGAAGAAAAAGAAGCGGTATTAATCAAAACAGCACTTGAAGAAAAAGGATTAAAAGTAAGTTATACTTCAAAAAAAGATGCGTTAGGATTTGTTGAAAAAAGAGTACCAGATCTAACAACAACCTTTAAGAAATATAACCTAGACAACCCTCTTCCATCAACACTCTACATTAACTACTCAAACAAAGATGAGTTTAACGCTATGAAAGAGGTCCTAGAATCAAACAAAGATAAGATCTTAAACATGAGTGATGTCTCAGATAACGCTATCAAAACACAAGAAAAAAGGGTATTAAATGTCATTAATCTCTCAAACTTCTTACAATCATTTGCATACTTTGTAGTATTTGCAATCCTATTAACAATTATTACGTTCTCAATCTTTTTCTTGAGAACAATCTTCTCTCATTTTAGCTCTGATATCCAAGCTAAAAAACTGCTAGGAGCAACAGCTTCTCAAGTAATCCAACCATTTGTTAATGTAATATTTATCTCACTCGTTTTAGCATTTATCATCGCATTAATCCTTCTTATTCTTTCACTTATTCCATTAGATGGATACTTAAATGCGTTATTAGATATTAATATCTTTCAACATATCAGTGCTATGGGATTAGAAATCCTTTGAATAGGAATTCTTGAAATCATAATCATCATGGCATTATTAATGGGAATTTCATACAGATATGTTTGGACTCTCCACAGAAAATTAAAATAAAAAAAAGCTCAAGCCAATCGGTTTGAGTTTTTTATATTAAATAATAATCTTATTTTCAAATGTATTGATATAATCCTTTATCAATTCTCTGGAAATCTTTCTTATATTTCTGAAGATTCAAGAGCACAGTATTTTGAGAAACCATCTTTTGCTTTAAAACTTCTTTTGAAAGTTCTTTTGTATTCATTGGTCTATCAAATTTCTTGAAAACTCTAACAAGAATATCTTTTACACTTCATCCTTCATATCCCCATTCTTTCAATCCATAGAGTCCAAGTCCTAGATTAACAAATACGTCATTATGCTTAACTAAATCATTATGAACAGTATTTACTTTCACTCTACTGTTAGGGAACCATTCCATAATCTTTGCAGGAAGTTCTTGATAATGAATAGGTTTATGTAATCTTCTCATAGTATAAAGCATCTTCAACTTTACTGTCTTTGGATTGATATCATCAAAATCAATAAGTCCAATTTTTCCATCTAAGATAGACATTTCTCTCACAATAGAGAAGAAATTAATATAGAATAAATCATTCTTAAGGAATGCGATATCTCTAATATCATCAGCAAATTCTTCTTTAAGAACAGCTACAAATTCATACAAATCTTGACTTGTCTTTCTCTCATTAAAATGATTTAGTGAGAAGATAACCATCTTTGTAAGAAGATCTTCATACAAAGGTTCAATATAGAACGCTTTTGCAAGATATTTATTTCTTTTTAAATAAGTAATATCGAAATCAGAAACAAGAATAAGTTTTAACTCTTGTTTAGAGAACTTAAACAAATTCTTATTAATAACTTTAGCTATTAAAGCATCTTCACTAAGAAGACCTCCATGCACTTCTAAGATTTTTTTACTTTCAGCCAAAACATTCATATACACTTCGTTTCCAACAATCAATCTTCTAAATCTCATAAGTGCTTGTGTTTCAATTTGTCTTACTCTTTCTCTTGTAAGAGAATACTCCTTTCCAATTTTTTGTAAAGGAACTTCTCTTCCACCATCAAGCCCAAACTTTCTCATTAGAACAAGTCTCTCTTTTGGTTTACAATAGATCAAAACATCTTTTAATTGTGTTGATTCTATATCAACCTTAATCTTTTTATCATCCATTTTTACAACGAAACTCATCTTTTAACAAAATAATGGTGTAAAGGTAGTTCAAAATTGGAACGTAACGTTTCCACTTCACTTGAAGTATAAGAAAGTGAAAAAGAATGTCAAGAATTTTGTTCGTAAAATTTTAAATTCTTTTTTATTAAATATTTTCCTTTGTATATGTAGGGATTATTAAGAAATACTTCCGAATGTCAAGTGATTTGCCAGCAAAAATATCTTTGTTTTTTTGTAAAATAAGAAAAATCGATTATACTTAAATGTGAGTTTTATATCTTCTTAATTTATAGTCAAAACCCTATGCTAGAGAGACTTCAAAACGTAGTATATGATACAAATTACACAACAGTTATTCCTAACTGAGGTTTTGTTGAAATGCCAAAAATCTCTGAAAATCAAAAAAAAGAGAAAAAAAGCTGAACAAGTTGGCTTGATTCTCTGATGGCAAAATTTTGACTAGCACCAGATCCTAACTGATGAAAAAAAGAAGAAAAACCTAAAGACAAAAAAGAAACTAACAAAAAAGAAAAAGAAGATCCAGCTAAAGCACATCCTGCTCTAGCACAACAAATCAAAGACCTTTTACAACTACCTGATGAAGAATATTCTGACAAAAAACTCACATCAGAACTCAGACAATATATCAAAGAGGTCGATAATCGTTATAACTCATTATTAGTTGACTATAAATCACATATTGCGCCATCGTATTGGGAATTCTCTATGCAACAATTTAACGTATCATGAATTCTATGAAAATGTTATTACACCCAAGAATACCCAAGTTATATCGATGCTTTATGGACAAGAGATATTATGAGTATGCACGCCAAATGGGATATGAGTTTCTATCTTTATCCTGAAGATGATAGTGCGATCCAATCGATGTTAAAACAAAAAGCTACACAACTTAAAGCAGAACTTTCTGATGCAATGCAAAAAGGAATCACTGTTGATAAAGATGTAGAACAACAATATCGTGACGTAGAAATGATTAGAGAAAAACTAACAACAAAAGAAGAAAGATACTTTGAACTAGGAAATTATACAACCATCTATGATTATGATGATGAAAAGCTAAGAGAAACTTGAAAAAAATTCGAACAAAAAATTTCAGGATACGGAATCAGAGTAAAAAATGCTATCCACAGAATGGATAACGGATTTACAGCGAACCTCCCTATCTGTTTAGACGATATGGGAATCGTAAGAAGTGCTGTTACTTCATCACTAGCAGCATCATTCCCATTCATTTCAAGTGATCTTATTACAAAAACAGGAATCCTCTATTGAGTAAACGCACACACTGGAGGTTTGGTTATTTTTGATCGTTTCAACTCAAAATTACCGAACATGAATAGCGTAATTTTAGCAACCTCAGGTGCTTGAAAATCATTTACCGTAAAACTAGAAATCCTAAGATATCTCTTAAACGGAGTTGATATTATCGTTATCGACCCAGAAAACGAATATCGTTCATTATGTGAAAGAGTATGAGGAACATATGTAAATATCGCAACATCTTCTCAACAATTCTTGAATCCATTCGATATGCCTCCAATGCTTGAAGATGTTGAGTACTGAAAATGAGACCTCCTTCGTTCACAAATCATGAACCTCGTAGGACTTATCCAAATCCTTATTTGAAAGATGACTCCTGAAGAAGAAGCACTTTTGGATAAGGCATTACAAAACACCTACGCACTTAAAGGATTTACCTTTGACATGGATGATTATTCATGAAAACTCCCTCCATTAATGGAAGACCTCATGAACGTTTTGGAAGGTATGCAAGGATGAGATCAAATAGCACTAAAATTAAGTAAATATGTTACAGGAACATTTGGAAAACTCTTCAATAATTACACAAATATCGATATTAATAATGTATTAACCGTTTTTAGTATCAAAGACGTTGAAGAAGCACTTAAAACTCCTGCAATGTTTAACGTACTTAATTTTATTTGGGCGAAAGTAAGAGCAGTTAAGAAACAAAGATTACTAGTTTGTGATGAAGCTTGGATTATGCTTCAAAACGAAATCTCTGCAAACTTTCTATTCTGACTTATAAAAAGAGCCAGAAAATACGGTTTAGGAATAACAACGATTTCACAAGATATCGAAGACTTTATCCGTAGTCCTTACGGAAAGCCTATCGTTTCTAACTCATCATTACAAATTCTTCTAAAACAATCCGTGACTTCAATAAAATCATTAAACCAACTCCTCTGATTATCAGAATCTGAGCAACAAAGGCTTATTTCTGTTTGAGTATGAGAAGGTCTAATGTTTGTTTGATCTCAACACGTAGGAGTCCAAATCCTAGCATCTCCGGATGAAAAAGAATTTATTACAACAGACGTAAAAAATACTAAATAACTTTTATTTTATTTAAGGCAACTATGGAGAAAAAAAGTCGTTACCCAAATGATGTAATGTTCTCAGCACTCTCGTGACTCCTTTTTTTCTGATTAGTTGTTCAAGCTTCATTAAAAAAAACGACTAACGAACGAACCGAAGACGAAAGAAATTTTGTAGATTCATGGTGTAATGTATGAAACGGTATGCTTTGATTACTAGCATTATTTTTTATCAACATCATCTTAGCAAATGTTGCAAATCGATGATTATTTTCTTTCTTTTCTGAATTCTTCGGATTCCTAATATTAACCCTCGTTATTATCTTTCTACCAATGATAATTTCCTGATTCCATTTCCGCATCTTCTCTTTAGTGCAAACAGAATCAGAAGAAAAAACAATGCTTACAGCATTTATTCCTCTTTATTCAAGTTATCAACGATTTTCAAAAAAAGATCAATTAGATGAAACTTCTCGTTGATGGTTAAAAGAGGCTCAATTATGGTTACTTTTTATTTGGCTTGCATTATTTTGTTTTAATTCTTATATGATTGGAGTCATTTTTGCATGATTAATGGTTTTAAGAATTATCTTAGCATTAGTAGGAAAAGATATTTTTTCTCCAGAACAAAAAGAAAGAATTCGTCATCGATTTTCAACATATCCTGAAGAATTTTTCTCTGCAATTCTCATCTTCATAAAAGAAGGTTTTGTTCTAGCAACATGAAAACAAGAAATTGCTGTTGAAGAAATGGTAAACTATCAACAAAGTTATAAAAAAAATCGATGAATCTGAACACGAATCCTAAGCATCCTCTTCCTTGGAAGTCTTTGATTCCTAGGACGATACCGATGGAATTCTGGAAAATATCGAAAAGCAATTCCATTAATCTGGATTCTTATGAGATATCTTATCTTCTTATGAACAAAAACAAAAATACCAAAATTTCCTATTATCGCTGAAATAACAGCCTAATAAATACATTATATTTACTTATATCTAATATCATGAAAACAAAAATTAAAAAAATTCTCTTAGGATTATGTATGATAGTTTGACTTTCATGCAACCTCCTACCAAGTATATCATTTGCTGACGAAGCAGGAACCGAAGAGCAAAACTACTCAAACAATTTTACTGATGCATTATCACAAAGTACTGCATGAATCCAACAACATATTGATGGAACTGTTGTAGCAGCAGATAAAAAAAGCACAACAAACAACATCATAAAAAAAGTAACCAACACCGTTTTCTCTGTAATGATTGTTGTTTGAGTATTAATTGCTATGATAGGACTTTACCAAGTATTAACATCATCAGACGAAAGTAAGGTAAAATCTTGAACAATGACACTTCTTTATGGAGTAATTGGAATCATCTTAATGTATAGTGCCCAATATTTAACCTCAATAATTTTTGAAACCTTATTTAAAAGCTGAGTTTGAACCGCAATATCGAACGTCGACCTGGTAAAAGATATCTACGATAAAATCGCATTCCCATTTATCAAAATAGCAATGTATCTTTCTCTATGATTCCTAGTAATTGTTATGATGATGCGTGTATTTACATACATCACCTCACAAGATGAAGGAACAAAAAAGAAATCATTAGGAGTAATTGCTCGAACAACTATCGGAATGATTTTTATTATCTGAGCAAAACAAATCGTAGAAGCTATTTATTGACAACAGAAAGAAGTAATAAAAGAGGGAAAAGTGTGGACAAACCTCAACAATATTGGAACAAATCTTCTAAACCCAGAAGATATCCCTATTGTATTTAACGTTATCAATCGAGCTCTTGGTTTGGTAGCATTCATCCTCTTAGCATTAATTATTATACAAACCTATAAAATGCTCGTTAAACCAGATGATGCTGAGACCTTTAAATCTCTTAAGAAAACGATTATTTATGCTTTAGCAGGAATCCTTCTTATTGGATCAGCCTACCTCTTAGCAAATCTCTTCATTATCGGCTAATAGGAAAAAAATTGACAAAACAAAACACTTTAACTATAATAAAAGAAATCTTTATAAATAAAAACTTTATAAACGATGAAAAACAAAATAATACTAAGTACAGATACAATGGTTGGTTACGGTCTCGATATGATCTTTGATATGGCAAAAAAATGCTGATATGGTGGAATCGACTTAGCCATTTCAAAAGGATTCGATGCCTGGAACGAAGATTACGTAGAAGAATTAGTAAAAAAATACGAATTACCTGTATATTCAATTCAAACATCATCTCTCTTAAATAGCAAAGAGATGAATAAAGTTTTAGATCTTTGTGAAAAAACTGATTGTGATCTTATCACAATTAATGCACCAAAGTTTTTCGATTTCAAATCGTATTCTTTTATTGCTAATAATATTTCCGAATATCAAAATCAAAATCCAGCACTTCATTTTGCAATTATCAACCCTGAAGATACTAATATTTTTGCTTTACCTATTCCTGCATACCGTTTTAGTAATATCGTTGATATCATAAAAAAATACGGATGTAATCTCGCTTTGGATATAGCAAACATGAATACTGAAGATTTAGAAGGTGTCTTTATCAATAAATTAGAAGAATTTGCTCCATATTTAGGTGTAATTTACTTCTCAGATAAATCAAAGAATGGATTCCCTCATCTTCTTCCAGGAGAATGAGTACTTAAATTACCAACATTCCTTAAGAAAATTAAAAAATCTGGATATCTTCGTCCATTTAGTATCAAACTCAATCTAGCAAAAGAAGAACTAGCTGATATCGATAAAATAGAAATCTTACTAACTAAAGCCAGAGAATATATCGAAAAATATTATGAAGATTTAGGATAATTAACTCCCCTATATAAAGATGTCATTAAGACATCTTTTTTATAATTTCATCAAAACAGAAAATAAGATAAAGCGGTATTCCTAATAATCAATCATTTTCTATTAAAGGAAGAAGTGAAAAACGAACACTTATTTCTGGACAATATTTTTCACGATAAATTTTTAAGCTCTTTGCCTTCGTATTTTCTCAACTTTTAACCTCTATAGGAACAATACGTTCTTGAATTTGTCCAACAAAATCAACTTCAGCATTCGCTCAAGAAGTTCGATAATAAAAATCAAGGTAAGAAAGATTTTGTAAAACAAACTGCTCTGCAAAAAGTCCATTATATTCATTAAAAATCGCCATTTTATCTAGAAGAGCATTTCATGGAATTCCAGCAAGTTTTCTAAGAAGTCAAACATCCAAAAAATACAACTTAAAAGCTCATTCTTCCTGATATGCAGAAAGAGGTATTTTATCTCATCTCTTTACTCTATTTACTTTTCTAACCAATCAAGAATCAATAAGCCATTGTAAAGCTAATTCATATTCCTTTGCTCTAGCTCAAGATTTTAAAACTCACCAGATAAACTTATCATTTTCTTTTGCGAATTGAACAGGTATTGATTCCCATATCTGCGTAAGCCTCTTTGTTAAATTAATATCTGTATGTTTTGAAAAATCATAACGATACGATTGAATAATATTTCTTTGAAGTATATCAACCCTTTCGACATCTTTTTCTGTAACCCAAGACTGAACCACTTCAGGCATTCAACCAACAAACAAATAATATTTAAAATATTCATAAAGCTTCTCTCAAAAAACTTGATTTTGATCTTTTTTATAAACTTCTACAAGTTTTTCCTCTCAGTTAGCCATCAAAAATTCCTCAAAATCCATAGGCTCTAAATGGAGGAAATCCGTCTGCCCTGTAGGAAATGAAGTTCAAGAATGAAGTGTTATTCACAACAAACTTCATGAAGCAATAATATGATATTGGTTTGCCTGTTCATGAAAATATTTTAATGAAGTTAATGCTCTCGGTAATGCCTGAATTTCATCAAAAATAATCAAAGTTTCTCAGGCAAGAATCTCCTGATTAAAAAAGATTGAAAGCGTATTTATAATTTTCTTTGGATCAAGCGTTTCTTCAAATAACTGTTGAATAGTTTTATCTGCATTCTCAAAATTAACATAAATAATATTCTTGTATTCAAGAGATCAAAATTCTTTTAAAAGAAACGTCTTACCTACCTGTCTTGCTCAAGTAAGAATAAGTGGCTTTCTTGTTGTTGAGTGTTTCCATTTTTTCAATACCTCAATTTTCTTTCTATACATTTTTATCCATCAATAGATAAAACCTAGCTTTAGTATAGCTCTTTTTCTAAAAAAATCAACTATTTTTACATTTTTTCGATGGAATAACTGTCATCACACTACATTTTTTCGATGGAATAACTGTCATCACACAACACTTTTTCAACGGAATATTCACAACACAAATTTGCAAAATAAAAAATTCTAGATATCATTAAAGGGTAAAACTTTATTTATATATAAATAAAATACATGGAAAACACAAAAAAACTCCTTGCTAGCTTAAATGACCATCAACTAGCATATGTAAATCTAGACCTAGCTAACCCAAAAAATGGTGAATACATGTTAGCAGTCTATCATCTAAAACCAGGAAAAAATTTAAACATCTTACAAGCTGCATGTGAAGTAGCTGCAGAATCTTCAACAGGAACAAACTTCCTAGTTCAAACAGAAACTGCATTTTCTAGAGAAATGAATGCACTTGTATATAAACTCGATGAAGAAAAAGAACTTGTATGGATTGCATTCCCATGGAGACTTTTCGATAGAGGTGGAAACGTACAAAATATTATGACATACATCGCTGGTAACATCTTCTGAATGAAAGAAGTATCAGCACTAAAATTGCTAGACGTATGGTTCCCTGCAGCAATGCTCGAACAATATGATGGACCAAGTTATACATTAGCAGATATGAGAAACTATTTAGGAGTTCATAATAGACCTATTCTAGGAACAATCATTAAACCAAAAATGGGATTAACTTCTGCTGAATATGCTGAAGTATGTTATGATTTCTGGGTAGGAGGATGAGATTTTGTAAAAAACGATGAACCACAAGCTAATCAAGATTTCTGTCCTTACGATAAAATGGTTAAACACGTAAAAGAAGCTATGGATAAAGCCGTAAAAGAAACAGGACAAAAGAAAGTTCACTCTTTTAACGTATCAGCAGCTGATTACGATACAATGATTGAAAGATGTGAAATGATTAGAAACGCAGGATTTGAACCAGGTAGCTATGCATTCCTTATTGATGGTACAACAGCAGGATGGATGGCCGTTCAAACGCTAAGAAGAAAATATCCTGATGTCTTCATCCACTTCCACAGAGCTGGACATGGAGCATATACTAGACCAGAAAACCCTATCGGATTCTCTGTACTCGTATTATCTAAATTCGCAAGACTTGCTGGTGCAAGTGGTATCCATACTGGTACTGCAGGAGTTGGAAAAATGGCTGGAGATAAATCAGAAGATATTACAGCAGCAGAAGGAATCAGATATATGAAGAAGAATGGTCACTTCTTTGAACAATCATGGGGAACAATCCCTGAAACAGATAAAGATTTTATCAACCTTGTACAAAAAGACGAAGACCTTGAAGAAGTTCTAAGAGACGATTCATGGAGAGGTCTTAAAATGTGTTGTCCAATTATCTCAGGAGGATTAAACCCTGTACTCCTAAAACCATTTATTGATCTTATGGGAACAACAGACTTTATCACAACAATGGGTGCTGGTTGTCATGCACATCCAAAAGGAACCCAAGCAGGAGCTAAAGCTATCGTTCAAGCCTGTGAAGCATATCAAAAAGGAATCGATATCCACGATTATGCAAAAACAAAGAAAGAATTAGCACAAGCTATCGAATTCTTCGAAAAACCAAAAACAAAAGATAGTAGTCTAAGAATCGCTTCTTAATTTTATTCTTTTACAAATAAGAATGTCTGAATTAACCGCAACATTAAACCAATCGGTAGAAAATGCTGCCAAAAAATTACTTCTCCACTTTAAAGAACAATATGGAGCACTTATCTTTATTCCATTAGGAGTAAATGAAAACACAACCCCTGCAAAAATCGTACCGAGTGTCGTTCCTGCTTTTGAACAAGAAATGATGTTTATAACCGAAGGTCAAATCAACGTACTCATGAAAGATGACGCAGTTGGAAAAGTATTTGATAGTTTTATGAACGCATTCTTTGATTCCCTTAACTTTATAGCAAAAGGAATCATGAACTCACTAGACCTAAAAATGATGTGGAATGAATTCAAAGTATCACTAGCAAATCGTAAACAAAATAATCCAGAAGGATATACTAAACGAAAGACCAATCTTACATTGGTTATCCAAGGAGTCTTTGATGAAATTGTAAACGATCTAAAAGCACAAGGAAAAAACGTTGTAATCACAAACGGAACAGAAAACTTTGGAAGCATCGCTGAAGCTATCGAAAAATTAGAAATTTTTGCATAAAAAATGCCATATACAGAAAAAAGATTTTCTCAATCAGAGGGAATCTTTTTTTATTTAAAAAAGCACCCACAAAAACCCTACAAAATTTGATTTTTTCCTTTTTTTCAACTATAATTAAGTTGATTTACTCTACGTACGCAGAATGAAAGAATCAATATTTTTTAACAGAGAACAATTAAAAATTATCAATTGGTATAACATATTATACCAAGGAGTTTTCAAATATTGAGTAGGAATTGCAGCATGAATTCTTTCTTTAGTTGGTTCATGGTGAATTTTCGCCTCATGATACTTTTCATCTATTTATCTTCTAGAAAAACAAGATGAAGGAACAGTATCTCAAGCACAGCTCCATTACCAAGATAAAGAAAATCAAGTCGCAACCGTGCCATGATTAGAAGGTGTTGTTTTAAACGGGAAAATAACAATTAACGATGGAAGAATAACAGCTCAAGATGTTTTATTAGTAAACAGCGAATTAACACTTCCAAGATTAACAGATATTTCTTTAGAAAATCTAGACTTTTACACAAAAGGACAAAATAAAGAAAGTTTCACTAACGACTATATGAGTAGTTTTTTCCATACCGTACTCATAAATCCATTATCAGTAGATAACTTTTGAGAAGAAAACCCGAGTCTTTTTGAAATGCCATCTTCAATGACAGAACTTTTCGGACTCGGATGTACAATTACAAGAAGTAAAGAATCTTTTGTATGTAAATCATATATCAACAGTTTCTTATCTCGTTTTTATCTCTACGACTTAAGCAATTCTATAGACGAAATAAATCAATACTTCACAGCCTTAAAAACAAACAACAATTATAAAAAAAGTATGTGTGAATGACTTTTACGTTATGGAAAATATAGTGATACTATGGATAATCGTCTTTCAGAACTTTTCCGTAACTGTGGAAGTGAAGACTATAACCAATTCATCCTACTAAGAGATTTCTTAGCATTAGCAAAACCATTTTCTGTATGATATGTAGAAACAACTGCATATACAAATCGTTATATTAATGAATATAAACTCTATTCATTACAACAACTATTATACAAAGAACTTTCTGCTTCTGCTGACGTAAAATCAACAATGCAAACCTACTTAGGATTTATCCGTGAAGTCTTAACAAAAGAAGGAAGCAGACAAGAAGAACTCTTATCTCCATTTGCAAAATCATTCACTTACTGGTATAATATGACAATTCTTTCTCCTTATTTTAAAGATGAGGATTCAAAAATGGATAAAGATGATAGAACCTCATTGAACAGTGAACTCCTTGCTTTAAACTATTGAGATACTGTCGCAAACTTTAAATGATTACAAACCCAATCTCGTTATATCATCACTAGTGATGCAATACAAGATACTTGAGAGAAAGTTGAAGAATTAACACTTAAAGACATCTTTACACAAAGTTATATGCCTGCTAATTTCAACATCTTCTCTATAGAAACAGGTGATGACGAAAATCTTCTAATAGTAAAAGGACTCGATCTAAGAACAGAATTTATATTAGAAGCCCTATTAAGATACGAGAACCTTCAACTTTCAGTAATCAATGTAAAAATCGATAAATCATCAACAGAACCAAACGAAATATTAACAAACTATATAAACGGACTCATTCAAAACACAGATACTAATTATTCATTAAACCAAACATTATCATTAATGTTTGAATACAAAGATTTCACAGACACACCATGAGACACCGTTAATCTTTGTGATCAACTAGAAGATAAATACGCAGAATCACTCCTAAGTTGTGAACCAACAATTATTGAAATGATTCCAAAAAATGCAAAAGAAGATGATAATATTGTTTATACATTCTATCTCCAAAACGGAGCGCTAACTAACGTATCTGTTAATAACGAACTCCTAGAAACCCAAATCTTAAATGCACTAGACCTTTCACATGTCGATGCTGCATCAACCTACCATATGATTACAAGTATCCTTGCTTATAAGGTAGATACCGAAGACACAGGATTTGGTATGAGAGATTATTTAGCAGTATCAGAAACAATCACAAAATACCTTTGAGAAAGTGCTGAAATTTTAACAGAAAACGGAGAAATTAAGATAAAATTCTCTGCTGGATGAGCAAATTTCATCGCTACCTATGATATGATTTCACATCAACTCAATCCTATGGCACTCGATTTCGGAACACAACGTCGTTCGGTCATCGTCCAATGATTATCATTAACTCTTGACGATAGCGAACTAGAAAAACTCAATGAGTTTATGTCTGATTCGGTTGCCTATATAAAAAAAATAAACCCAGCACTCGTAAATAAATACTTTAGTAAAAAATAGAGCAAACGCTCTATTTTTTCTTACTGAGTTTTTGGAATTCCACTAAGTGATATCATCATTCAATAAAGAGCATCATTTAGTGTCGTTAAGAAAGTATAATTATCTAATATAAAGTTACTTACCATATTATTTATTCCTGCAACTTGATTTTCTTTAATTGCCACTCCGTTTCTATCAGCACTAGCTATTACTTGAGGAGCTTTTGAACTCGACATCGATTGATTTTCATCAGATGCTCACACAACAACAAAAATATCTGGATTTCATTTTATATCTATCCTTGATGCCTCAATAGCCTCATTTTCTTCTCTCTTATCATCTTCAGATTTTCATCTCTCATCCGTTGGCTGACTAAACTTCATATTAAGAATAAGACTAATCATATTTCAAATCTTCATATCGCTAAGACTCGTATCAAGCATCTCTTCTTTTTGTACTTTCGGAGTAAGTTCTCAACTTTCTAACAATGCTTTCAATGTATCATGAATCTCTAATAAAATAGCCTCAATACTATACACATTTTTCGTACTCGTTGATACAATTTTTGCTTGACTAGGAATATTACAAATTCTTACCCTCAATGCTCATTCTTCAATAAACTTATACGTCATATTTTTATTTAAAGCCGGAGACTGATATTCAGCACAAAGACAAAGCGCCCTACATACAGCCTTTTCATCAACTCTTAATCAATCACACCTTGAAACACAAGACTCCAGTTCTTTTTTTAGTGTGGCAACCGTAGCGGCATCTCAAGTAACTCACCTTGATACTTTGTTACTTGTCGGATCATTTTCCTGTCATGTAAGAGGGGTGTTTGGCGAAATTTGTTTCAATTCATTTGCGTTTTTCAAAATATCATCATAAATCGCCTCAATCTCTTCATCACTAAGTTCGTTAGGAGTCCTTTCTGGATAATTCTCCGCTTCCTCTTCAGCTTCAAGATATGCTTCTTCAAGTACAGTACTTCATACAACAACACATTGATTAACAAATGCTGTATTTCAATTACTCGTTATTGTTCTATTTTCTCCATCATTATTTAAAAAATTAAGAATTTCTTCATCATCTGAAATACTAGGAGAAGATCAATCATTACCACCCCCTCAATTACCTCCTCAATTATTTCATCAGTTATTAGAACCACCATCTCAATTATCTCCTCATTCACCTCAAGCACCTCATTCACCCCCTTGAGATGTTCTTGTTGTAGAAGAGCTTGATGAATTCGTTTGGTTAGATGCCCCCTGTCCTCATCACTGCCCGTTTCCAACTATTGAACTACCTCATTTAGATCAATTAAAACTAGGAACTTGATAAAACAAAACACTAGTCACTGTTTTAGGATCTTCATAAAGCACTTTTGCTATTTGTTGAATATCATAAAGGATATCATAACTCGAATCATCAAGTGTTCCATTATAATATTTCTCAGTTCAAAGATTAGCTTCTTCTAAAAGATATTTTCTTGTTTTTTCATTAACTCAAAGAATATAAGCATTTCTCACAATCTCATCACAAGACCGATTCATATTCTTATCAAGCTCTCATGCAATACAAGTTGTAAGTTTATCACATCATTTCTTTTGATCCTTTACTGTTGGCCAACGATTTGAAGGTACGGATTTCATAATCTCATCCTTAAGTCCAAGAGAACCATTAGTATAAAAAAGCACTCATAAAATCTCATTATCTTCCAAACTACAATTTGTATAACTACTCTGTAAAACTCATTTCACAGCATCTAATCAATTAAGAATTTTTCACCAACTTTTTATTTTATAATTAGACGCATTGTCTCAAAAAAGATCAGTTGAAAATTTATGAGAAGAGATATCATATCTATTATTCTCATAATTCAACACAGATTTTGACCAAGAAGATAAAAGATTCGCTACATTATTTGTAGAAATCGGTTTCCAAGTAGTAGCCGCAAAAGAAAAACCACTTCAAAAAAGAAGAAGTATTCAAAGACCAAAAACTCCTCTCTTAATCATCATACTATACTTACTGTTTTCTCTGAACATTTCTAAATTTATGATAAAGACAATAAAAAGGAGTAACAACCTTACTTAAATAGTTATCTCTTAAATCAAGAAGATTTTCTTGATAAGCAACAAGAAGCACATGTACAGGATAAGTTATCTGAATATTAGTTAAATCAGATAATGTCTGAAAAATAAGATTCTCAAATTTATCTGGTCCATTGATACTTTCTTCATATTCACTTTTAATCTCTTTCGTCTCTTTTTGTTGAGCTAAAGTATCGCTATAATAAACAGAAAAAATCGTATAATAAGTAAGTTCGTTATAAATAAGCTCAACAAAAGTATCTAAACCCGAATTTTTTTCTCACACAAGTCCACAATAAATAATATCCTTCCAAATATCACTTCAACAAAATTCTTTTTTAGTATCCGATTGGGATTTTGTATATACCTTACTAACATCAACAAGTTCAAGATTCTTTAACGTCTTTTGAAATTGTTTCATTTGCGAATCTAATAACTTACATGTTTTCTTGTAAATCGTATTTCATCAACAAAAATCTTTCTTTTTAAAATAAAATTCTGCATAAGCATTCTTCCAATCTGTTAGTTCTGTTTGATTAGCAAAATTCAATCCCCCAACTCAAAAAATATCAGCTTCCTTAATCGTAAAATATTCAGATAACACTTGGGTTAAAATATTATCTGTTAATTCTGCAACATTACATTTTTCTTTATATTCTTCCCTACAACTAGAAGAATATTTCGCTTTCTTAAAAGAAAAGGTTTCTTTTTCATATTCAATGGCTGGAGCAAAAAAATTCCCCTCATCCGTTAACCCATTACTCGTACACAAAAGAAGAAGGAAAAGCGATTGTTTTGCTTTATTTTGCTCTATTCATAATGGATTAAATGCTCATGTTGTTATCCCACTACAAAATCAACGGATAATAAGTTCTTTACTATCTTTATCAGCAACTTGTCTTTCATGAAGATAATCAAAATAATTTTTATTTTCAGCCAAAACATTTTGATTCAAGAAAAAACCACATCCAAACAATATAATGCTTCACATAAGAATAGAAACTGTTCTTTTTGTGTAATTCATCAAATAAGTAGCTAATAAAAACTATTGTACATAACAACAATCATTTCATTTATTTTCACATTGAGCATCACAAGTTGATTTCAACACCTCTCTCAAGGTATTCTGTTTTCATTTATCACCTATCGTTCCCTTTAAAACATCAATTTCAGCATCTAACTCATTAAACATATTAGTAAGCGCAACATTATTAGATATCACAGCAATCTCTTTTGCCTGATTTTCCGATACCTGTAATCTTTCAAGATGACTCTCCAATTTTATTGAGAGTTCTGTACCTGCATATTCAGAAAGTTCAGCAGCCTCTTTTGGTGGAAATATTGAATCATGAATTTCAAGAACTTCTTCTAACCTCTCCACTTTTGATAAATTTCATTCTTTTTTAGCCTTATCAATTTTCTCTTGAAGCCCCTTCCTTGTTGAAAAAAGAGCTTGTGCTCAATTAGCGATATTCTGAGCAACAACAGAAACAGTTTTTGAAGCTTTAGCCCATAATGATGGAATATTACTATTAAGCGATAAAATAGATGCCCCATCTTCTTTAGTAATTCTTGAGGTATTAAGTCCATATCTTCATTGAAGAAGTTGCTTTTCTCTTTCACTTAAATTATTAGCATTTGATTTTCATTTAAGATTATTTTTTAATGCTGACCAATTTCCTAAAGACTCCTTCAAATTTTGAAAAGAATCTTTTATCTGTTGCACACTCGATCTTCATTTATTAGCAGTATTTTTTCATAAAAGTTGAAGACTTTTCTTAAGATTAGCCCACGAAGAACTACATTTAAATCCGAAAGTCCATCTTGCACATTCATAATCCATATTAAGTTTTTCAATCCATTCACTATCAAATTCTAAGGAATGATCATTCTGCTTATAATTCTTCAACAAAGAAGTATTATCATATGCTAAAAACCACTTAACAGCACTATTCATTGCTGCCAATTCAAGAATAATCTCTGTATACCTTGCGCTACTTCAAAAAGCATCTCATGTTAATAATCCTTTATCCTGATATTTTTTTACAATAGCATTAACCTTATCCATCTCAACAACCGTTTTCCCAATATCTCCTGCACGTCATAAATTATACGCAACCTGATTTAAAGACCACTCAACATCAAGTGCTTTAGACCAATCTCTCACGATAGGCCTTTCCTGAAAAAGAATTGATAACTCTATTGTATTATCAAGTAATGCTCAAACAGCAGCCAACTCAAAAAGAAAAACAGCAGTTACAATAGAAATAGCAGATCTTGAAGCCGTAATATCAAAAACTCTAATAGATTGTCCAATCAAACTATTACTAAATTCATCAAGTCCCGTTAATTGCAAAATCTGTGAAGTAAAAAGTCCTCACTTCCCCTCACTCATCGTCTCTGTAGCTGTTTTGAGTCCATTAGTATTCAAAAGATTCGCCATATCTTTTTGAAACTCAAGATATGTTGACATCGACTCTGGTGTAGCAGAACAAACAGGTGGATTATCTTCACAACTTTTTTTAGCTTCTTCTGCATACGTCTTATTTACAAAAAAAACAGGGCTTAATACTTGAGCAAGCATAAAGAATATCAAGAATTTTGAGACTGTTCTTTTCATAGTCAAAGCTGAAGGTAAACGTTTGTTTTTGTTAATAATTTTTCTCCTTGCAAAAAGGGGATTTTTCTTTATATACTAAATTTAGATTTTTTATCAAGTAAAATTAATACAGTATGGAACTTGCTAACTATGAGCAACAAATGAAAAAAGCAATCGCTTATCTTGAACAAGAATTCGCATGATTACAAGTAGGAAGAGCAACAACTTGATTAGTAGATAATCTCAATGTTACAACAGACTATTGAGTGATGAAAATGAACTCATTAGCTCATATCACTGTTATGGATACAACAACCTTAAAAATTGAACCATGGGATAAATCAAGTTCTAAAGGAATTGCTAACGCTATATATGAAGCAGATATGTGAGTGGGGGTTGATAATCAATGATCTCATATTTTAGTAAAAATCCCTGCACTAACACAAGAAAGAAGAGACCATATTGCTAAGCAAGTAAAATCTATGTGAGAAGATACAAAAACTCAAGTAAGACAAGTAAGACAAGACGCTATGAATGATACTAAAAAACAATTTACTGCAAAAGAAATTTCAGAAGATGAACATAAAGCAAATGAAAAAAACATTGATGAATTAACTAAAAATTGGACTGCTAAAATTGATACCTTAGTAAAATTAAAAACTGAAGAATTAATGAAAATATAATTTTATCTTTATAACCGCTATTCTTAAATGAATTGGTTAAGTATTTTATGGGCAGAATTCCTTTATCGTCCAGTATATAATCTCTTAATAATCTTTCTAGCTATTTTTTGAGGGAACCTTTGAATAGCAATTATCTTACTTACAATATTAGTAAGACTTCTTATGTTAAGGAATACTCTTGCTTGAACAAAAATGAGCAATGGAATGACAAGTATCCAGCCAAAAATGCAAGAGCTCCAAGATAAATACAAGGACGATCCTAAAAAACTTTCAGAAGAAACAATGAAACTTCTAAAAAAAGAAGGATCTGCTCCACTAAAATGATGTTTATCTATGTTGATTCAGTTACCAGTATTCATAGGGCTCTATTTTGTAATTAGAGCATTCGCGACATGAGAAATCGCTACAGAACACACAGATTGGCTTTATAGCTTCTTTTGGGATTTCTGAAACAAATATCTCGACCAACAAAACGTAAACCCAATCTTCTTATGAATTGATTTATTTGAGAAAAACAGTATAGTTCTTACTATCGTTGTTGCTTGTTTAAACTTCTTACAATTCTGGTTAACAAGTTTAACACAAAAGCCTCAAAAACAAACACAAACAATGCCAAACGGTATGGCAATGCCTGATATGTCTAAGATGATGGGAACAATGAATATCATGATGACAATAATGATGGCGTCTGTTGTTTGGTCTATCCAATCATGAGTAGGTCTTTATTTAGCAACAACATCACTCTTCAGTGTTATCCAATACGTTATCCAATATCGTGTATTGTTAAAAGCTAAATGGGATATGTTCTTCCATAAAAACAAACCAATCGTTGTAGAAAATAAATAAAATTTTTATCTATATTTAATGTTTTAAAATGGCAAGTAGGACAAATAAACAAGGTATCGCAAAGAAAAAAGCACAACAAGCAAAACAGGCAAGTAGAATTAGAGGAAGTAGAAGATTCGATTATCCAAAAAGAAAACTAGAACTTGAAGAAGCAAAAGAATTAGGAGTTGTAGGAGTATATACAAATCCTAAAGGATCAACCTACAACTGGTTTCTTAGAGGAAGAAAAGTTTGTTGGGAAACAAGATTAAGAACAGATCCAGATGGATATAGATACATTAGAACTCCTGCAGGTGGTTCAGAAATGGTTATGGCTCCAGCTTCAGGACGGACAAGAACTAAAATGAGAAAAATGGTAAGAAGTAGATAATTTTCTAAAAAAGTTAAGATCTGATATTTTCGTAATATCAGATTTTTCTGTTTGAAAAAAATAATAAACATCGCAACATAAAGCAACATTAAAACATACAAATTTTTAGAGTAAAAACTTGTAATTTTACCAAAAATCTATAAAATCACCTCCGTTATTTTGGTGCTATTTTATATATCTAATATAGAGCTACATGGACTTTGATCCAAAAAAGAATTATTATGAGATCCTTTGAGTAGGAGAAGATGCCTCTCAAGATGAAATAAAAAAAGCTTTCAGAAAATGAGCTGTAAAATACCATCCAGATCGCTGAGGATCTAAAGAAAAATTCCAAGAAATAAACGAAGCATATCAAGTACTTTCTGATGAAAAAAAGAAACAACAATATGATCTTTATAGAAAATGAGGGTTCTGAGCTTGAGGATTCTGAGGAAATTGATGATTCGATTTTTGAGGATTTTGATGAGGATGAGCAACCTTTGATTTCTGAGATATTTGAGACCTTTTATGAGGAATGTTCGGATGAGCATGATTTTGATGAGCAACAAGAACAAGAAAACCTAATAAATGAGAAACACTTGAAAAACAAATAACTATCTCTTTTGAAGACGCTTATCTTTGAGTAAAAAAGAAAATCGCATATACAAGAAAGGTAAAAATTGCTTGAGTAACAGAAGAAAAATGTTCTCATTGTAACGGTACTGGTAGAATTTCTCAACAAGCACAAACCCCTTTCTGAGTTTTCCAAACCCAATCTGCATGTCCTGAATGTTGATGAACAGGAGTAATCTATAAAAAAGATTGAAAAACATTAACCAACTGAGGATTAGAAGAGAAAAAAGAAACCCTAGATCTAGAAATTCCAGCAGGAATAAAAGCAGGAAGCTTCCTAAAATATACCTGAAAAGGTGATGAAGGTATTTGAGAAGTTCCTTCTGGAGACTTATATGTAAAAATCAATGTAGAAGAATCTTCTAAATACGAAAGAAAACAAGATGACCTCTATGTAAAAGCTGAAGTCTCATTGTTCGATATCGTACTCTGAGGAGAAGTAGAAGTTCCCCATCCAGAAGGTAAATTAAAAGTAAAAGTACCTAAAGGAACTCAAATAGGACAAAAAATCCGTGTATGATGAAAAGGATTTTGAGAAAAAAAACTCTTTAATAAAAAATGAGATATGATTGTTGAATTACAAATCTCAGTTCCTAAAAGACTTACAAAAGAGCAAGAAAAGCTTTGGAAAGAACTTCAAAAAGCAAGCTAAAATCTCCAAAAAAATCTTTTCAAATAAAAACATCTCTTAAGGTAAACATAGGAGATGTTTTTTCATTTTTCATCCAGAGCTGTTGCAAGCACTCCGTGAAGAACCCAAAGGAGTATAACTAAGATACTCAAGCCACTTAATACAACTAGTTCTTTTGTTGGAAACGGAATCTGTTCAAAAAGATTGTGATTGAAGACAAACCTCCAAAACTCAATGAGCTGATAACTAGAATAACAACAAACAAGAAGTAATAGAATATTAAGCAGTTTCAAAACACTTTTTGTAATTCTTTTGGTTTTCATTTTAACCTCCTATCTTTTTATATTTCACACTGTTTTTAGAGATTCGCTTATCAAAGTCAAAGAAATCGTAAAGAATACAAAAAAACCACCATACACATCTTCTCAGCAAAAAGACATAAAATCTATCAGTTATAAAATACCTATTTTAGATAAAGTCAAAAGATTTTTCGTTATTAAAGGGCATAAAAATGCAAAAAAATTTGTAAAATTTCAGTATTTGAGTATCCTTAAGGAGAGAAAATTTCCTTTTACACTTCAAACAAAGTAATGAACAAAAAAACAAAAAAAAGAATGCTCGTATTATCTTGAATTTTTTTGGCATTATGAGCAACAACATTAGCTGCTAATTCATCTGATGCTGTGTTAAATGTTCAAGCAGTGCTTAATAGTGCAATACAAGATATCCAAAAAATATATTTCTCATCATGAGCCGTAAAAAATACAACAGATCCTGAAATTCCTGTTCAATTAGACAATGGAACTGTTAGTATTTGAGGAAGGGTTATGTTTACAACTTCTTGAGCTGAAAACATATTAGCAACTGGTTCTACATGATCTTCTCTATTCCAATGAAAAGCTAATTATCTTTCAGGAGTAGATTCATATATCATTGCAGGATCTTGAAATAAAATTTACGAAAATGTTACATGAAGTGCTGTTGTTTGAGGAAGGAATAATACAATTGTAGAAGGAAAAGACCTTTATATTATAGGAGGTTCAGGTAATAAAATTTTAAGTGGGAAAAATAGCTTTATTGTAGGAGGAAAATGAAACGAACTATCATGAAACAATTCGTATATTTTAATGGGAAGTTGAATTAATATTAATGCGAACGATTCTGTAGCAATCGGACATAATATTGTTGTAGATAAAGACCGTGTTTTCGTTTGGGGAGACTCAAGAACTGAAGAAATCCATCCAGAAAACAAAGGAACCTTTATTATCAACGCTTTAAACGGAATTAATATTATATGATCAACAACTAAACCAAAATTTACAGCAACAGGAGCTGTAAATGTTGATGGTATTATTCAAGTAGCAGATGAATCTGTAAAATGTTGACCTAGTATTCAATGAGCAGTACAATTTACATGAGGACAATATGGATGTTTCTGTTGATGTAACTGACAAATGCGTAAATGGGTATCTTTAGTACCAACAGCTAAATGTAGAGAACTCTGTCCTAAACTTAATGATAATCCTGAACGTTCATATGAAGGAGCTAAATGTAGATATGAAGGAAGTGCAATATCTATTACAGAAGGAGAAGCTTGTGAAGACGGAACTGTTTCTTGATTTGTTGTAACACCAGATAGTACAAACACATATCCTGTAAAATGGACACGAAGTTGTATTGGTGATGATTGAACAACAACATGATGTTCTGTAAACGCAAGTGTTATTGAATGAAGCTGTGGAAACGGTTGTGTAGAATGACAAACATGTGCTTGAACAAGAGATGTTTGTTCTTCATGAACACCTGTTCCATGAACAGTTACTAATGGTGTTTATCGCCGAGAGTGTCATGGAGTCAACACATGACAATACCAAAAATGTAGTATATGTGATGATCCAACAAAATATATGGATACAACAACAACCCCAATCCAATGTGTAGATAGAGTAAATGGAGCATGTCTAAACGAAACAAATACATATGCTTGTAATCCTTGAAAAATTACAGGAACATGACACAATACAACAACACACACTCTAACTTGGAGCTGTGAAAGTACAAGTTGATGAGGAAAAGCTGAATGATGTTACTCTTGTGATTGAACTGAAAACTGGGTATGGAGTAGTACAGCTAAACATTGTGTAGAAAAAAAGAACGGTGTTTGTTGAGACTCAATTGCAATAAATAATGAAAGTACTCTTTGTAAAACTAATTGATGAGTAACTTGGCAAACAAAGAGTAATCCAACATTCTCTTGGTATTGTAAATGAGAAAATGGATGAACACAATCCCAACTTTGTCACTATTGTGCTAATGGAACAGAATGGGACGAAAACACCGGTATTTGCTCAGCAAAAATAACAGGTGCTTGTTGAGATACAACTTCCTCAACATTCTCAACAGGAAATGAAAATACACTTTGTCAAACGAATTGATGAGTAACTAAAGTTAGTCGAACAAGTCCAACATATACTTGGTATTGTAAATGAGAAAATGGATGAGCACAATCTCAACTTTGTCACTATTGTACTGAATCAACAACACGAAGTTGAAGTATACAAAAATGTGTTTCTACTCCAACTATAAATTATTGTTGATGATGAACTTCTCCAGGATGTAAGAACATTACAGGACCATACCAAGTAACGAACGTTACTCGAGAATGAGGATGGTTATCGTGATATGTTAAATATACCTGGGATTGTGTAAGTGGAACTATCATTTATTCCACTGGTTGTACAACAACACAAACACTTACATTAAGTTATTGTTGAAACACATCCACACCTAGCTGTATAGATGGAGCAAGTGTAACCTGAGTAAGTTATGTGGGTGGTCATGCATGAATACCAGAATCATACACATGGAGTTGTATTGATAATTATTGAGCCATTTTAACTTCTTGATGCACATCCTCATCATCCACAACCATCACTTGTTGAACTAGCAAAACATACCCATGTCCTAATTCAGCTTTATTAGAAGGATCTCTAACAGGTAACGACACCAATTGATATGCTTGGAAATGCTGAACTAGCTCGAATTATAAATCTTGTTGATGAACACGAAAATGTCCTGTAGATGAAACAACCTGTCATCCAAACCCAACTAATTGATCTTTATGTAACACTCTTGAAAACTGGACCACAACCTGAATGTGTAATTACTTTACCAAGTATGCGTGCGAAAATCAAGCCACAAAAATGTGAGGAAAATCTTGTTGTGAATGGTCTTCTATCGAACCTTTCTGTTACAATGCAATTTGATGAACCCAAAATCCTACAAATTGTACAACGCCGAAACCAAGTTGCTAATAATCTATTATATCATCCTCTCAACAACATACCACCCCATAACTAAACAAAGCCCCACCTTCAACACTCAACTCATCACAATCCCAATAAAACTACCAACCGCTGGTTTAATAGCTTTCTTCCAATCACCAATATTAAGAAATTCACCACTCCAAGCACCAAAAAAAGGCCCAAAAACAACTCCAATAAGTCAAAAAAACAAACCAACAATAGTCCCTATAACAGCTCCCCGAGTCCCATATTTACTTCCACCAAACTTCTTAGTGGCCACAACAGGCAATAATTGATCAACCACAACAACCGCAACCACCACTAAAAACCAAACAACCAAAAAAGTAGTAGAAAAAGGTCTTCCTACCATAAAATGAAAAACCAATAATCCTATATAAGCAAGTTGTGGACCGGGCAACATTGGTACAACACACCCAACCACCCCAAGTAAAATCAAAACAATCCCAATAATCTCTCAAGCAACTTCCATTACACCCCTTCTTTTTCTAAATAATCCTTTGAAATATTAGCAATCGCTTCTCTAAATAAATTTCATTTCTCCTCAAAATTCTTCCAAACACTATAACTAGGAGATGCTGTAGAAAGCAAACAAATCTTCCCTTTTTCTGTATTAACAAAAGCAAAAGCAACCGCATCTTCCATTCTATCGGTATAAAGAATCTTTCCTTTATAATTATCTAAAAACTTTGCCATAATAGCCCCTGATGGAGGGAAAAACACAATATTTCCAACCTCATATTCCTGCACCATCTTCATTAACTCCTTAAAATCATATCCTCTATTTGTTCCTCAAAGGAAAATAGTATCAACTCTTTTTCAAAAAGTTTTTAATGCCTCAAGTGTAGACTCAGGAGTAGTAGAAATTGCATCATCATAAAAAGTAATTCCATTTACTTCTCAAACCAATTCAAGCCTATGAGGAAGCCCCCTAAAAGTTTTTATTGTTTCATGAATAACCTCAATAGGTACACCAATCCTCAATGCAACCGCTATAGCTAAAGAAATGTTTTGTATATTATGTTCTCAAATAAGCAATTTATCTTCTGTAGGAAAAAGTTCTTGATCGTTATGAATAAAATACCCATCAGCCCAAGAGGTCTTTCCTCAAATACCATAAGTTTCAATATTTGAATAATGCTCAAATAATTCATATTCCTCAGCTGTTTTTTCTAAGACAATATTAATCTCAGAATTCCTAAGAATATTAAGTTTAGCGTGAACATATTGATCAAATCCTCCATGCCAATCCATATGTTCCGGGAAAATATTCCCTAATACAGAAATATAATTCTTCTTTTCTAAACGCTCCAACATATAACTAGAAAGCTCACAAACAACATAATCATATTCTTTCTTAAAATCAATCTCATCAAGAAAAGGATTTCCAATATTTCCAACTAATTTAGTAGAATATCAAGCATTCTTTAAAATCGTATAAATAAGTGATGTCATAGTAGATTTCCCCTTACTAGCAGTAACTGCAATCACCTTCCCTTTATAGTTATTAAAGAAAAACTGTACCTGAGTCTGAATCTTGTCCTTAAAAGGTAATAATTCTTCTGAATAAGGCACTCATGCTGACTTAAAAATAACATCATATTGATTAAGATGCTCAAGATAATGTTCTCCTGTCTCAACTCAAATTCCAATAGTCTGTAAATCTGGTTGAGCTTTCATATCTAATACCGAAAGTTTGTTGAACGAAAAATTATTTGAGAGTAAGAAATTGAGTGTGGATTTCCCTTCTAATCAAAACCCAAGAATAGCAATGTTTTTTCCTTCGAATTGTTTTGTGTTCATGAGTAAGATTTGTTAAGAAATAAACTTATTTCTTTTTCGTCGCTCTTTTTTTAGGAGCCGCTTTTTTAACCTCAACTTTTCAACCAACTCCTATAAGTTCTAAACAATCCTGTAATGTAAGATCTGTCGCATCTTTTCAACTCTTTGGTATTTTATAATTCTTTTTAGCATATTTTATATAAGGTCCATACGGTCCATTCAATACTTGTATTTTTTCTTTCTCATATTCAAATTCGTTAATATATTTATTTTTTTCAAGTTCAAGTTTTTCTTGAATAAGAGGAATAGCTTCTTCTAAACTAATAGAGAATGGATCAAGTCAAGAATCCTTTTTAATAGAAACATATAAACTCTTATATTTAACATATGGCCCAAACCTTCAAGTAGAGGCAGATACTTCTTCTCCCTCCCATTTTCATAACACTCTAGGAAGCGCAAAAGCTTGTAAAGCTTCTTCTAAACTTATCGTTTCTATCGTTTTCCCTGCAGGAATAGAAGCAAACTTCTTATCAGGATCATCTTGATCTCAAATCTGAATCATAGGTCCATATCTTCCCATCCTTGCTATTACTTTTTTCCCAGTACTTGGATGTACACCTAATTCCTTTTCAGTGTTTACTCTATCTTTCCCGGTCGTCTCTATTACTTGATCATGGAATGGTCAATAAAACTTAGCAATCATTTTTACCCATTCTAATTTTCCCTCAGCTATCTCATCAAATTCCTGTTCAACATTAGCTGTAAATCCATAATTCATGATATCAGCAAAATTCTTATCAAGAAAATCCGTAACAATAATTCCAATATCTGTAGGGAACATCTTCTGTTTTTCAGCTCATGTCATTTGTTCTCTTTCCTCTTTTTTTATTTCTCATCACTTAAAAACAAATTCCAAGAAATTTCTTTTGGTTCCCTGACGATCTTCTTTCACAACATATTCTCTTTTAAGTATCGTAGATATCGTAGGCGCATATGTTGAAGGTCTTCCAATTCCTTGTTCTTCAAGTTTTTTTACTAAAGAAGCTTCCGTATACCTAGGAGGATGTTGTTTAAATTTTTCTGTTGCTATTATTCAATCCTCAAATACAGTATCTCATTTCTTTAAATTTGGAAGCATTCCTTTCATCTCCTCATCTTCTTCATCATCAGTTGATTCAATATAGAGCTTCAAGAATCCATCAAACTTAAGAACTTCTCAACTTGCAATAAAATTAAACTTATCTGTCGTAGAAATCTTAATTGTTGCTTTTGTCTTCTCAAGTTCAGCAGGAGCCATCTGAGAAGCTATCGTTCTTTTCCAAATAAGCTGGTAAAGTTTTTTCTCACTAGGATCTGCTCATGCAATATGATTTTCCATATGCGTAGGTCTAATACATTCATGAGCTTCCTGTGCACCTTTAGATTTAGTAGTATATCTTGTTGGCTTAGAATATTTCTCTCAATATTCATTACAAATCTGTTCTTTTGCTGCATTAATAGCAAAATCTGAAAGATTAACAGCATCCGTTCTCATGTACGTAATATGTCATGCTTCATAGAGCTTTTGAGCAACCTGCATCGTTCTAGAAACAGAGAAACCAAGTTTTCTACTCGCCTCTTGTTGAAGTGTAGAAGTAGTAAACGGTGCTGAAGGTGCTTTTTTTCATGGTTTAACTTCAACATCTTCGATATGATATTCTGCCCCCCTTAAAAGCTCAAAAAACTTTAAGGTCTCATTTTCAGACTTTAACTGCTTATTAAGTTCTGCACTAAAATTTTTCTTCTCAGTATTTAAGAAATTTCAAACCACCTTAAAAAACGATGCTGACTCAAATGCCTGAATTTCTCTTTCTCTTTCAACAATAAGCTTAACAGCAACTGATTGTACTCTTCAAGCAGAAAGTCATGTTTTTATCTTTTTCCATAATACAGGAGAAAGCTCAAATCAAACTAATCTATCTAATACTCTTCTTGCTTGCTGAGCATCAACTAAGCTCATATCAATCGTTCTAGGATTCTTTATCGCGTTCTCTATAGCTGTTTTAGTAATCTCATGAAAAACAATTCTTGGCGTCGTTTTCACATCAAGTTTTAATTGATTAGCTAAATGCCAACCGATAGCTTCTCCTTCACGGTCCTCATCGGTAGCGATCCATGTTTTCTCTGCAGATTCAGAAAGTCTTTTTAATTCAGCTAACACTCTTCTCTTATCAGGAGAAACAACATATTGTGGTTGAAAATTATTTTCTATATCAATTCCCATTTCTTTAGTAGGAAGATCAACGGTATGTCAAAAAGACGCCTTCACTTCATAATCTGGTCCTAGAAATTTTTTTATAGTTTGAGATTTGGCAGGAGACTCTACAATAACTAAGTTTTTAGGCATTTTTTAGTTTCTAGTAAAAATACGGATTTCATTTTTTCTTATATAGGGAATTTATGAAAGACTTCAAGAGGTTATTTATTTTATAAAGCCTAAATTTATAAATCTGGAGAAGTAACCCATTTTATTGCATTTTCCGGATTAACAACCTGATAGTTGACCATAGGATAAGCATCTTGAAAAGCTTTTGGAACCAATGGATGTTTTTTTACAGACCATTTTATTTTATAGGCATCTAATTGATCTCAAAAATTAGTTTCAATATAATCAATTTCTGCACCTACTGTATTTCTCCAAAAAAAGTAATTAGAAAAAATTTCATGATTTTGAGTATATTTTAACCTTTCTGCTATAATAAAATTTTCTCGCATATTACCAACATCTGTTCTTAAACTTAATGGTTGAATATTCCTTATCAATCAATTTCTAACCCCTATATCCCAAAAATAAATCTTCTGAGCTTTCTTTAATTCATTTCTTAAGTTCCTTGAATAAGAAGGTAAACGAAAAACAATAAAAGCCTGCTCTAAAAGTGAAATATAACTCTGAATCGTTTTCTTATCAACAGACAATAATTGCCCAAGCTCCGTATAAGAGACCTCAGAACCAATTTGTAACGCAAGCGCCTGAAGCAATTTTACAATAATCTCATTTTTCTTAATGCGCTCATGCATAAAAGCATCTTTATAAACATAAGCATCAACCAACTCAAACAACTTCTTTGGATTATTCTCCAAAACAATACGGGGATACATTCAATAAATCAACCTTTGATCTAACACCCCTGTCTGCTCATGAAGAGGAATATCTTTTAAATACTCCTCAAGAGAGATAGGATGCAAATAAAACGTTGAAGTTCTTCAGGTAAGCGGCTCTTGAACTTTATTAGCAAGCGAAAAAGAAGAAGATCATGTAGCTATCACTTGAACCTCTGGAATATTGTCGATTATTAACTTTAGAGTAGTCCCAATTGTTTGAACTTTTTGAGCTTCATCAATAATAAGAATACGATATCAATCTAACCAACTTTTTAATTTTGATAAAGAACAATTGTTTAAAAAACTAACGGTATCTGGATCATCGCACGTAACATAAAGTGTTCACTTCTCGTTTCATCGTAATTTTTTACATAATGTTGTTTTTCAAACTTGTCTTGCTCAATAAATAACAACAACATCTCATTTAAAACAAGCATCCAAAATGTTTTTTTCAATAGTCCTATCAAACTGCATTTGTAAAACTGAAAAAATAAATTTACTATATTTTACAAATCAATTCCCCAAAATCAATATATTTTTGGGGATTATAACCCCCGAATTTATATCAAATTTGGGGATTTAAAATAAAGCAAAAAAACAAAAAGAAATTATAAAAACCCTTTACGAAAGCCCACAAAAAACACCAACCATTATAAATCAAGATTCCAAACTTGTTGATATTGTATTCAAGATTCATCAACAAGATAATCATCCATAGAAACAATATATTTAGGGACGGATTCTTCACTATCCTTAAACTAGAATGTGTTTTTTATCTACCAAAAGATAAACAACCAGAACCTATTTAACAAAATTTTAAAAAACAATTTCATTAAATATATTTAACAAAATCACAAAAAATACAAAATTGTTAAATACAACAGACACCCAGTTTGCTATAATTTTTCCTTGCTTTTCCCCTAAACAATACTAAAAGTATTTTAATATTTATCTCCTACCAAGATAATCCATGTACAGAAACTTCCAACACAGACACCACAAAACAAACAAATTAAGTCGATCGAATACAAGAATAGCGCTTCTTGAATATTGCGAAAAGAAATATTATCTAAATTACTATACTTTCGCTCTTAAAAAAATCGATCAAAAACTTCGAGAAACAGGAATTATCAATAAAAAACTAAAAACATTAGAAATGTGGGTAGGAGAAAAAACACATTATCTTATTTCTGACTATCTTAACCTTCTTAAAGACAAAGAAGATACCGAAGAAAATATTAAAAAAATCAAAGAAGGATTAGCTGAAGAAATGCGTTATGACTTCGAACAATCAAAGAATAAAAATTTCGATGAACCAGTATTTTGAGAACGAGGAGGATTAGCAGAACACTATTACTGAGAAAACATAGATGATCAACTAGAAGAAACCATCCAAAAAGTATGGAACAATCTAGACAGTTTTATTGCTTCCTCACGAGTTGCTAAAATCAAAGAATACATAGATTTAAACTACCCTATATACATAGAAAACCCAAAAAATCCGGACTTTGAAACTATGAAAGTCGAAACTCGTAGTATCCCAGAATTAAAAGATGTATCTATCATGGCAAGTCCAGATTTCTGAATCAGATTTAGTGAAAATAAATATCTTATTTTAGACCGAAAATCAGGAAAAGAACCAGAACATTCATTAGGAATACCTGAACAACTAAAAGTATACGCACTAAAAACACTTCTAAAAAAGAAAAGAAATGCAGAGCTTTGAGATAACGAAATAGAAGCTCATGAAGTATACCTTCCATCAACAAATACTTACTGATGAAAAATCCAACAAGAAGATTTAGACGAAGTTCTAAATCTCATCATCCAAGATGTAAACTTCCAAAAAACCTTCTTAGTTGATCAAGATACCTATAAAAACCAACCGGTTTCTTCAACTTCATTCTCTCGCACAACAGATGAAAAAAAATGTGAATGATGTACCTTTAAAAAGGTTTGTGAAGAACTTAAAAACTTTGAATAAAAATTCAACACAGAAGACAGCCCAAAAGGTTGTCTTTTTTTATTTATCAAAAAATTTCTTATCGGATATATCTTTGTTTTTGTTTAAATAAAAAAATCAATTTCTATAAAGAACGCCTTGCATTCAAAATACTCCTTAATTATACTAAAAAAAATCAAAACAAATAACAATATGAAAAGAAAAAAAGCAAGCAAAATTCAGTATTCTGTCTTTAGAAAACTCTTTTCAAGAGAAACAAGGCAGCACAAAAGAAGAGTATTCCTCTCAGATGCTCTTAAAGAACTCCAAAATCTCTGTGGTTATGCACCGAATCAAATACACAACATAGCACATGAGATAGCAGAAGACCTCTCATTCAATCCTTTCCGTGGAGTAACCATCAATAACTTTGAAAATTATTGTATCGGTCAAATCTCTGAAAAAAGGGTTAAAATAACAAAAGTAGAGATTATCCTGCGCCGCGTATCGCTAGATATCTTTGATTTCTTCAAGAAAAAGGAAGAATACCGGATCAACTTCTATCAAGGCGAGCAACAACTCTCTTCAATTATTAAGCGACTAACAAGATTCTAAAAAACTCGCTTAAAACAAAAAGTAACGCTGTATTTCAAGCGTTACTTTTATGTTAGTTATAAATTCTACTTAGAGGCACTCGTTTGGCTATTAACAATAGATCTGTACATCATAACCATTACCCATCATCTTAACTCTTGAAGTTGAGGAGTAGTATTATCTAAGATACCAGCACCTTTCAATGCATTCAAATGACGAGTATAGTAATCATCTCCATAAGTATTATATTTATTACCATACAATACTCTTGAGAATACTGTAGCAAATTCTTTTCTTGTTACCAATCTATTAGGATTAAATTTAGTTAATGGAGTACCATCAGCATGAATTCCCATAATTTGATATTGATAAGCTAGTTTTATGTATTTAGCTAAATCTCCTTGTGCTTGATCGAGATCTTCAAAATCAATATCTCATGTTAATACTGGTTTTAGATTAAGAACATTTGCCATATATTGAGACATCATCTTAGCAAGTTGTCCTCTTGTTAATGGAACAAGCATTCTTGCATCATCAGCACTTGGTATTGATGTAATACCTTTATCATAAGCCCATTGATAAGCAGATAATTGTTCTGAAGTATAAGTATTCTTAGCTTCATCAGAAATCGTTACGTCATTTGATGAATAGGTTGGAACTGATCCATTAAGATCAATAGCTTCATTAACATTACTTGCTCAACTTGTTGCTGTAGAAGGTGTTGATGAAGAAGATGATGAACTAGAACTTGATGAAGAACTAGAACTTGAAGATGTTCATGAACTTCCACTAGATCCAGAACTTCCTGATGAACTAGATCCACCAGAGCTTGAACCACCACCATTTCCTCCTGAAGAATTAGATGCTTGTTTATAGAATGCATACAAGGTATGATCTCCTGTAGTTGTTACTGGTGTTGTACTTGTAACAAGACTTCCACTAGCAAGTACTTCATTAGTATACCATCAAGAGAATACATATCCACTTGTTGATGATACTGGAGTTGGTAAGTTACCATAAGCAGAACCATAAACAACAGTTCCTGTTGTTTGAGCTACTGTTCCACTTAAAGCATTAAAGCTAACTTCGTAACTATTACCTTGCCATACAGCATATAATGTTACAACAGCTCAACTTTCAGCACTTAAATTGAATACGTCTCAAGTATCAACTAAATCAACTCCTGTTCCATTTTCTGTTAATGACCATCCTGAGAATTGGTATCCTTCTTTCTCAAAAGTATTTTCAGCCAATACTCATGTTACATCATAAGTATATTGTGCATCAGCCATTTCTCCAGTATTAGCAGCTCAACTATTAAAGCTTACTGTATAAGTATTAGCTGAGTATTGAGCATAAAGAATTGTATTACCTGTAAGATTTACTGTAGTTCAACTTTCAATAGTGCTTCCATTTCCATTTTCATCAGTATTCCATCCATTGAAAGTATATCCTGTTCTTTCTGGTGTTGGTAATTCAGGATAATTTTGACCATAGACAACATCAACACTTCCTGATGCAACACTTCCGCTTCATGCATCAAAGCTAATTGTAAACTCCTCAGCAGCCCAAACAGCATAAAGTTCTACTGTTGCTCCATTCTCTCATGTTAAGTTAAATACATCTCATGTATCAGCTAAATCAACATTACCTCATTCTGTTAATGACCATCCAGCAAAGAGATATCATTCTTTTTCAAAGCTATTAGCAGGTAAACTTCCTGTTATATCATAAGTATATCCTGTAGCATTAGCCATTTCTCATGAAGTTGCAGCTCAACTATTGAAATGAATACTATAGGTATTAGCTGTCCATTCACCTGTAATGATTACATTTTCAGCTGGCATTGTTGCAGGAATACTTGGATTCCATCCAGAGAATTGATATCCTGTTTTACTTGGAGCAGCTGGAGCTGTAATAGCACTATTATAATCTTGTGTTATAGCAGCAATTTCTGTTCCTCAAACAGTATCGAAACTAACAGTATATTGATTAATGTTCCACTGTGCATAAAGTGTAATAATAGCTCAATCTGTTGTAGTTAAATTCTCTAATTCATCTCCTACAGCATAAGCAGTTCCACTTCCATCACTTGCTGTATTCCATCCAGCAAAACTATATCCTGTAAGTATAAATGCATTTTCTGAAACAACAACTCAACTATCATATTCTGCTGTTATAGCATCAACTGTTCATGTAGCAGAATCATTATTCTTATCAAAGGTAATTGTATAAGTAATTGGCGTCCATTTAGCCCAAAGTGTTTTATCTCCTGTTGAACCTGTAGCAATAGCGCTAACAGCTATTCAAGTTAATTCTTCATTATCAAACCAACCAGAGAAGATATATCCAGTTCTTGTTGGCTGAGCTAATGGATCAATATCTGTAAGAACAGTATAACCAGTTGTATAAGTTTCAGGCATTGTTCCTGAATTTACATTATATGCTAGAGTATAACTTTCTGGAGCCCAAACAGCATATAGAGCTACTACTCATGTTGAAGCAAGATTAATTACTTCTTCTCAATCAAGATACTCAACATCTCAACCAGATGTTTTAGACCATCAAGCAAAATCATATCAATCTCTTGTAAAGCTATTTCCTGTTAATGCACCTGTTTGACCATATACCATATCTTGATATGCAAGTCATAAACTTCAATCATTTGCATTAAATTGGATCTGATAATGATTTGCTGTCCATTGTGCTAAGTATTCATAATTTCCTGTAACAAATTTTCCATTTTCTGCAGCTGGAGCATCACCTTGTGCTTCCCAAGAAGAGAACACATATCCTGTTTTACTTGGATTAGCTGGAACAACTAAACCACTTTGATATGTATAACTTCAACTATAAAGTTCTGTATCTCCATCTTTCCAACTAACAATATATTCTCTTAATTCTGCATCATATTCTGCCTTGTAAGTTATATCTCAAGTAACAGTACTTAATACAGGAGTCCATCCACTAAATGTATAAACATTAACATCATTTGTATATCCTGTTACTGCAGGAACATCTAATCCAGAAGCTTCTGTTCCATAGAAATAACTACCACTTTCTACAACAGCATTTCCATCAGCTCCAGTATATTCAAATACAACATTGTATGAATTAAGAAGAGCATCGTATGCTGCTACATATTCAACATTTCATGAAACAATAGGGAGATTATCATTCTTTAGAATTGTTGTATCTCAAGAAAGCATCCATCATGTAAACACATAACTATATTGTTCATCTGCATCTTTTTCTGGATTTGCTCCTGTGTAAGTAACTCATGAACCATATTTTACTTGGTATTGTTCTATTAATGTTCAATCTGCATTAAACCAACTAACCGCGTATTGTGCAACAGCACATGGTTGACCGTATTTTGCTATATATTCAGCATCTCATTCTACTGCTACGACATCACCAGACCATCAAGCAAAAGAACATGTAATATTTTCTGTGGTATCTACTGGATCAAATCCTAATACTGGAATACTACCATAAGCATATCCACTTGAAAGAAGAACTGAACCATCATTGTTCTTCCATGTAATAGTGTAAAGATTTACATCCCACACAGGATAAAGAGTAACAGTTCCTGTAGTTGCTAATCAACTTACAACAGCTCAACCTTCATAATCAGCTACATCACTTCCTGATGTTGTAGTCCATCCTGTGAAAGTATAACCTGTCTTAGATAAACCACTTCCATCTGGTAATGTAACTTCTGTATTATATCCAGTTTCAATTGGATCAATACTATCTCATGCTCATTGAACATCAAATGCTATAGTATAGATATTTTCATCCCAAACAGCAGTTAATGTAGAATCTCATGCTATTTTATACTGATTCCAATCATTGAAATCGGAACCATTTAATTTCCATCATTTAAAGTCATAACCTGTTTTTATAGGATCTTCAGGCTTTGCAACAACTCCATAATATGGCACGTTTTCTTGAGAAGCAACCTCAGTTCCTCAATCACTATTAAATACTACTCTATACTTATTTCTTGTGTAATACAATTTTAATTCTAAGCTTCCATCAGGAAGAATTGCTCATGTTACAACATTTTCTGTGTTGTTTGGATTATATGTAAATCCACTATAATTTTTATGCTCTGCTGTTACAACAAGATCTGTTATTCAAACAAAATCACCTGTTTCTTTTACAGCATAACTACCATCTAACATTTCTTTATAATAAATAACCTTATATTGTGTATTAGAATTAGGTACCCATTGAGCAGTGATTGTTAAATCTTCTGCTGGCATTGTTGTAGGTATTTCAGTATTCCATCCTGTAAAGGTATATCCTGTCTTTTCTGGATTAGCTGGTGCTATAACAGCAGTATTATAATCTTGAGTTATTGCATCAATTGATGTTCATCAAACAGTATCAAAAGTAATTGTATATTGATTAATTGTCCAACTACCTGTAACTACAACATCATGTGATGGCATTGTAGAAACCTCTCAACTCCATCCGTTGAAAGTATATCAACTTAGAGCTGGTTCATCTGCAGTATCAACACCTGTTTCATAAACATAAGTTTTCTCTCCTGGAACAGTTGGAGCATTATCAGGTGCTGTTTCATCATAAACATAAGTAACTTTCCATGAATTCTTTTCCCATTGAGCAGTAAGAGTAATATCTCCTGTTGTTCCTGTAGGAAGAGATACTACTTTAACATCTCCTTTATACCATCATGAGAAGAGATATCCTTCTCTTTCTGAAGTTGCTAAAGTATCTAAACCACTTTCAATTGTATAAGTTTGAGTTGCCGGACTTACTGTTCAACTATTAGCATCATAAGTAACTGTATATTCTACAACATTCCATTGAGCAGTAATAGTTAAATCTTCAGTTGGCATTGTTTCAGGTATTTCAGTATCCCATCCTGAGAAAGTATAACCATCTCTTGTAGGAGCAGCTGGAGCTGTTACTGCATCTTGATAATGTCAAGTAATTGCCTCAATTTCAGTTCCTCCACTTGTAACAAACGTAATTGTATATTCATTTTCTGTCCAATTAGCTTCATAAGTTCTATCTCATGTGCTTCATGCTACAATAACAACACTATCTGCTAATTCTTCAAGGTTTGTTCCACTCCATCCTGCAAAGGTAAATCATGTCTTTGTAGGATTATTTAGTGTTATAGCTCAACTCTCAATTGTATATCCTGTTGGATTCTCTATTTCTACAACTCAATCATTTAACTCATAAGAAATTGTATAATCATCAACATTCCATTTGGCAGTAATAGTTAAATCTTCAGCAGGCATTGTTGAAGGAATTTCAGTATCCCATCCTGAGAAAGTATAACCATCTCTTATAGGATCATCTGGAACTGTTACCACATCTTGATAATGTCAAGTAATTGCCCCAATTTCAGTTCCTCCACTTGTAACAAACGTAATTGTATATTCATTTTCTGTCCAACTAGGTCGAATATTCAAACCAGTAGCTGGCATTTTTCCATCAGCAGGAACATTATTCCATCCACTAAACTCATGTCATGTATAAGTTAACATATCAGGATAGATAATATCTGCTCAATATTTTAACTCTACTGATTGTGGATTAGTATAAGAACTACCATAATTTAAAGTATAACTATTTCTTGTATAATACAAATCTAATGTCAACTCACCATATCCTTTAACTGTTCAAGAAGTAGTACTAATATCTCAACTAAATGTAAATCCTGTATAATCATTGATAGTAGCATCTACAAAATCACTTGTTGTTCAAGAGATTGTTTCTGTTTCTACCACATCAAATCATCCATTTAAGTTTTCTTGATAATGATTTACTGTATATGTTGTTGATGATGGAGCCCATTTAGCAGTATAAACAACATCTCATGTAACTGTGGCACTTACTTCTGGATCCCAACCATTAAATACATATCAATTTGGTCCTTGGAACCAAGAAATATCATGACCTGCAACCTCCTCAAAAGTAGGTGTTGCTAAATTATAATCAAGTCCTGTTTTTGAAACACCTCTACCTGAAACAATTTGATATGTAACACTAAGTTGTTTCTTAAAATAAACCTTCAATTCTAATGTTCCATCTCATCTAATCATACCACTTAACACGCTATCATCATTCTCAACAAAAGCATATTTATCAGAAGAAGGAACTTTATCTTCGTCTGTAATTTCTGCTAAGGTATCCGTTGTACCCGTTCTAGAATCAGAACCACTTGCTGTTAAATATTCTCCATTTTCGTCTTGATAATAATATGATACCTTATAATCAGCTGTTCCTGATGCGAATGTTCAAGTAATTACAACATCGTTATCTGGCATTGTAAAGTTTCCTGTATTCCAAGAGAAAGTATATCATGTTGCTGTTGCATTTTCGGCAACAGTTACATCAGCTCAATACTTATATTCTACAGCCGCAGGTAATGCACTAGGAGTTGATGTTAAACCATCCGCATTTTCATATACATAACTTACTTCATGAGAATTTCTTGTAAATTGGATAGCAACATCTGTTGTCTCATCTCATGCAATAATCGTTCCTGTATAATCTGCTATATTTCAAATTAACGTAAATCATTCTGGAGCTATAAACAAATCTCAACTAAGATCAACTGTTGAACCAGCTTTTCCTGTCAAAGAAACAACATCACCAGATGTAACCATATCTCAAGTTAAATCTTCAAATTCTTGATGATATTTATATTGAACATCATTTGCTTCCCAATGTGCAGTTAATGCTAAGTCTCACACTATTTGATATCCACTTAATTCAACTTTATTGTCATCACTATCATACCACCCTGTAAATGTATATCCAACTCTTGTCGGTTCTACACCATTAACATCTGTTTCTGTGAAAACATAATTATATCTACCTGTTAATGTTTCTACACCTGTTCATTCGTTTGGATCTAATGTAACCGTATATTCAGCTCTTTTATAATAAACACTCAATTCTAATGGTTCATCTCGAGAAACAACTCCTGTTAAAAGATTGTTTTCATGCTCAGCATTAAAGATAAGTCCTGTATACTCTCAAATTGGAGCATAAACGGTTTCATCCATATCTCATGTTAAAGGTATAGTTTTTCTTACAACATAACCACTTCAATCAGCATTTTCTTTATATTCTATTACCTTATAACCTGTACCTTGTGCTGTCCATTGACCAGTTAAAACAACATTATCTCTTAATACATATCCACTCAAATTCTGAATTATAGAATCATCTGGAAGTAACCAACCTGAGAAGCTATAACCAGTTCTTGTTGGTTGTGTTGGTTTTTCTTCTGTGAATTGATATTCATATCTTCATGTATAAACCTCTTCCACATCCGTTCATCCATTAGTATCAAACGAAACTGTATACACATTTCTATTATAATAAATATCGATATTTATTTTATCATCATTTGTTGCTGGAATTGTATAAAGACAAATTTCTGAATTTTCTGAATCTACATCGCAACTACTAGATCCTGTATTAAGCGTTAATCCATCCAGTGTCATAGGTATCTCAACCATACCATCAACAGAACCACTGATATAATCTCATGTTTGTGTTTCTTCTTCCCATCAATTTTCTTCAATTTTTTCCTTATGTGTTATAATTCTATATTCAAGATTTTTTGGAGTCCATTTTGCTGTTAATGTAATATCTCCTGTTATTGGTGTATTAAAACCAAACTCTGTATTTTCATCATCTAAATACCAATAAGCAAAATTATAACCTGTTTTAGTTGGTTTATTGTTTTCTGATGGAGGAGTTGTCGTATATTCGTACTTTATATTTTTTCTTGCTCTTTTATATCACTCTGATACAAATGTTACTGTATATTCACTTCTCTTATAATGAGGATTAAGAACTGTAGAACCGTTTCATAAAATAGTTTTACTATAACTATCTGCAGCACCACTTAATTCAAATCAAGTATAAGTATGCTCTGTAATTCTTGCCACACCTCGTGTATCTCCATTTCATGTAAGTATTTCTCATATAATAGTATAATTTCAACTCATATCTTCTAACCAATCTTGAACAACATATTGAACACTATCAGATGAGAATTTTCAAGTAAGTACTACATCTTCATCTGGCATTATAAATGAACCTGTTAGTTCATTATTCCAGAACCATCATGTAAAGACAAAACCATCAACATCTGCACCACCTGCTACTATTACTTCTTGTCCGTATTTATATGTTTCTGTTGCTGGTTTATTATATCACCATACTTCACCAGTAAGAGCCTCAACATCCATAGCATATGATACGGTGTGCTGATTTCTATCGTAATATAACTCTAATACCAAGTCTCAACTTCAAGTAATTGTTCAACCTGTTGTTGAAAGATTATCATTTAATGTAAATCATGAATATTCCTTAACATCAGCATTAACCCATGTATCTGTTGTTCAACTTAAATTCTCTCATGTTTCATACAAAGTATAGTCATCGTTATCAATATTTTGTTGATAATATTCTACTGCATATGCTGTACCGCTATGAGCAGACCATTGAGCAACTAAAGTAATATTTTCTATAGGGAATTTATATCAACTTAAGTCTTTAGGTTCTCCACTTAATGTCCAACCAGAGAAATCATATCAATCTCTTGTTGGATTTTCAATTGTAGGAACATTACCCTCGAATCTACCTGTAACAGCATCAACATCTGTTCATCCATCACTATCAAAAGCGATTGTTATAACATTTCTATCATAATAAAGATGGATTGGATCACCAATACTTGTTCATGCATCTTCAGGTATTACGTAAGGACCACTAGAAAGCTCTGTATTCAAAGTTAATCAACTTAAGTTATATCAACTTGCTCCTAAATACTCATCAATTGATGCTGGAATAGTATCACCAACACTTCATGTCAATGAAACACTACCTGATCGATAATATCATCACATATTATTATCATTCTTGTTTTGAACATGCCATATTACAGTATAATTTACTTCATTTGCAGACCAAAAAGCCTTCAAATTAACATCTCCTGTAATTTGAGTACCAAAGTTCCACTTTATACCATTTTCATCAAACCAACCTTTAAAGGCATATCAATCTCTAGTTGGAGTTGGTTCTGTTGCAGTAGCCTCATATTTAACAGTTTGATCATCTACATCACTTCCAGAATTTGAATCAAAACTAACAGTATATTCTTCCCTTTCATAAAAATATTCAATTACTGTTGACCCATCAGCTTTAATAATTGCTGATTTTTCTTCTGTTGGTGTTACAAATCCTGTAAATACCACAATATCTCAAGTAACCAAAGTATCTGTTTCTCAAGCCTCTGTAGAAATTTCTGTTACATAATTACCATCTAACTTTCTCTTATGATATTTAACAACATATTGTGTTGCTCCATTTGCTAACCAATGAGCATATAATGTAACATCTCCTGTAATTGCACTATTAAAATCAAACTTAGAATCTAAAGATTCTTTTGTATGCCATCCTGTAAAGGTATATCCTGTTTTTGTTGGTTGTGTTGGTTCACTAACATTATTTCACGTTAAAATATATTCTTCAACATTCTCAAATCAACTTCCATAAACAAAAGTAACTGTAAACTGTTGTGTAGCAACATAGCTACCGCCATCATTTTCAACCCATGTGTATCCATCAGGAAGAGTTAAGACATTTGATGTTGAAACAACATTACGATCTGATGTTCAAGCTGAACCTGTCTTCTCATCAACAAAAACATTTGTATTAGAACTAGCATTAATTGTTACATTTCAAAGCGTAATATCTTGATCAACATTACTATAACGAGAAGATATTCCATAATAACCATTTAGTTCTCCTCATTGAACATTAAATGTTCCTGCTGCTGCAGCATAGATAGGAGCACAGAAATAAGACCACCATTCATTATTTGTTGGTGTTGCATTAGCTGTATAATTTCCACCGTATACCGTAATATTTGCAGGAGCTGTTGTATTATTAGTACCAATTGCCGCAAAATGAGAAGTTATAGTTGGTCCTGTTGAATCTGAAGCATTTCCAAATACAGCAGTACCACCGTTCAATACATAGACACCATACATACCATCGCTACCTTCTCAAGTAGCCATCATTGTACCATCTATATAAGTTAATTTTCAACCATCAACTCTAATTACTGATTTTCCATCAAATGTTTTACCATCAGAAGGACCTTCAATTGTTCAATTTCACTGAATTGTTAAGTCTCCATTCGCTGAAACAACAAACAATTCAGGATTGCTTGAACTAACCGTATTTCCACTAAGATTTAACACTATTGTTTTATCTATTGTTATTGAAGAAATTGATGTATCCTTTTGTAAAGTAACCATATCTCCTGATGTAGCTGCATCAATTGCTCATGATAAAGTATCATAACAAGTTGTATTATTAACCCAAGCAACACAACTTGCTGCAACCGTTTCATTATATTTTGCAATATAAGTTACATCACCTTCTACAGTCTGACCAGATAAATCAACAATTGTTTGACTAACATCTCAACTAACATACCAACCAGTAAACACATAATCTACTTCACTATTTCATCAACTTGTTGGAGTTACACCAGTATAAATTGGTGTTTTTCAATATTCTAAAGAACCAGATTGTAATTCTATTCATGTACTATTTAAGAAACTTACAGTATAAGATTGAATGGTCCATTCTGCTGTAAAAGTCTTATCTCCTGTTGTTCCTACAGCAATTCAAGTTCCTTCTGTCCATCAAGAGAAATCATATCAATCTTTAGTCGGATCCTGAAGATCAAATCAAGATTCTACAGTGTAAGAACTTGGGTTGCTTTCATTATTTGTTCATCAACTTAATACATAAGTAATATTATAAACATTAGCTGTAAGTTTAGGAGTCACCGTTACATTTTGAGTAGGCATTGTAAATTTTCAATTATCCTCATCCCAAGAAATATCAAGAGCCGTTGTTCAATTTGTAAATTCAAAACCATTAAAAGTATATCCATCATCAACTCAAGATACAGCCAAATTTATTGTATTACCTCATGCATATTTTACTCACGTTGTCGTTCCTCATTCTTTATATACAATATGATCATTATCCTCTAATGTATATAAATATTCTCAAAGTTGCCATTGCGGATAGTAAATAACACTTCCGTTTGAAACAACATTTTGAATTTCTCCAATAACATTCCCTGTACTATCAATTACTTGAGTTCATTGATCCTTAGTTGCTGAAGTGAAATATCATAAGAAAATCCATCCATCTTTTTCTGGTACTGTAATTCTTGTAATTTCAGAAGAATGTTCTGAATTTATATAAAATTTATTAACACCATAAGTATAATACAAAGCTGGTGTTCAACTCGTTGTAACACCACTATTATCGAGAATTACAGAATAGTTATTAGCTGTTGTACTATATGTTGCAAAAGTTGAAGCTGAACATGTATATATAGAAGCATAACCACTTGTAACAGTTAAATCTCCTCAAGTATATCCATCATCATTTGGAACACCATTATTACAATCAACACGAGAAGTAGCTAATCAATCGGTTCAATAAGGATTATTTCCATGTTTTGCCATAACCTTAACTAGTGTTGTACCATCCTTTACTGGTATCAATACTTTTATAGACTTTCCAAAATTAACAATACTATCCAAAGAAGAACTATCACTCTTCTTATTAAAACTTAACACAACTTCTCATTGAATATCAACAGAGTGTCATGTTATAACTATATCTCAAGATTTTGTTGTAGCAGTTTCTCAACTTGCTACAGTAGAACTAACAACAACATCATTAAGTGTTCCTGAAAAATCAGATCAACTTAAAGTAATTGGAGTTGTAGGACTAGCAACAAATCAAGAATCAACAAAAGTATCATCAGTATTTTCACCAAAAGCTCAAACATAATATTTTCCGTTATCTTCCCAAACAACACTATCAACAACAACATATTCTGATGGATCTGATGTAAATATTCATCATTTTATAAAATTAGCTATAGGTGTAGTATAATTAGCTCAAGAAACCACAATACTATTAGTAGATCCCTCAAAAGAACCTGTTTCAATACTTATCGTAGGTGTTGGAGCATCATTTGATTGAGGATTTGCTAAATTAAAACCACGAATTCACTTAAAATTTCAACCGCTAATAACAATATCCAAATCTTTTTTTGTTGTATGCTGTGCTACAGCAAGAGCAGCACCTTTAGTTGTTGTTCAGTTTCAATTTGAATCTACAGAGAAACTTTCTGATGTTGATTGAAAATCTCATCCATTAATAGTCAACTTTCAAGAACGAATTTCTAATGCAGATAAATATCATTTGATACTTCATGCATTAATTGTTGTTTCTCAAACTTGTGGAATAAAAATAGCAGCACAATCCATAGAATCCATACATTCAACAGTTCATCAATTAATCTCTAATTTTGTATCATGCCTAGTTCAATTTCAAGATATTCAAAAAGTCTTTCCTTTTATTGTTCAACTGTTTATTACCAATACAGCATCTGTTCAATTTGTTGCTTCTCATTTTATTGTTTGTTTAATTCAAACCATTACTGTTGAACCATCGATTGTTCCATTTCAATCAATAGTAAGCTCTCATCATCTCTTTACTGCAATCAAATAATCATCTCAACTTAATTTATCACTAGCAACATTTTCTGACTTTGCTGATATTATATATCAACTTAAATCTAATGTTACTTTTTTATCAACATTTAAAGATTTTTCTAATGCAATATTACCTAACAAAACAATAGTATCTCAACTTGAAGCATTACTTAAAGCGTCTTCTAAACTTCCATACTCAATATCTCAGATTTTTGCAATACCTCCTCCAAATTTAGCATATCATGTTGTATTAGAATTCATTGTTACTTTATCTCAAGAACCTCATAATCTCTTATTTGTTGCATCATACCATCATAAGAAATTCTTATCTCAAGTCTCTGCTCATGGATAATAAGCATTTCCACTTGCTACATTACCAGAACATATTGTATTTTCTCCATTACAATCAAAACCACTTCCAATAATTGATGCTCATGTAGCAACTAAAACCAAATTCCATGTTGCTTCATTTGATACTGTAATGGTCAATGTATACACAGAAAATTCATTAGCAACAATTCCTACATTAGCATCTCCTTCATGATTTTCTTCAATAACTTCTTTATATTCTTCTGTTAAATCTTGTTTTACTTCTCTTTTTACTTCTTCAACAGTTTTAATATCAATCTTTTCTACCTTTTCTTCATTATTTTCTACATGGTATACAACCAAATCTATATTTTTATCTTCTGCTGCCTTTTTAAATTCTTCATTGTTCTCATAATCAAATACAACAGAAACATTCTTACCTTCTACTGGTTGAACCTCAAATCCATTGTAAATAAAAGAGATATCAAAAGATACTTTTGTTGTATCTTCTCCAATTTCTTCAACTTGTTCTAATAAAACATCTTCTTTTGTCTTTATTGATTTATCCTGTTTAACATTCTTGATTTTTAATACCGTTCCTTCTGGAAATGATTCAACAGGAGCTGATACTTTTACAACAACTCCACTATATGTTGCACTTCCTGTAATAATTTCTGAATTTAATTGAACATCATTATAAATGTTTGCTTTCTTTTCTTCTAATGCTTTATCTTTATTAAATTCTCCTTTCAAAAACTTTTCAACATTTTCAACTAAGAATAATCTAATCTTTTCATTTTGTTCTCTTAAACCTTTATAATCTCATTCTACTCATGCAAGTAAAGCATAATCTCATGCTTCATTTCCCCAATCAATTCATAACCATCCAGCAAGAGTAGATACACTAGCTTCATTTCTGTACTTACTAAAATCAATTGCTTCACAAGCATTTTTTTGCTCATTTACTAAGAATCCATCATTACATTTCCATCAACAAAGAACTTCTCATTCTTCATTTTTTTCATCTCAATTAACATAATAAGCATTTTCAGGAATTTCTCATTTGAAACAATTTAATTGAACTTCATTATTTCATTTGCTATCAGTCTCTTCTTCACCCTCAATAGAACATTTTTTACCATCTTTACTTTTTACAAATCCTTCATCACAACCCCACGCACAATTTACATCTGCAGGACCTTCATCAGTATAAAGGTAATGAGCATGTTCTGGAGCTCATTCTTGTTTACAGAACAATGAAGGATCGTCTGTAGAAGAAGATGAACTTCCTCCTTGTCATCCTTCAGTATCACTAGCACTATTAACACCCGCTAGTGTTTCGTCATCTTGTGTGTTTTCTGATTCATCCGATGTATTTTCAGAATCTTCTCATGTAGCCTCATCAGCAACTTCAGAATCTTCTGAGTCATCTCAATCTATAACATCACCTTCGTCACTCTCATCAGCAACATCAGCAACATCAGCTCAATCGCTTCATTCATCAGATCCCATATCAGCATCTGATAATCCGCTATCACTACTGTCACCTCCTTCATCTCCTCAAGAATTATCTGAAGATCAAGAATCAGAGCCACTATCACCCCCCCCATCAGAGAAACCAGCATCCACTGAACTTCCTGCGGAATCTGAAGAAGCTTCTGCTTCATCAGCTAAAACATAAGACACAGGGGTGAAAAGATTAACGAATAACAAAATAAATAATGAAATACTTCATATTGTCTTTCTCATTGTTTTTCTAGAATAAACTAAGTTAAAATTTAGAAAATTAGCCATAAACAAAAAAATTACGTACCTAAACGAAATATTTTTGTGATAGAATTTTTTATTATAGGAATAATTTTCGTGCTTACACTAATTTTTAAGCATAATTTTCAACAATTTATTCCTTTATTTTAGAGAAATACAATAATAAAGAAATATCCTTTTGTTGTAGTTTTATTTTCAAAAATATTCTAAAAAAACTACAAAAAAAATCAATCTGTTTTCAAAAAAAACGATAACTATTTGTTATCTATATTTAACAAGTCAAGAATAAGAGCATAAAAATTATAAAAAATCAAGAAAAGAAAAAAAACGAAGTACAACCTCGTTTTTCTATCTTATCAATAAATTAACCATTATTTTTTTCTCTTACTTTTCTCTATCAACTTATCTGT